>NZ_JBZFUL010000001.1:0-448699 GCF_058314515.1 Streptococcus sp. ELY_137
TAAAGGTGTTTCACAAAACACCTTATCAGCTATAGCTGATAAGAGAAATAGAATTCCTAGAAAATCTTTAAATTATCAAACCCCTTATCATGTTTTTCTGAGTCAGGTGAAACTGTCCAACTTAAATTGACAATTTAAGTATTAAAAAATATCTAGAAATGCCTGGCATCTGAGGTAGCTTATCTTTATAATTTATCAAAAAAATCTAGCTTTAAGCTAGATTTTTTTGATAAGGGACGAGCGGATAAGCATAATACCAGTAAAGATAACGATCCCCACGACCAATGTTTTGAGAGTATTGAGATCGATGCTCGTCAAAAATCTAACAGCAATCAGCACTCCAATGATACCTCCAAGAACAAGACCAGCATAGCCGGTCCAATTAACACGGTCGGCCTTGATAAATTGTGTACTGGAAGCTGTCATAATCATGGCCGCATCCAGCATCATAACCGGCATAGCAATGGTTGGGCTGAGTCCCATAAGTGAGAAGAAGATGAGCTCAGGTGCGTAGTTGCCTAATCCCATTGTCATGAGGATTCCAATGATAAAATTGAATATTACCCCGACGATGAGCCAGATACCGTGCAGACCATGGATGCTATTGGACAGGTTATTTCCAGGGTTAGTAAGCATGCGGTAGAGCATGATTAAGGCTGCAACAATCAACAGACTACCTAGAATCAGTTGGACTAATTTTTCATTCCAATTTTTGGTGATTCGTGTTCCATAGAGGGCGCCAAAGAAGGAAGCTGCTGCCATGAGAACCAGGGTCAAAGGCTCAACTTTAACAACCAGAATAAAGCAAAGAGCTTGCACCATAACTGGAATAACATGGGCTGTATTCATAGTACCCGGCAACTTGCTATCATCATCATTAAGTTTAGTAATTTTAAAGAGGGTTGTCGTCGTCGCAAAAGATCCAATTCCTAAGGTATCTAGCATATCTGTGATGAGGCCAATCCAAAAACCCGTGAAGAAGCGTTTAAAAATATCAATTTTATTATGGCGAATGTGAAGAAAAAGTTCGATGATAATCGCCAACATAGCTATTACCAAAGTTGCTTGGATAACATGTAAGATAATATTTTCGTTCATATAGCTAGTTTACAGAAAAAAAACATAATAGTAAATAGTTTTTGCTTAGGGCGCATAATTATTTGTCAAATGGATAGTTTTTGACTAAAATGGAGGAGATCGGGTTGAGAAATCACGATTTAGAAATACAATTGCATTGGCCTTAATCAAGTAGCCAAAATGGTTAAGTCCAGCACGTTTTAGCTTAAGCAGCGGTGCTTTTCTAAAATGATAGCTACTTTTTAAGAGTCTTGAACTTTGTATAAGGAGAGTATTATGACAATATTTGATGGTATTAGTTTATCAGCACCTGTTCTGCGGGTGAATAATCGCGAACGTAATATAGAGTTTTATTGTAAGACGCTGGGATTTAAGGTTTTAAAGGAAGAAAACACCGAGGTTTTTTTCGGTGGTCATGCTAAGAAAATTAATCGTTTTCGGATTGAGGAGTCACCATCGATGCGTGTTCGTGCGGTAGAAGGGCCAAAAAAGCTCCATCGTCTTTATATAAAAGCAACAGTGGCAGGGGAGATCGAGGCTCTTTTAGCAAAAGGCGCCTCTTATCAACACCTTTATAAAGGCGACAATGGCTATGCTTTTGAAGCTCTGTCGCCAGAAGGAGATACTATCTTGCTACATGCGGAAGACGATGTGTCTAGTCTGAAAGATATCTCTAATCAGAAGTGGTCTTTCCAAATTATAGAAAATTTTCAGGGTCTATCTGACTATCAAGTGGATAAGCTTATTTTAAATGTTCCTGATTTACAGCAATCGAATCACTTTTATCAGTATTTTGCTGGCTTATCTTTTCTGCCGGATTTACGTTTAACTCAAGGATCCGATTTACAGGCTGAACCTAATAGCACTTGGGATCTTGAGTTTCTTGAATATCATGTTCCAGACGACTATGATCTATCAATGCTGAAATCTCATCTTGAAACTTTAGGTCTGGATGTTTACTTGGATAGGGCCCAGACTGTGCTTGTTCTTTCAGATCCTAGCCGTGTAGAAATTTGGTTCAGTAAATGAAAGTTATTTTAGATAAAATTAGGGTCCAGATTGAGGCTGGTATTTATCGTGGTGCCAGTCTAGGTCTGTATCGTGGTGACTGGCAGGAATATTATCTAGGCACTCAGGATGGGCACCTACCGGTTGGACCAGACTTGGTTTATGATTTGGCCAGTGTTTCCAAGGTTGTGGGAGTTGGTACTGTGATACTTCAATTGATTGATGAAGGAACTATTCGGCTGGATCAACCGCTCAAGCTCTATTATCCTGACTTTGATAATGGGCAGGTCACCATTCGTCAGCTCCTGACCCATACTTCTGGTATTGAGCCCTTTATTCCGAATCGGGATGATTTAGATGCAGCAGGTTTGAAAGCGGCTATTAACAACATTCAGGTGATAGAAAAAAAGGATTTCCACTATACTGATATTAACTTTATCCTACTTGGTTTTATGCTTGAGCGCGTGACTGGTCAATCCCTATCTCAACTTTTTTCTGAACGTGTATTTAAACCTTTTGGAATGTCAGAAACAGGTTTTGGGCCTGTAGCAGCGGCAGTACCGACAGTAAAAGGTTTACCATCTGGTCGAGTTCATGATCCCAAAGCGCAGGTTCTGGGTGTTCATACGGGTTCTGCAGGCCTTTTCTCAACGTTAAAGGATTTAGAGCTCTTTAGTCAGGCTTATTTGATACAGGATTTTGCAAAATCCCTTCGTCACAATTATGCTCCTTCAGGACATAAGGAACGCAGTCTTGCTTGGGACAAGCAAGGGGACTGGCTCCTCCATACTGGCTACACTGGTACTTTTATTATGTTTAATCGTAAGGAACAGCAAGCTGCTATTTTCCTATCTAACCGCACTTACGATAAGGATGAACGAGCTCAGTGGATTTTGGATCGTGATGAGCTCATTGCAGTCATCAAAGAAGCCTTGGGGCAGTGACGGGGAAAATCTCAAAGTAAAAAAAAGGCTTTGCCTAAGCGGCAAAGCCTTTTATAAATGGATTTTATTTAGCTTGGCCTGAAATGGCTTCAGCTGCATCATCCATTGAAAGAACTTCGTGGAAGACACGTTGCGTCAATTCAGTCTTTTGTTCCTTAGTCAGGTACTTAGTGTTAACACAGTAACCAGAGATACGAACGATAACATCTTCACCATTCATGATCTTGTCGTAAACATCTTTAAGGTCCATGACATTGAGGTTGACGTGTTGGCCACCATTTTCAAAGTAACCATCAAGGATAGTAACAAGATTATCTACTTGTTCATCACGAGTCTTACCAAGAGCACGTGGAGAAACTTGAGTGGTCAATGAGATACCATCTGCTGCATAGCCAAAGTCAAGGCTTGCAAGAGAGTTAAGGTTTTGCAACCAACCACCCTTTGCCTTGTTAGAAGGGTTAGCACCTGGTGAGAAGAATTCGAGTTTAGACAAGTTAACTGTACCATCTTCGTTGAGGTAAACACCCTTGTGGACTGGTGAGTTACCAGTTTGTTTAGAGTAAGCAACATTAGATGTGATTGTAAGAAGTGATACAGTAGCTTCAGCATTCTTGTAAAGCTTGTGGCTGCGAAGACGAGTCGTGTAGGCTTCGATCAACCATTCTGCTAGTTCGTTTGAACGAGGATCGTCTTCACCCCAACGTGGGTAATCACCAGTTGTTTCGTAATCGTAGATGTAGCCATCTTCATCACGAATTGGTTTAACAGTAGCATACTTGATAGCTGAAAGCGTATCAACTGTGTTGGCAAAACCACAGATACCGAATCCCATGTTAGCACGTTGATGAGTAGGCAAGAAGGCCATTTG
Source organism: Streptococcus sp. ELY_137 (assembly GCF_058314515.1). Lineage (NCBI taxonomy): Bacteria > Bacillati > Bacillota > Bacilli > Lactobacillales > Streptococcaceae > Streptococcus > Streptococcus sp. ELY_137. The sequence goes on from NZ_JBZFUL010000001.1 coordinate 3,898, forward strand.
TACAGCTTCATAGTTGTACTTATCAGTCATGTAGTGGATGATGTTAAGGGCGTCAACATAAGTATCAGTCAACCAATCTAATGATTTTTCAAAGTTTTCCTTAACAGTATCAAAGTCTAGGACATCATCACGGATAGGCTCGATATCGAAGACCTTGTAGTCTTTATGAACATCATCGTAACCACCGTTAAGACCAGTCAAGAGAGCTTTCAGAACATTTACACGAGCACCAAAGTATTGGATGTTGTGGCGTTGCTCTTCATTTTCAGGGTCAAGCGGTGATACACAGCATGAGATACAGCTCATTTCACCGTAACCGTCTTTAGCCATTGTTGTCACACCTTCGTACTGGATAGAAGAGTGCTTATGACTCATATGCATGCAGTAATGACGGAAAGCGTATGGCAATTTATCTGTCCAAAGAACAGTCAGGTTTGGTTCTGGTGAATTACCAATATTATCCAAGGTGTTTAAGAAACGATAATCCATCTTGGTAACACGGTGACGGCCATCCGCTCCCATACCAGCCATAGAAGTAGTGATAAAGGTAGGGTCACCTGAATACAGTTCATCGTATGCTTTAGTGCGGGCAAATTTAACCGTACGCAGTTTCATAACGAAATCGTCAATAAATTCTTGGATTTCACTTTCAGTATAAGTACCGCGAGCCAAGTCACGTTCAGCATAGATGTCAAGAACGATTGGAACACGTCCAAGAGAAGTAGCCGCACCATTGATAACACGGCAGACAGCCATGAAGGCAATATTAGTCCATTGAACAGCTTCTTTTGTATCATAAGCAGGACGGCGGACATCAAGACCATAAAGGTCACCTAATTTAACAACATCTTGTAAAGCTTGATATTGCAGGTTAACTTCTTCACGGAGACGAATGGTTTCTTCGTCAATTTCTGTTAAAGCATTCCAATCATTAACTTTTTCCTGCATAAGGTAGTCAGCACCATAAAGGGCAAGACGAGCATAAACACCGATGATACGTCCGCGTGAGTATGCATCTGGCAAACCAGTTACAGTGTGGGCGTGACGAGCACGACGAATATTTGAAGTGTAAGCACGGAAGATACCATCATTAACAGTTGTCACATGTTTTGTAAAGATTTCATGAACAGCTGGATCTGGTTCGTATCCGTGTTCCTTCAAAGCGGTTTCGGCCATGCGGATACCGCCTTTTGGCATAAAGTTAAGCTTGAAGAGCTCATCATTTTGAATACCGTATATCAATTCTTGATCTTTGTCGATATAACCAGCATCGATATCAGCGATTGATGTTGGGCGAGTATCCATCGGGAAGCGTCCTTGCGCTTCGTAACCAGCTTTAGTTTCATCTACGAGCTTTTTGATGTGCAAGGTCCGTTCAGTTGGACCAGCCAAGAAGCTTTCGTCACCATCGTAAGGGGTATAGTTTGCTTGCACAAAGCGGGCAATACTTGCTTTTTCTCTCCAGTCGGTACCTTTGAAGCCTTCCCAAGCTTTTTCAAAGACATCAGTGTTGGTTTTGACAGTAGCCATGATAAAAAATTCTCCTAATCTAGTAACAGATTTATCTGTTACAATTTACAGTATAATAGTAACACAGAGTAACCGTTTTCACAAGAAAAAAATCTGATAATAGGGGTTTCTTTTATAATACAGTTCCTGAAATTCTTTTAACTGTCTTATAAATTGCTTGATTGGAAATCTCACAGAAAATGTTGTATAATAAACTAACAAAAATATAAAAGAAGGCCTGTGTATGCTCATTTTTCCTCTCTTGAACGATACTAGCAGAAAAATTATCCATATTGACATGGACGCTTTTTTTGCTGCTGTTGAGGAGCGCGATAATCCTGAGCTGGTTGGAAAGCCGGTTATTATTGGAGCCGATCCAAGAAAGACTGGCGGGCGCGGTGTTGTTTCTACTTGTAATTATGAAGCTAGAAAATACGGAATTCATTCAGCTATGAATGCAAAAGAAGCCTTGGAACGCTGTCCAGATGCTATTTTTATTTCTGGTAATTATCAGAAATACCGTAGTATTGGTACTCGTATTCGGGAGATTTTTAGACGCTATACGGATTTAGTAGAACCTATGTCCATTGATGAGGCTTATCTGGATGTTACAGATAATAAGAAAGGACTTAAATCAGCTGTCAAAGTTGCGAAAATGATTCAGTTTGATATCTGGCATGAATTGCGTTTAACTTGTTCAGCTGGCGTCTCCTATAATAAATTTTTGGCCAAGCTAGCTAGTGATTTTGAAAAACCCCACGGTTTGACTTTGATTTTACCAGAGGAGGCAGAAGATTTCTTAAGCACTTTACCGATAGAAAAATTTCACGGTGTCGGTAAGCAGTCGGTCAAGCGTCTACATGAGTTAGGTATTTATACGGGAGGCGATTTGCAGGCTGTACCTGAGATGACTTTAATTGATTATTTTGGCCGTTTTGGTTACGACTTATACCGCAAGGCAAGGGGAATTTCTAACAGTCCTGTTAAGCCCAATCGTGAGCGCAAGTCTATTGGCAGTGAACGTACTTATGGTAAACTTCTTTACAGCGAGGAGGATATTAGGGCAGAGATTGCAAAAAATGTCAGACGGGTTGCGGCTAGTCTAGAGCAGCATCAAAAACAGGGGCGGATCATTGTGCTAAAGGTTAGATATTCGGATTTTTCGACCCTGACTAAGCGCCATAGCCTAGAGTCAGCTACCCATGATGGTGATACTATTGAAAAGGAAGCCTGCGCTATTTTTGATGAACTAGAGGACAGGACAACTTTGGGAGTACGACTTTTGGGTGTTACGGTAGCAGGATTGGAAGATCATAGAGAAGATATTCCTCTGGATATTTAATAAAAACGAATGGGTCTGGTAACTTGGTTTGTCCAGATCCATTCGTTTTAGTTAGAATAAGTAAAAGTATTAATTCCTAGTTTTAATTGGTGTGTTCATTTCAATCTTTAAAGTCGTCAGAGGAATTGGTAATGGCAGACTGGAGGATTATCATTTATTTCATCATTAAGGTAAAAATACAAGGAAAGAGAGTGAGTGATAGCTATAAAGAACTGTTTAAAAGGCGGGCAGCCTTGCGGGAGGAAGCATAAAAAGGAAGGTAGATAATTTGTAAAAAGAGATTGATAGTGATTCCCGCTGTTATCCAGTCGGATAGGACATTGATAGCAAAGAGAGTGTAGCCTAGTAGATAAGGCCATTCAGATAGTCCTTGATTTTTCCTTAGTTTGGCTTGATTTCGAAAGGCTAAAACCATGATAACAACATTAAAAATAATATTTACTAATGTGTTAAATGTAAAATTACCCGGTAAATTTTGCAAGGCATTACTGGCATCAGCAGCTGAAGGGTAACCAGTTTTAGGATAGAGGTCTGCTTGGAGGGAGTACATCAAAAGAATATAGGCTAAAAGTGTCAAACTGTTTAGCACTAGATTGATAAGATGCAGGACAGCAACTGGTCGGTTTGATTTTTTAAAAATTTTTTTTAAATCTTGGATAGGTATCATAGCATAACTCCTATATGTTCAGGGGATTAAACTTGGTCTTGATGGGACTTAAAGAAATGAGCAAAGTCAGCTTCTTCTAAACCAATAAGAGGGTCAATAGTCAGTAAGTTATCGTCTGTAAGGCGATAACTTAGGGCAGATTCGGACTGACGGTCCAACTTTTTTTGTGTTTGACTAGCTGTTTCGTCATCAGAAACAGCTAGAGTACGCTCATTACTATTAACAGTCTTCAAATCAGCTGTCTGGTTTTTAACTTCGGCTTGTTCTGGATCTTTGAAGCGCTCAACCAGATAAGTATGGCGTTGACTGCCTTGATTTTTCACGGCATAATCAAAGGCTGTTATTTCTCCCAGCAGGATAAGTTTACTCTTGGAACGAGTAATAGCTGTATAGAGCAGGTTGCGCTGGAGCATACGGCCGCTCTGGCGTGTCAGAGGTAAAATAACGACCTGAAACTCACTTCCCTGTGATTTATGGATGGACATGGCGTAGGCTAGGGTTATCTTTGACCATTCATTGCGTGGATAGACTACTTCGCTACCGTCGAAGTCCATATAGATTTCATCCTGTTTGCTCTCAGTGTATTTAGCAGGGATAAGGTCAGTAATATAGCCAATATCTCCGTTAAATACATTGAGTTGAGCATCATTAATGAGGTGGAGAACCTTGTCTCCTTTGCGAAAGCTTAAGTCGTTGAAGCGAAATTCATTCTGGCCTGTTAAAGGATTTAAAAGGTTTTGCATCAGGGTATTGAGGTTGTTAATCCCAGCCTGACCGCGGTACATGGGGGCTAAAATCTGAATTTCGAAAGGAGCAATGCCGTTTTTGACCGCAGAGGTAACGATTTGTTCTACCATAGCAGGAATGTGATTGGCTTGTGCTTCAAAATAGGAGCGGTCTGCTTTCTTGGCGGTGAAATCACTGGGGAGCTGTCCTTGCCGAATCTGACTGGCTAGGGTGACAATAGTGGAATTTTCAGATTGTCTAAAAATTTTAGTCAGACTAATTTGTGGCAGCTGCTCTATTTTAAGGAAGTCCGCCAGAACCTGTCCCGGACCTACTGATGGGAGCTGATCGCTGTCACCAACAATGATAACTTGCGTATGGGAAGAGATGCTAGCAAGCAACTGATTAGCGAGCCAGGTATCAACCATGGAAAATTCATCGATAATAATCAGGTCGCAATCAAGATAGTCATCAAGCGCTTGATAATCATTATCATCAGTTGTTAGGCCGAGGTGGCGATGGATAGTCGCGGCAGGCAGTCCTGTGAGTTCGTTCATTCGGCGGCTAGCTCGTCCGGTTGGCGCTGCTAAAATGATGGGAATATCACCCTTATCTAAATCAATGTTATAGAGTTCAGCATAAGCCCTAATGATGCCGTTGATAACAGCTGTTTTACCTGTGCCCGGACCTCCAGTTAGAAGAAAAATTTTGCTGGCTAAAGCCTTTTGGATAGCTGTTTTTTGGATACTGTCGTAGCTGAGATTGAACTCTTCTTCGATATCTTTGAGAATGGTCAATACCGTTTCGGCTTTAGGTGTCTGCACCAACGGTGTCTCAAGAATACGACTAATATGCTTTTTAATCCCTTCTTCGGCATAGAAGAGGCTATTGTCAAAAATATAGGTACCGACATTTTGTACCTTATCTTCGGTGATTAAATGCGTCAGCTCGTTAGCAACTAGCGTAGGATCAAGCTCGATTTGGCGGGCGTTCTCCAAAAGGCTGATGGCATACTCTAACAAGTCGCGGGCTTCTACATAGGTATCCCCGCGTTCGATAGAGAGTTCTGTTAAAGCGTGGACTAAGGCTGCTCGGAAACGTTTGGAAGAATCACTCTTGATCCCCAGCTGCTCTGCCAGAGTGTCCGCAATTTTGAAGCCGATTCCTCTAATGTCCTCGACCAACTGATAGGGATTGTCCTGAAGGATATCTAGTGTTTCTTCCTTATAGGTATCAAAAATATCGAGAGCTTGGCGGTTGCTGAGACCGTATTCCGCTAATTTGGAAAGAACTTGCTCAGTACCGTAATTACTTTTTAACTTAGTGAGGAAGCTGTTTCGACTGTCTTTTGAAAGTCCAGAGATTTGTTTTAGTTTATCAGGGTTGGCTAAAATCTTATCGATCGTATTGCCATCACCATAAGCCTCAACAATGCGTTGGGCTATTTTTTTACCAATCCCTTTGAAGTTATCGCTGGCAAAATATTTGATAAGACCAGCAGCAGTCAGTTGGGCGCGTTCATAGCGATCGGCCTTGAGCTGTTCCCCGTATTTAGGGTGCTGGATGACTTCTCCCCAGAAGGTATAGTCTTCATCTTCCATGATGTCAGCCATGGTTCCAGTGATGATGATATCGCTATCCTCGTAGTCGGGATGATTGGTATCTTCGATATTAAGGAGAAGAATTTTAAAAAAATTACTGGCATTTTCAAAGATAATACGTTCGACAGTTCCAGAAAAATAAACGTGACTCATAAGCTGGTGCTTCCTTGATGTTTATAACTTGATTGGGCTAATAAAAAAGAGAGTAAGGCAAAATGCTAACCAGTGGCTTCTGCTGTCTCTCCATAATTATTATAGGACTATTCTACGCCCCCTACTTTGGTTAAAGGCCAGAAACGTAACTTGACTTCCCCGACGACGGCATCCTTGTCAAAGGTTCCGACTAGGCGGCTATCCTTGGAAACAATACGGTCATCACCAAGGAGGAAATATTGCCCTTTGGGAACTTTAACAGTGAAATTAGCATTACCTTGACTATCAACGGTAAAAGATTTAGCCGCTCTAGCGAGCTGCTGAAAGTAGGTATCATAGGAGTAAGTCGATTGCAACTTATCTTGGGCAAATTTCTTCTGATAAGACTGGAGGTATTCTTCATTGACCTTCTTACCATTGACAGTCAAAACGTCGTTATTGTAGGTGATAATATCACCAGGCATACCGATAACCCGCTTGACAATCTGTTTCGATTTACCTTTTTCGGTCTCCTTGGCAACAACAATATCAAAACGCTCAATCTTAGCTGTTTTGAGAACGATAAGCCGCTGATTTTGGGCAAGAGTAGGATCCATGGAGTGGCCATCGACAGTCACTACACTCCAGATGAAGATACGACTGAGTAAAAGTAAAACAATGATAGAAATTAAAACTCCCCACTCTTTAAGAAAGGTGACAATAGGGGGGTCAAAAGTCTTAGTGGTTTGTTTAGATGAAATTGCAGACATGGTAATAGTTATCCTTTATTTTTTAATAAGGCTTGTGCCTTTTTGGTATTGGCAAAATGAAGTTTAGCACAGTAGTTCAGTCCCTGCATGCCATAGGCTTCAAGAATTTGACTGGCAACTCTGTCAGGCTTACTTCCTGCACCGCTGGGGAGCTGATAGCCCAACTCTTGACCTAGGACCTTGAGGTTCTCCAAGAAAAGGTTGCGGGCAATAATAGAACTAACAGCAACAGCCAGATATTTTCCTTCAGCTTTTTCTTCAAAAGTTAAGGGATTGTCAAATTGGTTGCGCTCCTGCTTGAGGTATTTTTGGTAATTCTGATAATTCGTGAAAGCATCAATTACAATCTTATCCGGTTTGTCTACTTCCTGAAGGAGGAGATAGATAGCTTGATTGTGTAAGGCTACCTTGACGGATACAGCATTGTAAGACTTGCCTGGCCCAACGACCTCATTATATTTTTGCGGCGATAACAGCAAGCACTTGTGGGGAATGGCTTCCTCGAGGAGTGGGGCTATCTGCTGAATCTTTTGGTCTGTCAGAGCTTTGGAATCAGCTACTCCCAATTCTTTTAAAAAAGGGTGCTTGCTAGGTGTTACAAAGCTAGCGACAACAGCGAGACCACCGAAATAGGAGCCATTGCCAACTTCGTCGGAGCCGATGAGGGTCAAATTCTGCTGATCAACCTCAGCTGCCCCCTTATCAGTACTAGTTGACAAACCAAACTGCTGGGCCAGTATTTCAGCCTCTCTTCCTTGAAAAACGACCTTGCCAGAGGTATAAACAAGCACGGTCGTTCCCTGCACTTTAGCTGCAAAGCTGACATAGGGGTTTTTGTTGCTAATCTGATAGGCAGCCAATTCTGTCGGTAGCTGTTCAGTTCTTCCCTGCCCCATTTTCATGACGAGAGTATTCATGAAAACTATTCTATCATAAAAGACTTTATCGTGGCAGAAAGAAGGCACAGAAATTTTATTGACTGCTTGCCAGAGTAAATCCAGATTGGGAATGCCTATAACAGTGAAGCTAATCCTTCTTCTTTTTGTGGAAGGTGAGGATTGTCGAAAGGGGAATTTTACGGTATAATGGCAGGCAAAGAGGTACGAGTATGACAAAGACAAAGAATCGCTATAAATTTACGTTTGGCCAGAAACCGCTGACGCTGACGACTGATAAGGACAATCTCTTTATGGAGGAAGTTGAGAGGGTCGCGCGCGAGAAGTATGAAGCTATCAAAGAGGCTCTCCCTTCTGCAGATGATGAAACGGTTGCTATTTTGATGGCTATCAACTCTTTATCAACCCAGCTCAGCCGTGAGATTGAGTTTGATAAAAAAGAGGCAGAATTAGAGGAACTTCGTAAGAAGGAACTGACAGCGATTAAAGGCAGAAAGGCTAACAAGGCAGCTAGTGGTGGCGAAGCATGATTTCGCTTATCGTTCTCTTGCTTCTTGCTTGGCAGTTTTATATTGGCTACAGGCGAGGCCTGTTTTTGCAGGTCTTTTACTTTATCGGCAGTTTATTCGCGATTGTAGTAGCTTTCCTTTTTAAAAATAAGCTTGCCGATATTCTTAATCTCTGGGTCCCTTATGCTAATCCTACAAAAGGAGCTGAGATGCAGTTTTTCACCTCAGAGAATATCTTTGGTCTAAATCGGCTTTATTATGCTGGAGTAGCTTTTCTTCTCCTTTACCTCACTGTTTACTTAATCTGGCGATTTTTTGGGATTTTTGCCCATGTTGTAAGCAGCCCCCGTCTTGAAATGTTAGCTTATCAGCAGTTGCTTGCTGGTGGATTAGCAGTCTTTGTGGCACTCTTTAGCTTAGGGGCTTTTTTAACTGTTTTAGCTACCCTCCCAATTACAGGCCTGCAGAATATGCTAGCAGATAGCTGGCTGGTTAAGGTATTAGTCGTGCTTTTCCCGAAATTTTTGCTGAATTAAATCAAGATATATTAATGACTGAGGCTGGAACATTTGTGTTCCAGCCTCGAACTTTGTATAGGATAATAGTTTCCTACAGTGCTTAATGTCCCCAAAATGTTTGAATGTCGCAGCTGTGACTTGAACAGTAGGCTGCAACAATAGATCTAGTGGAGTGCCAAAATGAGAATTAAGGTTGATGAAGCAAGGTTACTTTGATTTACTGTGTGATTAAGACTATTCTTTTTGCTCGGTGACAGCTAAGCGCTTGAGTGACAGGGTTTAGTGGCTAGGAAGGTATATTAGAGGCCGCTCATTTAGGCATAAATCTGTTATAATATCCCTATGAACATGAAAATTTTAGAAGCTTTGGAATTTGCCAAGGTCAAAAATCAATTTGAGCCTTATTTACAAACTCAGGCCGGTCAAGAGGAGCTGCAGCAGCTGCTTCCTGAAACTAATCGCGACAAAATTGAGCGCTCTTTCGTTGAAATTCGTGATATGGAGCAGCTTTTTGTAGAGGAACATGGCTTTGCTGTTGGAGCAGTTGGTACTATAGCGGAACCTCTGGGTCGATTAGAGTTAGATGCTGATCTTAATGTTGATGAACTCATTGCGCTCAAGCGTCTTTTAGAAGTTTCTGCTGAGCTTGCTCGTTTTTATGAAAATTTGGAGAATGTCGAGCTAGGAGCTTTGCATCGGCTTTTTGAAAATCTAGAAATCTTTCCTAAGTTGCAGGGGAGTCTGCAAGCTGTGAATGATAGTGGATTTATCGAGAATTTTGCTAGTTCTGACTTAGAGAAAATCCGTCGTCGTATCCATCAAGGGGAAAGCCAAGTACGTCAGATTCTACAAGATATGCTTAAGAACAAGGCTGATTTACTAGCCGAAAATCTGATTGCCAGCCGCAATGGCAGAAGTGTGCTGCCTGTTCGTAATACCTACCGCAACCGGATAGCAGGGGTTGTTCATGATATTTCTTCGTCGGGAGGAACGGTGTATATTGAACCGCGTGCCGTTGTTCAAGTTAATGAAGAGATTACTCAGGCTAGAGCGGACGAGCGTCATGAGTTGCGTCGCATTTTGCATGAATTATCTCAGCTGCTTCGTCCTCATAGGCAAGCGCTTCGCAATAATGCATGGCTGATTGGCCATCTTGATTTTGTTCGCGCGAAGTACCTTTTTATGCAAGAGTATCAGGCTAGTCTTCCGGAATTATCGGAGGACAAAACGGTTCATTTGCTCAATGTCCGCCATCCTTTGCTGACTGCCCCTGTTGCTAATGACTTGCATTTTTCCGAAAACCTGACAGTTATTCTTATCACGGGGCCTAATACGGGTGGTAAAACCATCATGCTGAAAACACTCGGTCTAACCCAGTTGATGGCCCAGTCTGGTTTGCCTATCTTAGCCGATAAGGGCAGTAAGGTCAGCATCTTTAAGGAAATCTTTGCTGATATTGGTGATGAGCAATCAATTGAGCAGAGTTTATCGACCTTTTCCAGCCACATGGGGCATATCGTCGATATTTTGGGACAGGCTGATAAGCAGAGTCTAGTTCTGCTCGATGAGTTGGGAGCGGGAACCGATCCCCAAGAAGGTGCCAGTCTGGCCATGGCTATTTTAGAGCATTTGCGTCTCAGCAATATTAAGACTATGGCAACAACTCATTATCCTGAACTTAAGGCTTATGGTATTGAAACGGCTCATGTTCAGAATGCCAGTATGGAATTTGATGTGGACAGTCTTAGTCCGACCTATCATTTTATGCAGGGCGTTCCGGGGCGCTCCAATGCTTTTGAGATTGCCAGACGCTTGGGCCTAGCTAAGATTATAGTGGATGATGCTGAACGAATGACTAATCAAGACAGCAATACCAATGCCATCATTGAGCAGCTGGAGGCTCAAACAGCTGAAAGTCGCAAGCGTCTGGATCATATCCGAGAAGTTGAGCAGGAAAATCTCAAATTTAATCGGGCCGTTAAAAAACTTTACAATGAATTTTCACACGCCTATGATAAGGAGTTGGAAAAAGCACAGGAACAAGTTCGCCAAATGGTAGATAGGGCCTTAGCAGAAAGCGATCAAATTCTTAAAAATCTCAATGAACGTTCGCAGCTTAAGCCGCATGAAGTGATTGAAGCTAAGGGACAACTTAAAAAACTGACACCAGGTGAAGATCTCTCTAAAAATAAGGTTTTACGCAAGGCTAAACGACAGAAAGCAGCACGCGCCCCTAAGATTGGTGATGATATTGTTGTGTTAGCGTATGGTCAACGAGGAACGCTGACCAGCCAGCTTAAGGATGGACGTTGGGAAGCTCAAGTTGGTTTGATCAAGATGACTCTGAAAGAATCTGAGTTTAATTTGGTGAAAAATCAAGAAAATAAGAAGGTCAGCAAGAAAAAACAAGTTAATGTGGTCAAAAGGTCTACTGGAACTGGTCCGCGTGCCCGTTTGGATCTTCGTGGTAAGCGCTATGAAGAGGCTATGCAGGAGCTGGACGATTTTATCGATCAGGCTTTGCTCAACAATATGGCTCAGGTCGACATCATTCACGGCATAGGTACCGGTGTTATCCGTGAAGGTGTGACCAAATATTTACGAAGTCACCGTCACGTCAAGAGCTTTGGCTATGCACCGCAAAATGCGGGTGGCTCAGGCTGTACCATTGCTAATCTTAGTTGATAGTTGAGGCAAAATTAGAAAGGACATACCTATGCAAGGTTACATCCATAAGGTTCAATACTATGAGACAGACCGGATGGGGATTACGCATCACTCAAACTATGTTCGTTGGATGGAGGAAGCGCGTGTCTACTTCTTGGAGAAGGTAGGCCTTCCTTATGACAAGTTGGAGGCCGATGGTATTATTTCACCGGTCACTGCAGTAGATTGCCGCTATAAGGCGACATCAACGTTTGCAGATAACATTGCTATTGATATTAGCGTCAGCATGCTCAAGGGAGCTAAACTAGGGTTTGATTACACTATGACTAATCAGAATGGACAGCTTGTCTGTCAGGCTCATTCTGAGCACAGTTTTATGGGAGCCGATGGACATTTTGTTGCTCTTAAGAAGGTTTATCCTGAATTTTATGATAAGGTTCAAGATATGATTGATAAATAACATATTAGATAAGGAGTCTTTATGATTAAACTGATTGCCATTGATTTGGACGGTACCCTGTTAAATAGTCAGAAAAAAATTCCGACCGATAATATCGAAGCTGTGCGGAAAGCAGCAGATGCTGGTGTTAAAATTGTTCTGTGTACCGGGCGTCCAAAATCCGGTGTTCTTCCTTATTTTAACCAGTTGGGACTAGCTGGTGAGGAATATATCATCATGAATAATGGCTGTACAGTATACAATACCCAAAATTGGGAATTAATCGGCCAAGCTTCCTTGAACCGCGAAGACTTATCACTTTTAGAGAAAGCGTGTGCGGATGATCCGGATGTCTATCTAACTTTGACAGCCGAAGCGACCTACTATGCAGTTGCTGAACGTGTCCCTGCTTTAGTTGCCTACGATGCGGGTCTGGTCTTTGATACAGCGCAGGCGGCTAGTCTCGATGATGTCGCTGCTAGCGGGCAGATTGTCTTTCAAGCGATGTACATGGGTGAGGAAGAAGTTTTAAATAGTTTTGAATCTCGGGTTGAGCATAAACTCAGTCAATGTTTTTCAACAGTGAGAAGTCAGTCTTATATTTATGAAGTCATGCCCCCTAAGACGACTAAGGCCTCAGCCCTCAAGGCTCTGGCTCAGCAATTAAATATTCAAACAAATGAGATTATGGCCTTAGGAGATGCAGCTAACGACATGGAAATGTTGGAATTTGCCGGTCATAGCGTGGCAATGGGGAATGCTCCGGATACGATTAAGGCTCGCTGCCGTTATGAGACAGAAAGCAATGATAATGCAGGTGTAGCGAAGGCTATTTATGAGTATGTGTTGAACTAAGATATAAAGAAGCTCTGGCTTAACGAAAATCTCTATTTGCGATAGTTGTGACCTAAATTCGATTAAATAAGATATGAAGTCTTGAATGTATGAGTTATTTTTAAGGCTTTTTATTTTAGACGAAGAAATTAAAATGAAATACTTTTGTAATCTATTGACAAATCATATATATATAATATTTCTATCAATTAGATGGGAGTTCTAAGATATGAAGAAATTAAAAGGTTGTTTAAGTGTTATTGTATTGCTGCTGATAATCGGTGCGATTGGTAGTACATTTGGGAAAGATGATGAGAGTAGTGCGAACACTACCAGTGATTCTAAGGTACAAAAAGAAGTTACCGATACGATTAAAACTACTAAAAAGAAAGCCAGTCAGAAAAAGGCTAGCAAGACATACGGAGTTGGTGACGTTGTCAAAGTTGGCAATGTAGAGTATACGGTTAATTCAGTATCACAAGCAACTAGCGTAGGCTCTGAATATTTTGGAGAGACTGCCCAAGGTGTTTATCTATTGGTAAATATTACTGTGAAAAATAATGGTAAAGAGTCTTTAAGTGTTTCAGATGATTTCTTTAAAATTTATAAGGGAGATACTGAATATAAATCTGATTCTGAGGCTTCTTTGTATGCTAATGATAATACTGGGTTTTTCTTAGAAGAAATTAACCCAGGAAATTCTGTAACAAGTACAGTAGCCATTGATGTCCCCCAAGATGTTGCAAATGCTAAAGGCCTTCAATTACAAGTCCAAACAGGTGTGTGGGGAACTGAAAAAGAAAGAATTAATATTCAATAATTTTTAAGGCCTAGTAAGGGCTATTTATGAGTATATGTTAAATTAAAAGGTTTGGTTGTGCTCCGAGCCTTTTAATATTATTTGAAATAGAAACGCTAGATTGTTGTTGATTGGACACGCCTATGCTTTTAGTGCTTTGAATATTAAAAAGAGAGAAGATGAATTTCGTCTCCTCTCGTGCTTTATTTATAAATTCCACACTGCAATTGGCAAAAAGCCGAAAATTTTGAAATAAACGGTTCAGTCATTTCAGTCGGATAGTTGTTATCTATTTTTGTTATTGCGTTCGTCAGCTCTTTTATCTGAATAAATCCATATATACTTAACGCCACGATGAGATGATAGGACAAAGAAACAAAAACCTTGAAGTGTTTCCATAGCACTATGGGGAAAAGTATGAACTACTTTTTTCTAAAAAGTTGAAAAAAACTTATTGAGTAAATGATTATTATACTTAAAACCGCTAATGCCAGTAAGATAAACACAAATTTTCCAAAATGTTTATTTGGCAAACAGCAACAAGGCTAATAAAACGATTAAATAGATCAGGAAATTTTCTTTTTAAAAATTTTTCATAACAATAATTAAAGCTGTGAACCAGCAATACCACAGGTAGTTCCTACTACCATTCCTTCACCAACACCGCCAAGAACAGCACCTACAACACTTCCAGCTCCTTTTTCTACAGCTGTACCGGCGATTAAATCTTTACCCGCACCGTCAATTACTCCGCCAACAAATCCTCCAGCAAAGCCAATCTTCACAACAAGTTATTTTGGTTTTTTCCGATTTATCAATTGTATAATTATTATGACAACTAGTGCTGTAATAGCTCCCGTAATGCAATATTTCATATTAACCTCAACAATTCAGTAAATAGTTCACTCCTCCACCAATTCCGCCGGCAACTGCACCAATAAATCCATTTGCAACACCACAAGCAAATGCACCTGTTACAGTCCCTACACCAGGACAAACGGCAGTTCCACCCATTGCTCCTACCATCGCTCCTTCAGCGGCACCGGTGGCTGCTCCGGCAAGTCCACCATTACCTACGGCATCGTTGAAGCCTTTCCAACTAAAGTTCCCACCTTCAACGTTAACCAAGTAGTTGCTACCTGCTACTTCAAAATTATCAAATGCCATTGAATCTAAAGTTAATGTGTCCATAAAAATTTTCCTTCTTTAAAAATTACATGGCTATTTTAACGTTTAAAATTTACTTATGCAAGAGAAACCAGGGCGACTTTGTAATATTTAGCATAAATGGTAATAAACCGAAAAACAAAGACAATTTTTCTGACAACTATCATAAAAAGTAAATCAGTGGTTTGAGCAGTGATTTGACTAAGGCTAGCTCGTTTGCAGACATCAAGAATTGGTTCTACAATTTCTGTAGTCAGTAACCCTACTATGAAAATGATTGAGGTTTTGAGTCCTTATACCTCAAGGCTCTGTCTATCTTTGATTTTTCTTAGATATTGAAATTGAGTTGGGCACTACAGTTTATAAGATGACTGGTATATACCATTTACAAAATGATACAAAAACATTATAATGAAGAAAGGAAATCTCGTTGAAAGAGGGGAATAATAGATGGCAACCTACATTAAGGCCGATCGTTTTTATTATGCTCATGAGACTAAGCCATACGGCTATCTTGAAATTATTGATGGCCGCTTTGGTCAGTGGGTTGAGAGTGTACCAAGTGCTGCTCAAATCTTAGATTACACAGGTTATCAGATTGCACCGGGACTAGTTGATACCCACATCCACGGTTACGCCGGTCATGATGTGATGGATAATTCCAGAGAGGGTCTCTTTACGATTAGTCATCACTTACCAGAAACCGGTGTCACCTCCTTTTTGCCGACAACTCTGACGGCCGGCAGTCAGCAATTGGAGGATATCTGTGCCACTATCGCCGATACAGCCGGCCATGAGGCTGGTGCCAAGATTCAAGGGATCTACTTTGAAGGCCCCTATTTTACTGAGAGATATAAGGGAGCGCAAAATCCTTCCTACATGAGAAATCCGAGCTTTGAGGAGCTGGAGCGCTGGCAAAAGGCTGCAAAGGGTCTGCTGTGCAAAATTGGTTTAGCACCTGAGCGTGAAGGAACGGTTGAATTTATCCGCAAAGCCACAGCTTCCGGAGTCATTGTCGCGCTGGGGCACTCTGATGCTACTTATCAGGATGCCAAGCGGGCCGTCCAAGCAGGTGCTAGTGTCTGGGTGCATGCCTATAATGGCATGAATGGTCTCAACCATCGTGAACCTGGTATGGTGGGTGCTGTTTATAATCTTGATAATACCTATGCTGAGCTCATCTGCGATGGCTATCATGTGTCGCCAGTGGCTTGTCAGATTCTTTTCAGGCAAAAAGGTATTGATCATGTGGCTATGATCACCGATTGCATGTCAGCTGGAGGTCAGCCAGATGGTGATTATATGCTGGGTGAGCTGCCTGTGATCGTTAAGGATAATACTGCCCGTCTCAAGGATGGCGGTAACCTAGCCGGTTCCATCCTCAAACTAAAAGATGGCCTTAAAAATGTCGTTGACTGGGGGATTGCTACAGCTGAGGAGGCTGTCCATATGGCCACTTACGTTCCGGCCAAATCTGTCGGTCTTGAAGACAAGTGTGGCCAGCTGAAAGCAGATCTCCCAGCAGATTTTATCGTTTTAGATGCTGACTTGGAACTTAAGGCTACTTATATTAATGGTCAACAGGTATGGGGAAACTAGTTGAGTCGCTATTTGGTCTCGTTTGAGTACTTTAGTATCAGCCGTAGTGCTTCAAACAGTTGGTGCTAGAATTTTGCACCAGCTGTTTTCTTTTGTTAAACTATTAATGGTTTAAGGCAAAAGGCTAGTCTTGCCCAACAGGATTTAAT
Organism: Streptococcus sp. ELY_137; assembly: GCF_058314515.1. NCBI lineage: Bacteria > Bacillati > Bacillota > Bacilli > Lactobacillales > Streptococcaceae > Streptococcus > Streptococcus sp. ELY_137. Next base: position 20,222 of record NZ_JBZFUL010000001.1, read on the forward strand.
ATGGGGAAATTTCAGTATTTTCTGATATACAGCAGTTTTTGGCGATAAACCTTTCTTACTAGAATAACTTTTAGGAGGAATAGATGATGGAATTTATGAAAACACGCGCGGCTGTAGCTTGGGCCCCCAATGAGCCCTTAAAGATCGAAGAGGTCGACCTTATGATGCCCAAGGCGCATGAAGTCTTGGTTCGTATAACAGCAACAGGGGTTTGCCATACGGATGCTTATACACTTTCAGGTCAGGATAGTGAAGGGGTCTTTCCCTGTATCTTAGGGCATGAAGGTGCAGGTATTGTCGAGGCAGTCGGTGAAGGCGTTACTGAGTTTCAGGTCGGTGACCATGTCATTCCGCTTTATACAGCTGAGTGCGGTAAGTGTGAGTTTTGTTTATCCGGCAAGACTAACCTTTGTTCATCTGTCCGTGAGACCCAAGGCCGTGGACTTATGCCAGATGAGACTGTTCGTTTCTATAAAGATGGTCAGCCTATCTACCACTACATGGGAACATCAACCTTTGCGGAACACACAGTTGTTGCGGATGTATCCTTGGTTAAGGTCCGTGACGATGCTCCTCTTGAGGAAGTCTGCCTGCTTGGTTGCGGCGTGACGACTGGTATGGGGGCTGTGCTCAATACAGCCAAGGTTGAAGAAGGTTCAACTGTAGCTATCTTTGGTTTGGGCGGTATCGGACTTGCCGCGATTATCGGAGCTCGTATGGCCAAGGCTGGCCGTATCATTGCGATTGATACCAATCCTGATAAGTTTGAAAAAGCTAAGGAGCTTGGGGCGACTGACTTTGTCAATCCAAACGATTATGACCGTCCAATCCAAGAGGTTATCGTCGAGATGACCAACGGTGGCGTGGATTATTCCTTTGAATGTATCGGAAATGTCGAGGTCATGCGTTCTGCCTTGGAAGCTTGCCATAAAGGTTGGGGAGAAAGCATTATCATCGGGGTTGCTCCAGCAGGTGCTGAGATTCATACGCGCCCATTCCAGTTAGTGACAGGCCGTGTTTGGCGTGGGTCAGCCTTTGGCGGTGTCAAAGGGAAATCAGATCTTCCGGGTATCGTTGACCAGTACATGGATGGTGAATTCGCCCTTGATGATTTCATCACTCATACTATGCCGCTTGAAGATATCAACAAGGCCTTCGACCTTATGCATGAGGGCAAATCAATACGGACAGTAGTTCATTACTAAGATACCACTGACTTACTCGAACTAAGAGCTAAAGCTCCTATTCTCCTACGAGAATTTCTATGGAAATTCTCTATGTCACTGACTAATCCTAAACTTTCAGTATTATTGACTGAAAGTTTAGGATGGCGCTAAGCCGTTAAGCGACTAGAATCTTATTTAAATCCCGAGCTTTAGCCTGTGTTCAGTTAGTCAAAATACAGCAGAGGCCAATAACTCTTAACTAGTGTCTCAATGAAAGACAAGAGGGGCTGGGACAAAAGTCCTTCCTCCTTTAACTATTTAAGATATAGCAGTTTGACGCAGTGGTTGATTAGAGCTAACACTTGCATGAACTTTGTTCATATTATTTCCAACCTCAAAAGGTCTCCCAGACCGCAGAGGTGGGATTGAAATACTCCGGTGGAGGATTTCAATCTGAGCCTAACAATAGGAGAGCAAGGAAAATCAAAATCGTGATTTTACCACGATTTACTGATTTTTGTCCCACTTTCTCTGGTTATCAAATATTTACTTAAACCTATGAAAAATCTAGAATTAATTTCAAGCAACCGCTCTTTTGGCGGTCAACACCAGCGCTATAGGCATTTGTCAACCAGCACCAAGACCCGGATGACTTTTGCCATCTATCTGCCGCCTCAGGTAGAAGCGGGAAAGAAAGTGCCGGTAGTGTATTTTCTGTCAGGTTTAACCTGCACTGATGAAAATTTCTCAACCAAGGCTGGTGCCCAGCAATGGGCTGCTAAGTATGGCCTAGCTCTGGTCATGCCAGATACTTCACCGCGCGGTGAAGGTGTAGCAGATGCAGAGAGTTATGATCTGGGGCAAGGAGCAGGCTTTTATGTCAATGCCACTCAGGAACCTTGGGTTAAACATTACCAGATGTATGATTACATTGTCGAAGAGTTGCCTGAGTTGATCGAGGCCAATTTCCCAGTTACTGACCAGCGTTCGATTTTTGGGCACAGTATGGGTGGGCACGGTGCCCTCCAGATTGGTCTTAAGAATCCTGAGCGCTACGCAGCTATCTCGGCTTTTGCGCCTATCGTTAATCCTATGGAGGTCCCTTGGGGGCAGAAGGCTTTCACCGCCTATCTCGGTGAGGATAAGAAAGCTTGGGAAGCTTATGACAGCATCCGGCTACTGGCTCAGGTGGATCCTGATAGGTGCTTGCCGATTTTAATTGATCAGGGACTGGCGGATGGCTTTTATCCCGGACAGCTCCAGCCCGAGCGTTTTGAAGCGGTGGCTAAGGAGCGTCAGCTTCCTGTTACTCTGAATCTGCATGCCGGTTACGACCATAGCTATTACTTTATTGCCAGCTTTGTGGAGCAGCATCTTGCTTTTCATGCTAAGCATTTGGGGTTAATGGAGGATTAATCTTTGAGCAATGAGAGATTTTAGAACAATCGCGTAATTTTGAGAGAGCAGTTTGGGCTGCTCTTTTTTGTTGCTGTCTAATAATACTACCTTGTCAGAATATAACATGAAATGCTTAGTTACCAAAAAGTGCCTACTTTACAGTGTAGGCACTTTGTTTTATGATGCTATTAGGAAGTGGATAATTCTGCCTTTAAGTGGTTATAATTTTCTCCCCAATCAGCTAAGGAGATTAATAGTGGATAGAGATCTTCACCAATATCTGTTAAAGCGTACTCTACCTTGGGTGGTACTTGATGATGATCTCTTCTGAGGATTAAACCATCTCTTTCCAGTTCTCGTAGACTTTCTGTAAGTACTTTCTGGCTAACGTTATCCAATTCTTGCTTAATTTGTCCGTATCTTCGTGTTCCTTTATTATGTAGAAGATAAATGATAAGGATTTTCCATTTACTGGAAATTAAGCCTAAAGTTGTTTTGACAGGGCAAGTATCTGGTGTCATTTGATCAACTTCCTTTCTATGTTTTACACTATTTTAGCATGGATAAAAGTTACAAGTAAATTATAAGGAGGCATTAGTATGAATATTGCAATTTTAGCGGCTAATGGAAAATTAGGGCGTTTACTTGTCCAAGAGGGTTTGGCAAAAGGATTGAGGGTAACGGCTGTTGCGAGGAAATCTAATCAAACATCTAGCCAGTATTTTCTTAAAAAAGATATCTTGGAATTGAGAAAAGAAGATCTAGCACCGTTTGACGTTATTATCAGCGCATTTGGAGTTAGCCAATTATCTGATTTGCATTTATTTTCTGCTACTCCCCAACACTTGCTGGATCTATTGCAAGAAGGTTACAAGCGCTTGATTATAGCAGGCGGTGCAGGAAGTCTTTATATTGATGAAGGACTGCGTTGGGTAGACGCTACAGATTTTCCTGCTGAACTCAAGCCACTTGCTCAAGCAGAAGATGATTCTTTCGCTCTTTTAAGAAGAAATCAAACAGTGAGATGGCTTTATGTTTCGCCACCTGCCGATCTAAGATTCGGTCAGCCCAAGGTGGGTAAAACGGTATTATCGGACGATCATTTGAGGTACAATGTTAGTGGTAAAAGTACTTTAACTTATACGGACTATGCAGAGGCTTTGATAACAGAAGCGCTTTCTTCTAAGCCTCATGTGCGGGAACATATTTCTTTTTTGGAATCTTAGGGAATGAAAAGAGAATGAGATTGGAAATAGGATGAACAGCGTTCATGGGATTAGATAGCCTCCAACAGTTTCCCAAACTGTTGGAGCTATCCCTTGCATGGCAGCTAAACAGTTTAGTGGACTATTTAAGGGGGCGCCTGAAAGTGGGCGCCCCAAGATAAGGACCGCCAGTCTAGTAAAACTAGGGCAAGATGAAAGAGGCAGAGATTTTTTGTACTGACCTCTTTTTCTTGACTTATATTATAAGTTAACTTATAATATAAATACTTATTAATGGGGAGGAGTTTTTATGAAATTTTCTTTTGAGTTGGCTGTTAATGCTAAAAAAGAGGACGTTTGGGTCTACTATTCTCAAATTGATCAGTGGTTTGTCTGGGAGGATGATTTAGAACAGATTACTTTGGACGGTGATTTCACTACAGGACAAAAGGGGAAAATGAAGTTGGAGGGCATGCCTGAACTTGCCTTCACTTTAGCTGAAGTGCGTGAAAGTCAGTGTTTTTCTGATGTAACAGCAACGCCTTTTGGCAATGTTCTTTTTGAACATGAGATACTTGAAAATCCTGCCGGTGGCATCAGTCTGAGACATTCCGTTTCTTTGACAGACGGCGATATGACAGAGGACGCTTTGACCTTTTTGAAACAGGTTTTTGACGATGTGCCAGAAAGCGTTGGAAAATTGAAACAGACTTTGGAGGCATCATGACAAAGACTTTTCATTCCCAATATGCGGACAACCACCAGGAATCGACGGGTCTTTTATTTGCTCGGGTCTACAATGCCTGGCATGGCCGAGTAAAAAAAGCTCTGCAAGACGTTAATCTGACACATCCGCAGTTTATTATTCTGACGAGTTTAGGAGCTTTGGAAACGAAACAAGATTGGATTACCCAAGTTACTCTAGCTACTTTTTCGGATATGGATGTGATGACGGTCTCTCAGGTTCTTAAGCTCCTGCTGAAAAAAGGCTTGGTTGAACGGCGGGAGCATCCGCAGGATAGTCGGGCAAAAGTTGTCTTTCTGACAGATGCAGGCAGAGAGTACATGAATCAGGCTTTACCTCTCGTTGAGGCGATTGATCAGGATTACTTTGGCCAGCTGGACAATCAGCTAGCGGACTTCAATCAACTTTTAATAAAATTGGAGGAAAGAGATGGTTAAATTTTGGGTCGGAGTGGTTTCGGAAAATCATGTCAAACGCGGTGTTGACGGCGATTTTTGTCAAGTTTGTCACGGCAAAGGCGGTCCCTTGAAACGCATGAAAAAAGGAGACTATCTGCTTTATTATAGTCCCAAGGTGGCGCTGGATTCTGATCAAAAGTTGCAGGCTTTCACAGCTGTGGGTAAAATGAAGGATGACAGGGTTTATCAGTTTGAAATGGCACCGGACTTTGTCCCTTTCAGGCGGGATGTTGAGTATTATAGGTCTATTCGTCCCTGCCCAATTGAAGTGGCAAGGCAGCACCCAGACTGGAAAATCTATGCCAGTCAGTTGCGCTACGGGCATTTTGAAGTCAGTCGAGATTTCTTTATGTCTATTTTTGAGTATATGAAAGCGAGGTAAGCCTAGACAATCCGTATCTTTTCTGCTACAATGTACCCCAAGAAGGAATGTTGTTTCAATCGTTTCTCTCAGCGAGTTCGGAATGGTGGAAGCCGAATAGAAAAAAGGAATAACTGGCGCTTTCTCTTAGTTGCTCAACTAAGTTTAATTGTAATAAAATGAAGTAATAAATTAGGGTGGAACCGCGTTTTTAACGCCCCTATGTCACATGGCATGAGGGTTAAAGACATGGTTCTTTTTGTATCCTGGCTTTGCCATTTAATAGAGGAAAAAGGAGGACAGCAATGTCAAAAAAACTAACCTTCCAAGAGATTATTCTTAGCCTACAACAATACTGGAATGATCAGGGTTGTATGCTGATGCAGGCTTATGACAATGAAAAGGGTGCGGGGACAATGAGCCCCTACACCTTCCTGCGGGCTATCGGACCTGAACCTTGGAATGCGGCTTATGTGGAGCCATCACGTCGTCCGGCTGATGGGCGCTATGGGGAAAATCCTAATCGCCTTTACCAGCACCACCAATTCCAAGTGGTTATGAAACCATCGCCAAGCAATATTCAAGAGCTTTACCTTGAGTCTTTGGAAAAACTGGGGATCAACCCTTTGGAGCATGATATTCGCTTTGTTGAAGACAACTGGGAAAATCCTTCAACAGGTTCGGCTGGTCTCGGCTGGGAAGTTTGGCTGGATGGGATGGAAATTACTCAGTTTACTTATTTCCAACAGGTCGGTGGTTTGGCGACAGGTCCCGTAACCGCAGAAGTTACATACGGTTTGGAACGCTTGGCCTCTTACATTCAAGAAGTGGATTCGGTTTATGATATCGAATGGGCGCCGGGTGTTAAATACGGTGAAATTTTCTTGCAGCCAGAATACGAGCATTCAAAATACAGCTTTGAAATCTCAGACCAAGATATGCTCCTTGAAAACTTTGACAAGTTTGAAAAAGAGGCCGGTCGAGCTTTGGAACAAGGTCTGGTTCACCCAGCCTACGACTATGTTCTCAAGTGTTCACATACCTTCAACTTGCTTGATGCGCGTGGTGCCGTTTCTGTAACGGAGCGTGCGGGTTATATCGCCCGCATTCGTAATTTAGCTCGGATCGTTGCTAAGACCTTTGTGGCTGAACGCAAAAAATTGGGTTACCCACTTTTGGACGAAGAAACACGAGTTAAGTTATTAGCTGAAGACGCAGAGTAGTTCAAATTAGGCATTTAAAAAGCGAACGTAGTGAGCTCCAAAGGAGATCTTTCGCTGTGGTGGCAGTGCGATTTATCGTACAAGGGAATCGGCGAGACCTTAGGCTCGAAGATTAGCAATGGAACACCGAAGGTGGTCGCTTGCGACCTCACCACCAAGAAAGATGTCAAAGAAAGGAACATTCGGAGAAAAAATATGACAAAAAATTTATTAGTAGAACTTGGTCTGGAAGAACTTCCAGCCTATGTCGTAACCCCAAGTGAAAAACAATTGGGTAAAAAAATGGCGGCCTTTTTGGCAGAAAATCGTCTGTCATACGACGCTATCCAAACTTTTTCAACACCGCGTCGCTTGGCAGTTCGTGTGATTGGCTTGGCTGATGCGCAAGCTGATTTAAAAGAGGATTTCAAAGGTCCTGCTAAAAAAATTGCCCTAGATAGCGATGGCAACTTCACCAAGGCTGCTCAGGGATTTGTGCGTGGTAAAGGTTTGACCACTGATGATATCCGCTTTGAGGAAGTCAAAGGTGTTGAGTATGTTTATGTGACTAAAAATGAAGCTGGCAAACCTGCTGAAGAGGTTTTAGCAGGCATCCCTGAAGTGCTTAATAGTCTTACCTTCCCAGTTAGTATGCACTGGGCTAAGAATACCTTTGAGTACATTCGTCCTGTTCACACCTTGACCGTACTTTTAGATGATAAAGCTCTTGATATGGATTTTCTCGATATCACGTCAGGTCGTATCAGTCGTGGTCATCGTTTCTTGGGTCAAGAAACTGAGATTGCTTCTGCAGATTCTTATGAAGATGTCCTTCGTAAAGAATTTGTGATTGCAGATAGCCTTGAGCGTGAGCGCATGATTGTGGAACAGATCAAGGCTATTGAAGCTAAGGAAAATGTCCAAGTTGATATCGATCCAGATCTTCTCAATGAAGTCCTTAACTTGGTTGAATATCCGACTGCTTTCATGGGGAGTTTTGATGAGAAATATTTGGAGATTCCAGAAGAAGTCCTTGTAACTTCCATGAAGAGTCATCAACGCTACTTCGTTGTCCGTGATCAGGAAGGTAAGCTCAGGCCTAACTTTATCTCGGTGCGTAATGGTAATGATGTCGCTCTGGAAAACGTCGTCAAAGGCAATGAAAAAGTGTTGGTTGCACGCCTTGAAGATGGGGAATTCTTCTGGCATGAGGATCAAAAACTTCGGATTGAAGATCTTGTGGCTAAGCTGTCTCAGGTGACCTTCCACGAAAAGATCGGCTCTCTGGCTGAACACATGGCGCGTGTTGGTGTTATTGCGGACTATCTTTCAAAACTAGCAGAGCTTTCATCAGATGAGGCGGCAGCTGTTGCTCGTGCAGCTGCTATCTATAAGTTTGATCTCTTGACTGGTATGGTCGGTGAGTTCGATGAGCTGCAAGGCATTATGGGTGAGAAGTACGCTCTTCTTGCAGGCGAAGAAGCAGCTGTTGCGACAGCCATCCGTGAGCATTATCTGCCTGATTCGGCTGATGGTGAGCTTCCAGAAACCAAGGTCGGTGCTGTTTTGGCGCTGGCTGATAAGTTGGATACGCTTCTCAGCTTCTTCTCAGTCGGTCTCATCCCAAGCGGTTCTAATGACCCTTACGCTCTGCGTCGTGCGACGCAAGGGATCGTCCGCATCCTAGATGCTTTTGGCTGGACCATTGCGATGGATGAGTTGGTGGACAACCTCTATGGTCTTGCTTTTGACAGCTTAACTTACGATAATAAAGCTGAAGTCCTTGATTTCATCCGTGCCCGTGTAGATAAGATGATGGGCAAGACACCAAAGGACATCAAGGAAGCGGTTCTCGCTGGCTCTACTTTTGTTGTATCAGACATGTTAGCTGCAGCGGATGCCCTTGTAGAGGCCTCGCAAAAAGACAGCTACAAACCAGCGGTTGAAAGCTTGTCTCGTGTCTTTAACTTGGCTGAAAAAGCTGACAGTGCTGCTACTGTAGAGGCTAGTCTTTTTGAAAATGAGCAAGAAAAAGCTTTGGCTCAGGCTGTTGCTGAGCTTGAGTTGGGTAAGGATGCAAGTGCAAATATTGAGCAACTCTTTGCCCTCAGTCCAGTCATTGATGCCTTTTTTGACAATACCATGGTTATGGCAGACGACCAAGCGGTGAAAAACAATCGCTTAGCTATCCTCTCAGACTTGGCTGATAAAGCCAGTCAAGTTGCAGCCTTTAATAAGTTGGCGACTAAGTAGGTGCTGGCGAAAGTGCTCTCGTAAAAATAATATAAGAAGGTGATGACAATAGATCCTAAAAAAATTGCTCGGATTAACGAGCTTGCTAAAAAGAAAAAAACGCAAGGCCTAACTGGCCAAGAAAAGGTGGAGCAGGCTGAATTGCGCAAGGAATACATCGAGGGTTACCGGCGAAATCTGCGTCACCACATTGAAGGTATCAAATTGGTGGATGAAGATGGTAATGACGTAACCCCAGAAAAACTCCGCCAAATCCAGCGCCAAAAAGGCCTGCATGGCCGCAGTTTAGACGACCCGAACAGTTGATGAGATAAGCATAGGTTAGCGATTTTCGCTGGCCTTTTTGCATACCCAAATGTAAGCGGGTTGTCGAGATTTTAAAACGCTTTTGTAAGAATGGGTATTTAAAGTGAGGATAAGAAAAAAATGACCGTTGCAATGGCCATTTTTTAATAAGCGGACTTTTTTAAAAGCTATAGAATAAAGGTGTAAGTGGGGAAAAAATTATGGTTGAAAGTCGGAAAAAAATTGATGAGCTTCTCTTCTTTTTGAGCCAGCAATCAGATTACGTGACGGCTAGTCAATTAGCTCAGGCTCTGGGAAGATCAGAAAAGACCATTTATCGGATGATTAAGTCTCTCAATCAAGAGCATAACGGTCAGTTGATTGTTTCTCAAAAGGGCAGGGGGTATTGGCTGAATCAAGAAAAATACCTGACCTTTACTCAAAGATCCTATCTTCTTCATGATGACGTAACGGTTGAGAATAGACAGGAACTGATCTTGGAGCGTCTTTTGCTTAGAGCACCCAAAGGTCTGGCGCTCTATGATTTGTGCCAAGATTATTTTGTCAGCGAATCTGTTATTCAAAAGGATAAGCTGGAGTTACAAAAACTTTTGAATGACTATCAATTACGTTTGCTTAGTCGGGGGCGTACTCTCTCTATTCATGGAGAGGAGCAGAATATTCGCCGGGCTATTGCGGATTTGGTCCCAACGTTTAGAACAATTGATTTGGAGCAATTATCTCTTGGAAAAGATCAAACGATTGATAGGGAGGTGGCTAGCTTTATTCGGGCTGAGCTTCATTCTATTGAACAACATCTGCAAGCAGTTCTTCCCTACCCTTATGATGTTAATGTTTTTTCCCACTTATATATCATGATTATGCGTTCTAAAAAGGGGAAGATTTTCCTGGGAACCCATCAACCTCTTCAGAATTTTGAAGAAACGAACTCCTTGATGAAAGAAAGCTGGCGAGTCATTCAGGATGTTAGAGAAAAATTAGGGATTAGTGTTGATGATAGTGAAGTCTATCATCTCTATCAATATTTGATGGCTTCCCACTTTCAGGATATTCATGAGTCTGCTCCGATTTATTTTTCGCAGCGAACGTTGACAATTACTCACTTCTATTTCGAGCAGATACTTCCCGATAGAGGACAGGCTATTATAGAGGATTCTCCTATCTTTGTCGACTTGGCCAATCATATTAGTCCCATGCTCAGGCGTTTGGACCACAAGATTCGGATAAAAAATGCCATGCTGTCGGATATACGATTGACCTATCCTCAAATTTTTGATCGGGTTCGCCGCGTTTCAGAAGCAGTCAGTCAACGGTATGGTTTTCCAACTATTAATCTGGATGAAGTTGGTTTTATTACCCTCTACTTTGCTCGCTATCAAGAGACTCAGTCACCGCCGATTCCTACTTTAATTATGTGTACTTCTGGCATTGGAACCTCAGAGTTGCTTCGCTCCAAGATTGAACAGCAATTTGGCGATTTAGCCATCTTATCGGTTCTGCCCTATCGAGATTTGGCCGATGTCAGTCGGCAATATCCAGAGGCCCAGCTGTTAATTACAACCGTTAATGTAGCGATACCAGAGAATATGACCAAAATCCTAGTCAGTGCCTTGATGACGGAGGATGATCAGAGGCGTATTCGGCGAAAGATTGAGGAGATTCGCTATGGCCACTAATCTTTATGACATTCACTTAGATCTAGCTCTGGCTGGTCGGGAAGAGGTCTATCGGTGTCTAGCAACGGAGCTTGCAAAAGATTCCTCCATTGATCAGTCAGCTATTTTGGAGGCCTTGGTCTGGCGGGAAAAATTGGGTAGTATTGAGATTGCACCGGGAGTAGTCTTGCCCCATATTGAACTTCCAGGTCTAGCCAACCGCATCATTATTAGCAGACTGGCATCAGCAGTCAACTGGTCTGAGACTGTTAATCACGTCCAGCTGGTACTTACTATTGCCTTGGACAGTCAGACCTGTAGTACCGAGCAATTCGCTATTCAGACCTTTGTGCGAAAGTTAGCCGATGAGCACTTTATTAATCAATTGAGGAAGGTGGATTTAAAACAGTTGGAAATCATGCTAGAAAATTTATGAAGCTGGTTAATAGGCTATGTCTGGTCTTTTCTCGGAAGTCATTATAAAAAGGAGAAATTTATGGAAGTGACAGATGTGATTGATGAAAACTTGGTATTGACAGATCTCACTGCTAGAAGCAAGGATGAGGTATTGCGAAAGCTCTGCCAGCAGCTGGAAGAGCAGGCCTATCTGGAGGATGCCGATGGTTTTTTAGAGGATGTCTATTTGCGTGAAAAAGAAGGGCAGACAGGCATCGGTAATTTTGTGGCGATTCCCCATGGTAAGAGCGAAGCGGTTAATAAAATTGGAGTTGCCATTGCCATTAACAAGTATGAAATCCCTTGGGAAAGCTTAGATGGTAAGGGGGTCAAAGTAGTGATTCTCTTTGCCGTTGGCAATGACACTGACAATGCTCAAGAGCACCTAAAACTTTTAGCGCTCTTTGCTAAAAAATTGGGCAAGGATAGGGTGGTTGAAAATCTTTTAGCGGCTCAGTCGGTTGAAGATGTTGTTGCAGCCTTTGCCTAAAAGGAAATAAATGGAGTTGCTTGGGGTTCTTGATTGAGGCAAGCAAAATTTAGACCAGAACTGAACTCGCCTACGACACTGTGCAAAAAGATATGCAACGGTTTCAGTCTTAGCTGATTACAGGTGCAGAGACTTTTAAGTATACAGCCTTCCTAGATATCAAGCATCTGCGTCTGCTTTCCCATTTTGCTGTGTGTCACTTAACACTTTTGTATTTTAAAGAAAGGAAATTATTTATGAAAATTGTTGGAGTTGCAGCTTGTACGGTAGGTATTGCCCACACCTATATTGCTCAGGAAAAACTTGAAAATGCTGCTAAGAATGCAGGGCATGATATCCATATTGAAACTCAAGGAACCATTGGAGTTGAAAATGCGTTAACAGAGCAGCAAATTCAGGAAGCGGATATCGTTATTTTGGCTATTGATGTCAAAATTTCGGGGATGGAGCGATTTGAAGGAAAAAAGGTCATCAAGGTTCCAACAGAAATTGCCATCAAGTCACCTAATAAACTGTTAGAGAAGGCTTTTGAGATAGCACAATCTCAATAAGGGAGGAGCAGATTTATGAAAGATACATGGAAAAAATTAAATCTAAAAGGGCATCTCTTGACTGCTATTTCTTACTTAGTTCCAATTGTATGCGGGGCTGGTTTCCTTGTCGCCATTGGTATGGCTCTTGGCGGTACCGCACAAGATGCCTTGGTTCAGGGGAAATTCACCTTTTGGGATACCTTGGCTACGATGGGAGGGAAAGCGCTAGGGCTGTTACCTGTCATTATTGCAACGGGAATTGCTTATTCTATCGCGGGTAAGCCAGGTATTGCACCGGGGTTTGTTGTAGGCTTATCAGCTAATGCGATCAGTGCTGGCTTTCTGGGTGGTCTCTTAGGCGGCTACTTAGCTGGCTTTTTGGCCTTGGGGATTCTAAAAACTTTTAAAGTTCCCGAATGGGCCAAGGGGTTGATGCCGACGGTCATTGTTCCTTTGCTGTCATCCCTAATTTCTGGCTTGCTGATGATTTATATTGTTGGTATTCCGATTGCGGTCTTTACTGATTGGTTGACGACAGCTTTGCAAGGCCTTAGTTCTTCTTCCATGTTAGTATTTGGTCTAGTTGTAGGTTTTTTGAGTATTGTTGATTTCGGCGGACCGATCAATAAAACGGTTTACGCCTTTACCTTAACCCTTCTAGCGTCGGGAGTAAAAGAACCGGTTACGGCCCTGCAATTAGTTAATACTTCAACGCCTATTGGTTTTGGTTTTGCTTATTTTGTAGCTAAACTACTCCGTAAGAATATTTATGGCAGAGAACAGATTGAAACCTTGAAATCCGCAGTACCCATGGGTGTTCTGAACATTGTTGAAGGAGTTATTCCTATTGTTCTGAATGATATTGCGCGTGCGATTACAGCAGCGGCGATTGGTGGTGCTGCTGGTGGTGCGGTTTCCATGGCTATGGGAGCAGATTCGACGGTTCCGTTTGGAGGCTTTCTGATGATTCCGACGATGTCACATCCCTTAGCTGGTGTTCTTGCGATTATTGTTAATGTATTGGTGACTGGTGTTATCTATGCCTTCATTGCCAAAAATAAAACGGCTGATGAATTAACAGCTGTTTCAGAAATTGAAGAAGAGGATATCAGTTTAGATGATATTGAAATTTTATAGAATGAGAGGTAGGAACCCTATATGGCACATGTTCATTTTTCACCATCACTAATGTGTATGAACCTCGATAAGTTTACTCAGGAAATCACTTTTTTGAATGATCATGCTCAGTCTTATCATATTGATATTATGGATGGTCATTTTGTTCCGAATATTACACTTTCGCCTTGGTTTATTGAGGAAGTAAGAAAGCTCAGTGATTTGCCAATGTCAGGTCACCTGATGGTGACTGATCCTACCTTTTGGGTGGATCAGCTAATCGCTATTAGGTGTGAGTATATCTGCATGCATGCAGAAGTTATTAACGGTCTTGCTTTTCGCTTAATTGACCGTATTCATGCTGCTGGACTAAAAGCTGGTGTTGTTCTCAATCCGGAGACGCCAGTTAGCACCCTCACCCCTTATATTGATTTATTGGACAAAATCACAATTATGACGGTAGATCCAGGTTTTGCAGGACAGCGTTTCCTAGAAACTGCTCTAGAAAAAATAGTTGAATTAAGGAAATTGCGTCAACAGTATGGTTATCATTACTTGATTGAAATGGACGGTTCGTCCAGCCGTAAGACTTTCAAGAGGATCGATCAGGCTGACCCCGATATTTATGTCATTGGCCGCAGTGGTCTCTTTGCAGTCACGGATACAATTGAAGACTCTTGGGCAAAGATGTGTCAGGATTATCAAGATATGACGGGGAAAACGGTAGAATAAGAGAATCAGAAGGAGTCTGGGACAAAAGTCCAGACTCTTTAGCATTATCCTAGATTTACCAGATCGACGCAGTGGCTGGGAGTAAGATTTGTTGGCTAGGCCAGTTTAGTCTTACCCCTGCACAAATTCATTAGATGTTTTAGCACCGATGCCCCCTCCCTACTGCTGGCTAGGTTTTCCTTTTACCACAAGGTCAAAGCGGAAAAACTAAATGAATGTGATAAACGTCGTTCGTCTGTGTGCAGGGTGGGAATACGAACCAAAATTTTCAATTTTGGGGTTGATCCCCCTTCTTTTGATAGCCGTATTTCGTTATTTTCTTGAAATAGTCCCTCTAAAAAAGAATGCCATTATGAAAGCCCAGATGAGTGCTTGAGCAATGGTTTTCACTGAGAAAATGTGGCTAAATCCACTCGTAATCGCATTAATAATCCAAAAAATGATGGCAAAGTATATAAAGCATTTGATAGGGGTATTCCAGAAAGCTTGCTGGCGCTTTTCAGTGTCATTTAGTTCATCAGTTTCAACCTTTGTGATGTCGCTGCCATCATATCTCATGTAAACGATAAAAAAGGTGAGAAGGAGCAAGAACGTTAGTGCGGCAGGGTAGGCAATAGCTATGGCGAGAGGGTATCTATCGGTCAACATAACAACGAAGATATCCCCCACAAAAATAAAGGTGGCTAAGCAGATAAAAACCATATTTCCGATAGCATTGGCCTTTTGCAGTTTAAATTCATCCAAGGGACCGCGGATACCATAGAAGCGCTTGATAAGTTTGGTGGTGAAGGTGTCTTTTTTCATAGCGAATGCTTTCCTTTCTCTTTCCAAAAGAGTTGATTGAGGTCGGTATTCAAAGCCCATGCTAGACGCAGACAGAGGTCCAGCGAAGGGTTGTATTTATCATTCTCAATCATGTTAATGGTTTGTCTAGAGACGCCGATTTCCTTAGCCAGAGCCAACTGTGAAATACCAGACTTTAATCGGTAGTGTTTGACGTGGTTCATAACTCTCCTTTTGTCGTATATAGCTGACATTTGTACTATATCACAGAACACTAAAGTAGTCAATTATATTTGACATTTATTTAGCTTATTTAGAAACGAACGAGAACTGCCATATTTCATTTAGGTTAGACTGACTTTATTCTGCTATAATAAAGAGTTGTAGGATGTTGGAATAGCCTTGTATGTTTTAACCATTGAATTTGGGCTAAATCCTAGGACAAAAGAACGGGAAGTCTTGTATGAAATCATAATGTTCTATAATGTCTCGCAGTGGTTGGGAGGTTTGCTATGCTAACTGAGTCTTACCTCTGCAAGTTCATTGGGTGCTTTAGCACCAATGAGTCACTGCGCCAATCTGGTAAATCTAGAATAATGCTAACGAGTCTGGACTTTTGTCCCAAACTCGTAGTAAAACAAATGCTTTTGCATTTAGCTTCACTCTGCTCGTTATATTTTAGAAAGGAAATGAACCCGCCTACACTTCTGTGAAAAAAGACTCCCTTTCCTAGAATCTTATGATTCTTCGTCCTTTTTCACAGTAGTTGATTGGTAACTCTTGTCGTATGCACGACAGCGACTTCCCTAATCAACCTTGTGGCGGTGTTACGACGCTACCACAGATAGCTATAGCACTCGCTATTTTTCTTTGGAGTGCTTAACGGCTTGGCGACACGAAAAAACTTCGGTCGATATTAACGAAGTTTTGAAGTTAGTAAGGGGCATAGGGAACTACTATAGGAGTTCCCGTAGTAAAGCGAATGCATTTGCATTTAGTTTTACTTTGCCCGTTATATCTTAGAAAGGAAATGAACCCGCCTACGACTCTGTGGAATTAGATAAAAACTCCTAGGTGTCTTTTCACCTGCGTCGATGTTCCTAAATTCCTTTGAGTCGTTTAACGGCTTGGTATCTTAGTTATGCAAGATAAGTTAGTAATTCATGGGGCGCGTGCCCACAATTTGAAAGATATAGATGTAGAAATTCCGCGGGATAAGCTGGTGGTGGTGACTGGTTTGTCTGGATCTGGTAAATCCAGTCTGGCTTTTGATACTATCTACGCAGAAGGGCAGAGGCGCTATGTGGAGAGTCTGTCAGCCTACGCCCGTCAGTTTTTGGGCAACATGGAAAAGCCTGATGTAGACAGTATAGACGGTCTTAGTCCAGCTATTTCTATTGACCAGAAAACTACCAGCAAGAACCCGCGTTCAACCGTTGGTACAGCTACTGAAATTAATGACTATCTGCGTTTACTTTATGCGCGTGTAGGGGTTCCTTACTGTCCAAATGGTCATGGAGAGATTTCCGCCAGCTCGGTTGAGCAGATTGTTGATCAGGTTCTGACACTTCCTGAACGCACTCGCATGCAGATTCTGGCACCTGTGGTACGTCGCAAGAAGGGACAGCACAAGACGCTCTTTGACAAGGTTCAAAAAGAGGGTTATGTTCGCGTGCGCGTGGATGGTGAGGTCTATGATGTGACCGAGGTACCTGAGCTATCTAAGTCCAAGATGCATAATATTGAGGTGGTCATTGACCGTCTGGTTAACAAAGAAGGTATCCGCAGCCGTCTCTTTGACTCTGTCGAAGCGGCACTTCGGATTGCGGATGGCTATGTCATTATCGACACTATGGATGGCAATGATCTTCTTTTTTCGGAGCATTATTCCTGTCCAGTCTGCGGATTTACCGTTCCTGAGTTAGAACCGCGTCTTTTTTCTTTCAATGCTCCTTTTGGGTCCTGTCCAACCTGTGATGGCTTGGGGATGAAGTTGGTGGTCGATATGGATCTTCTCATTCCGGATCCTAGCTTGACTTTGCGTGAGGGAGCTCTTGCGCCTTGGAATCCTATTTCTTCCAATTATTACCCAGCCATGCTGGAGCAGGCCATGGAAGCATTTGGGGTTGATATGGATACACCGTTTGAGTCCTTGCCAAAAGAACAGCAAGATTTAGTGCTCTATGGATCAGACGATCGCGAATTTCATTTCCATTATGTCAATGACTTTGGTGGTGTACGCGATATTGATATCCCCTTTGAAGGGGTTGTCAATAACGTCAACCGCCGTTATCATGAGACCAATAGTGATTTCACCCGCAATGTTATGCGAGGTTACATGAATGAGCTGACTTGCGCGACTTGTCACGGCTATCGTCTCAATGATGCTGCGCTATCGGTCAAGGTGGGTGGTGAGACCGGCCTTCATATCGGTCAGATTTCTGATCTGTCTATTCAGGACCAATTGGCTCATCTAGGACACTTAGTTTTATCAGACAATCAAGAAACCATCGCAGCACCTATTTTGAAAGAGATTAGAGATCGTTTGACTTTTCTAAATAATGTTGGCCTTAACTATCTAACTCTTTCCCGTGCCGCTGGGACCTTGTCCGGCGGTGAAAGTCAGCGGATTCGTTTGGCTACTCAGATTGGTTCTAACCTCAGTGGTGTCCTCTATGTCTTGGACGAGCCATCTATTGGTCTTCACCAGCGGGATAACGATCGTCTGATTGCCAGCCTGAAAAAAATGCGTGATCTAGGCAATACCTTGATTGTGGTTGAGCATGACGAAGATACTATGCGACAGGCCGATTGGCTGGTGGATGTCGGTCCGGGAGCAGGTCATTTTGGTGGTCAAATTGTAGCTTCAGGTACTCCAGATCAGGTTTCTAAAAATAAGAAATCTATCACTGGACAGTACCTATCTGGTAAGAAGGCCATTCCTGTCCCATCTGAGCGCCGTTCAGGCAATGGCCGTTTTGTTGAAATTAAGGGAGCTAGCGAAAACAATCTCCAAAATATCGATGTCAAGTTCCCACTTGGAAAATTTATTGCAGTGACAGGTGTCTCGGGGTCTGGGAAGTCTACTCTGGTTAATAGTATTTTGAAAAAAGCCATGGCGCAAAAGCTCAATCGCAACTCGGAAAAACCAGGTAAACACAAGGCTATTGAAGGTATTAACCATATTGAGCGCTTGATTGATATTGATCAAAGTCCGATCGGACGAACTCCCCGTTCCAATCCGGCTACTTACACAGGTGTTTTCGATGATATCCGTGATCTCTTTGCCAAAACCAATGAAGCTAAGATTCGTGGTTACAAGAAAGGACGCTTTAGTTTCAATGTCAAGGGTGGTCGTTGTGAGGCCTGCTCTGGCGATGGCATTATTAAGATTGAAATGCACTTTTTGCCAGATGTCTATGTTCCTTGTGAAGTTTGTCATGGTACCCGCTACAACAGCGAAACGCTTGAGGTCCACTATAAGGAGAAAAATATTGCTGAAATCCTTGATATGACCGTTAATGATGCAGTGGATTTCTTTGCGCCTATTCCAAAGATTGCCCGCAAACTCCAAACGATTAAGGATGTGGGGTTGGGCTATGTTACGCTAGGTCAGCCGGCTACGACTCTATCAGGTGGTGAGGCTCAGCGTATGAAGCTGGCCAGTGAACTCCATAAGCGTTCGACTGGGAAATCTTTCTACATCTTGGATGAGCCGACAACAGGACTCCATACTGATGACATTGCCCGCTTGCTTAAGGTGCTGGAACGGTTTGTTGATGAAGGAAATACGGTTCTCGTTATTGAACACAATCTAGATGTCATCAAAACTGCTGATTATCTTATCGATCTTGGTCCAGAAGGTGGTATCGGCGGCGGTACTATCGTTGCAACCGGAACACCAGAAGAAGTTGCTCAAAATGAGCAATCTTTTACTGGTCGATACTTAAAAGAAAAATTGAAATGAAGTAAAAAACGTCAGTGTTGTAGTGCTTGCAGAGCATAGCCAACGCTGACGCTTTTATTTATGTTTTTAGTCGGTATAAAAAATGGAATTCTTCACCGCTTAGCAAGAGTAAAAGGATTGGAGAAAATGGATCTCCGCCTGTCGATCTCTGTCTCAGTTTTCCTCTAATAACTTATTGACATGCCGATTAAAACCAAAATGAGAATAAGGAAGAGGAAGATAATAGGAAGAGCTAATCCAATGCTGTTAAGGATAATTTCTGTCTTATATTTATGGGGTTTATTATTTTGAACGAGAGAAAGGATTAGGCCGATAATGCCCAAAATGAAGCCGATAAAGACAAAGTATAAACTTAAATCTAAAATGATAGATAAGATTCCTAGAACTAGGGGAGCCTGAGACTTAGCCGGCTGTGGCATTTGGAAGGACTGAGGATAAGGTGGCTGTGTGGGTTGTTGAGGCTGTTGATAGAAGTATTCCTGCTGCTGTTGTAGGTAGGTTCCATTTGGTTGTTGCTGGGTATTTGGATTTTGTTCTTGGTAATATTGCCCTTGTTGCTGCCACTGGGGATATGGGGCTTGCTCTTGATAAGCAGTTCCCTGCTGTCCCTGAGGGTAGGTTTCTTGTGCTTGGGGTTGTTGATTTGGGATCTGCTCTGATGGCTGACTTTGCCCGTTTGGTTCTTGTGGTATTTGAGATTGAGGGAATTCTGGTTGGGTCATTTTGGTTCTCCTTGACTAATATTTCTGCTCTCATTTTATAGACTCTGTAAAGTTTTGTCAAATGACGACTCTGCACTCCATTGTAGACGCGGGAGGCGCGGAGATGGTATACTAAATATTATTGCTGAGCTTTATTGGGCTTTGAAAGCGTAGCGCTAAGAGATGTGTAATGAGGAGGACGAAGGATGTCGGAAAGATTATCGTGGCAGGACTATTTTATGGCTAATGCGGAACTGATTTCTAAGCGATCGACCTGCGATCGTGCTTATGTTGGTGCTGTTTTGGTCAAAGATAAACGAATTATTGCCACCGGCTATAACGGCGGTGTATCTGAGACAGATAACTGTGACGAAGTTGGACACTACATGGAGGATGGTCACTGTATTCGAACTGTTCATGCAGAGATGAACGCCCTCATTCAATGTGCTAAAGAAGGGATTTCGACTAAGGATACGGAAATTTATGTGACGCATTTTCCCTGCATTAACTGCACTAAGGCCCTGTTACAGGCAGGTGTTAAAAAAATTACCTACAAGGCTAATTACCGCCCAAGTGCTTTGGCAGTCGAATTGATGAAGCAAAAGCAGGTTGAATATGTTCAGCATGATGTTCCAGAGGTGTCCCTAGGGATGAATCAGTGAGCGCCTGCCTAGAAGTAAGATTAACCCTCTATTTCCTATCAAAACAGTGCTTTTATGCCCTGTGTAAGGCTATTAGAGTATTCTTAAAAAATTTGAGTATCCCTTGTAATTATGATAGAATGAAGTGATAATTAAATTTAATAAAGGGGTAGTTAAAACATGATTGAAGCAAGTAAGCTCAGAGCTGGTATGACGTTTGAAACGGCTGATGGAAAGCTGATCAAGGTGCTTGAAGCCAGCCACCACAAACCTGGTAAGGGTAATACAGTTATGCGCATGAAGCTGCGTGATGTACGTACTGGTTCAACTTTTGATACGACTTACCGTCCAGAAGAAAAATTCGAACAGGCTATTATTGAAACGGTACCTGCACAGTATCTTTATAAGATGGACGACACTGCCTATTTCATGAATAATGAAACTTATGACCAGTATGAAATTCCTGTTGCTAATGTTGAAAATGAATTGCTCTATGTTTTGGAAAATGGTGAGGTTAAAATTCAATTTTATGGAACAGAAGTTATCGGAGTGCAAGTACCTACAACAGTTGAGCTGACAGTGACAGATACTCAGCCATCGATTAAAGGGGCAACGGTTACTGGTTCAGGTAAGCCGGCTACTTTAGAAACTGGTCTTGTAGTCAATGTACCGGATTTCATTGAAGTGGGTCAAAAGTTAGTGATTAATACGCAAGAGGGAACTTATGTTTCCCGTGCTTAATGATGAGGCAAGCGTATCAGATTTATAGAAAAAACTAGAAAGGACAGACCTATGGCAGAAACAATCGGAGACATTGTCATTGCTCCGCGTGTGCTTGAAGTCATCACGGGGATTGCAGCGACAAAGGTTGAGGGGGTCTATTCTCTTAATAACAAGGCCGTGACAGATAGCATCAGTAAGACCACACTCAGTCGGGGGGTCTACCTAACGACCAAGGAAGGCGATAAGGTAACCGCTGATATTTATTTACAACTCCAATATGGAGTGAATGTACCGGCTGTCTCAATTGAAGTTCAGCGTGCTGTTAAATCAGCTGTTTATGATATGGCTGAAGTAGAGATTTCAGACGTCAATGTCCATGTAGTCGGTATTGTCCCCGAAAAGACACCTAAACCGGATATGGCTGCTTTGTTTGATGAGGATTTCTTAGATGACTGATTCAAGACGTAACTTACGTGAGCGTGCTTTCCAGGCTATTTTTAGTTTAGAATTCGGTCAAAGTGACTTTCTCCAAGCAGCTGAGTTTGCTTATAGCTATGATAAGGATTTAGAGAACAGACAGGAAACAGAGGTTCCTGCCTTTCTTCTGAACCTTGTTAAGGGTACTGTTGATGAGCGTCCAGAGATAGACGATCTTATCGTTGAAAATCTAAAAAAAGGCTGGTCTCTGGAGCGTCTAACCTTGACAGACCGCAGCCTTCTGCGCTTGGGTTTGTTTGAAATCAAATATTATGATGAAACACCTGAACGTGTAGCTTTAAATGAGATTATCGAGTTGGCTAAGTTATATTCAGACCAAACATCAGCCAAGTTTGTCAATGGTATCTTGACAAAGTTTGTGGAAGAAGAAGCTTCGTAACGACGTTAACAAATAAATAAAACTCGGGGAAACAAAATTTATTAGTTAGTTTCCCCGAGTTTTTATTATGAGAATTTTAGCCCGTTTGGCCTCCTATGGTGCAAGGTAAGAGAGGTCGAAATAAACATCTAGAATTTTAACCTGCGCTGATTCAATATAGTAGTATATAAAAGAGAGTAATGAGCACTTGGAACTCATTACTCTTTTGTATTTATAGGGATTTTCCTGTCAGCAAGCTGATTGGAAGAATGTAGCTTTCTTGAACAGGATGCCCTTCAATCTTAGACAGAAGAACATCTACTAAGAGCTCTGCGATTTCTTTAATCGGCTGCTTGATGGTAGCTAACTGCGGAAAGTAATTTTCAACAAATTGAGTTCCATCGTAACCAACAATCTTAAGATCTTGTGGGATATTCAGTCCCAGATCCTCAGCTATTTTCATTGTCAGAATGGCAGTCATATCATCGGAGGCGAAAATACCATGAGGTTTTTCGTTGTTGAGGATCGTTTTAATTTCCATTTCTTTGCGGATAGCTGAATAATCGCTGGGAATATTAAAAACTTTGGCTTGTGGTAGAACAGCGTTAAAACCTTGACGGCGCAATCCTGTTGTTGAATTGGAATTGTCATTGCCAGTAAACATGATAATGTTATTGCAGCCAACCTTTTGTAAGGCGAAAGCAGCCATCTTGCCTCCTTCAAAATTATCTGATGAAACGACAGGGATATGCGGAGCAAGGTTACGGTCAAAAGCAACGATAGGAGCTTCCACTTGTTCGTAATCTTTGATATCCAGATTATGACTGGATGAAATGATGCCATCCACCTGATTGGCCGCCAGCATCTCTAAATATTCTCGCTCCTTTTGGGATTCATTTTGGCTGTTGCAGATAATGACCTTGTAGCCGTGATAAAAGAGAATGTGTTCCAAGTGTTCAATAATTTCAGCGTAAAAAACATTGCTGATTTTTGGGAAAATCAACCCGATCAGCTTTGAGGATTTGCCTTGCAGTCCGCGGGCTAAATTATTGGGCTTATAGCCTAACTGGCGCATAGCAGTATGGACTTTTTCCTTGGTCTTTTCAGATAGATAGCCTTTGTTATTGATGACACGTGATACAGTTGTTGGACTAACTCCAGCTAACTCTGCAACATCTGTTAGTTTTGCAACCATAGGCTTATTTACGCTTTCAATTCAAAGTATGATCCAGCCGGTTGACCAGATAGGATTTTGATACCGGATTGTCCTTTTTCGGGGAAGACACGGCTGGTAAAGACTTTTTCTCCTTTGTTGATAAAGATTTCTACGATTGAGTTATCAACAAAGATATTGGCAGTCTGAGCCTGTTCAATACGGCATTCACGACTGGTACCAAAGTCGGTTGCATACTGGATTCCAGCTTTAGAGCGGTCTAGTGTGACAGTACCGGTGGTATTATCGACCGTCAGTTTTAGCCCTTGCCCTTTTTCATCTGCAAAGAGTAGAAGCTCTGTTTTTTCCTTTGCTTTAAAGTTGACTTCTAATTCGTAGGTGTTTGAGGTCTCAAGCATATTTGTCAGCCTGCCTTGTGATGAGCGCAGGGAAGTGATGGCAGGTACGGGATACTGGTAGAGTTTGCCATTCTTGATAGTTAATTCTTTAACGAGGCTCATAGCTCCTTGATAATTGTATTGGTCGGTTGGGTAGTCGATATCAGGGAGACCGATCCAGCTAACGATCAAGGCACGGCCATCTGGAGTGTTAAAACCTTGGGTAGCATAAGCTTCAAAACCATAATCAAGGTTGCTAATTTTAGAAGCACCTATCAGGGCAGGTTGGTTTGTGTCAAACGTTTGACATATCTTATAGGTGTTAGGGTAGATGTTATCATAGCTCAATTCAGTTTTGCTCAGCCCCTGTGGACTGTAAAGCAGAACTGGCCTGTTATCAACAAATACTAGGTTAGGACATTCAATCATATATTCAGAGCCTGTCCCGCCAAAGTCCAAATTGCCGACTTCCTGCCAGTTGTAAACATCATTATCAAGAGCTTTGTAGAGTTTGATGAAGCCTTGTTTATTTAAGCTTTGAGCACCAACAATCGCATAAAACTGGTCTTGGTATTTAAAAATTTGGGGATCGCGGAAGTGTTCGGTGACATCGTTTGGCTGTGGAATAAGGACGTCTGTAAATTTCTCGATCTTACCATTTTTATCCATCCAGGCCCCAATCTGCAGAGGGTCGCGAACCCAATTTTCATCGCGGACATTGCCGGTGTAAAAGAGAAAGAGTTTATCACCAATTGGGTAGGCGGAACCAGAGTAAGCCCCGTGGCTATCATTTTTGTTATCAGGTTCAAGAGTGACACCTGTCTCTTCAAAATGAACTAAATCGCTTGATTGGGTGTGTACCCACTGTTTTAAACCGTGCGCAGCTCCAAAGGGCCAATTTTGGTAAAAAAGGTGAAACTTTCCATTAAAATAGGAGAAACCATTAGGGTCATTTAGCAGCCCGGTTTTTGGCTCAATATGGTAGTGGGTATGCCAAGGGGATTCGGCTACCTTAGCCCTGATTGCTGCACGTTCTTCCTGGGTCCAGTCAGCATAGGGGCGGTAGCGTACCTCTGTTGGTAGATTCATAATTGTTTCCTCCGATATAGGTCGATCATCTGTCAAAAGATGTCACTTCTTTAACATAGTAAAGGTTTTCAAAAAAAAAATCAAGGTGTAACTCTGCAATAAAAATAAAAAGTATGTAAAGCGGTTGACATATTTTGTTGAGTGTGATAAATTAGGAAATGTAAAAAAGCGTTTTCAAAAATGAGATGCTAAAAAATTAAAAGGAGTTACGCTATGGATTATTCTAAAGTAGCTGCTGACGTCATTAAGGCGGTCGGTAAAGATAATCTTGTCGCTGGAGCTCACTGTGCAACTCGCCTTCGTCTGGTTTTGAAAGACGATAGCAAGGTTGATCAGGAAGCTCTTGATAACAATCCCGATGTTAAGGGAACTTTCAAAATGGATGGCCAATACCAAGTGATTATTGGTGCTGGTGATGTTAATCATGTTTATGCTGAACTGATTAAGCAAACGGGTCTGAAAGAAGTTTCAACAGAAGAAGTTAAGCAAATTGCTGCTCAAGGGTCCAAGACCAACCCAGTGATGGCATTTGTCAAGATGCTTTCTGAAATTTTCGTCCCAATTATCCCAGCTCTCGTCGCTGGTGGTTTGTTGATGGCGGTTAACAATATTTTCAAGTCTCCGGATTTGTTCGGACCCCAGTCACTTGTTGAACAGTTTCCGCAAATCTCTGGTGTTTCTCAGCTTTTGACAGTTTTGGCTGATGCGCCCTTCATCTACATGCCAGTTCTTATTGGTATTTCTACTGCCAAACGCTTTGGTGGTAACCAGTTCTTAGGTGCGGCTCTGGGCTTGATGATGAGTTCGCAAGAGCTCAATGAATTCGTAGCTAAAGCAGCAGATTTCTCTCTTGACTGGAACTTCTTTGGTTGGACGCTTCATGCGCAACAGTACACATCGCAAGTTATTCCTGCCATTATTGCTGTATGGTTGATGTGTGTCGTTGAAAAATGGTTCCATAAGCATTTGCATTCAGCAGTTGACTTTACCTTCACGCCGCTTCTGACGATGATTATTACTGGTTTCTTGACATTTGCTGTTATTGGACCGGTCTTTGGTCAAGTATCTGATTGGGTAGCCAAC
Source organism: Streptococcus sp. ELY_137 (assembly GCF_058314515.1). Taxonomy (NCBI): domain Bacteria; kingdom Bacillati; phylum Bacillota; class Bacilli; order Lactobacillales; family Streptococcaceae; genus Streptococcus; species Streptococcus sp. ELY_137. Next base: position 45,692 of record NZ_JBZFUL010000001.1, read on the forward strand.
GGTTTGGTTTGGCTGTATGATACGCTTGGTTTCCTTGGTATGGGTATTTTCGGTGCCTTCTATACCCCAATCGTAGTTACCGGTCTGCACCAATCCTTCCCTGCTTTTGAAACCATTCTTTTGAACTCTTGGAAAGATGGTCAAGGTTCAGGTGATTTCATCTTTGTTGTTGCCTCAATGGCCAATATGGCTCAAGCAGCGGCAGCCTTTGCAGTCTTTACTTTGACGAAAAACTCTAAAACAAAAGGTCTCTCAAGTTCCGCTGGTATTTCAGCCCTTCTTGGTATTACAGAACCTGCAGTCTTTGGGGTTAATCTGAAATACCGCTTCCCATTCTTCTGTGCTTTGGTGGGCTCAGCAGTCTCTGCAGCTGTTGCGGGGCTTCTTAGAGTCATTGCAGTATCACTTGGTTCGGCTGGTGTGCTCGGTCTTATCTCTATCTATCCTAAATCAATTCCATTCTATCTAATTTGTGAAGTTATCTCATTTGTCATTGCATTTGCGATTACTTATTACTATGGTAAAACAAAAGCGGCTAATGTTTTTGCAGCCGAAGCAGCCGTTGCAGCAGCTGAAGCTGATGTAGAAGAACACAACGAGGTTGCTGCTGCAGACAAACCAGCGGCAGAGGTAACTGAAGAAACCATTTATGCTCCGCTTGATGGTAAAACCGTTGATCTCTCTGGTGTCAATGATCCAGTATTCTCGTCGGGTGCTATGGGGAAAGGAATTGCTGTAAAACCTAGTGGAAATACAGTTGTTTCACCAGTTGATGGCTTAGTACAGATTGCCTTTGAAACTGGCCACGCTTATGGTCTAAAATCAGATAATGGCGCTGAAGTCTTAATTCATATTGGTATTGATACAGTCTCTATGGATGGTAAAGGTTTCGAGCAAAAAGTCAAGGCTAATCAAAAGGTTAAGAAAGGTGATGTTTTGGGAACATTCGATTCAGAAGCTATCGCTGAAGCTGGCCTTGATAATACTACAATGGTTATCGTCACGAATTCAGCTGACTATGCTGAAGTTACCCCTGTGGCTAATGGTGATGTCAAAGCTGGTGCTGACTTGATTGCTGTTGAATAAGATGGTTATCAAGATAGTCTATTGATAATAGATGAGGAGGTTGGGCTGATGTCTCAGCCTCTTTCTTGTTGGCAGCAACTCAATTATCATTGATTTATAGTCCCAATTTTTTTATAATGGGAAAGAAAAGAAGTTAAGTCATTTATTAATGAAACATAGGCTAAAAGCGTCGGGAAAAAGCAGTGCGGTTGTTAGAATTTTAGTTCTTACAGATGTAACTATTCTGGAGTGTAAGTATTTCTAAATGTTATTACACGCTCACCGCACTTCTTGTTTTCATCGCTGAATGGCTTAGTATTGTTTGGAGGAAGGGTATATGAAATTATACGGAAGTGTGGAAGCGGGCGGAACAAAGTTTGTCTGTGCAGTTGGTGATAAGAATTTTCAAATCGTCGAAAAGGTTCAGTTCCCTACAACGAAGCCTTATGAAACCATTGATAAAACGGTTGAATTTTTTAAAAAATTTGAGGACGATTTACAAGGCATCGCAATTGGATCATTTGGTCCAGTAGATATTGATGAGAATTCTAAGACCTATGGTTATATCACCAAGACGCCTAAACCCAATTGGTCTAATGTTGATTTAGTTGGTCTGATTTCTAAGGAGTTCAAAATTCCATTTTATTTCACAACAGATGTAAATTCGTCAGCTTATGGTGAGGCTCTGGTGCGTCCAGGTGTGGATAATCTGGTCTATTATACTATTGGGACAGGTATTGGTGCTGGCGCAATCCAAGGAGGAGAGTTTATCGGAGGTGCTGGTCACACTGAGGCTGGTCACGTCTATGTTGCCTTGCATCCAAGTGATGTTGCCAATGAATTTCACGGAACCTGTCCTTTCCACAATGGCTGCTTGGAAGGTCTGGCGGCAGGCCCTTCACTGGAAGCTCGTACCGGTACTCGCGGTGAGTTGATTGAACGGAATGCGGATGTTTGGGATATTCAGGCTTACTACATTGCCCAAGCTGCCGTGCAGGCAACCCTGCTTTATCGCCCAGATGTCATTGTATTTGGCGGCGGCGTGATGGCACAGGAGCACATGCTTAGACGCGTGCGTGAAAAATTTGCTGGCTTGTTAAATGACTATCTGCCGGTTCCTGATGTGTCTGACTATATTGTGACGCCAGCTGTTGCTGGCAATGGCTCAGCAACCCTTGGTAACTTTGCTCTAGCGAAAAGAGTGGCAGAACGCTAAATTAATGAGAGTAATCAACCAGCTCCTGAAGCTTGTCTTTGGGAGCTTTTCACTTAGGAGGAAAGTATGAATTTTAAAGAGCGGATTTCGCTTCAATTTACGAATCTGACAAAAACTGATAAAAGAATTATCAATATATTACTTAAGTCTCCGAATTATTTAATTGATAATAGTGTTCAAGAGGCAGCAGCTCTGATTGAAACCTCTCCTGCTGCTTTAGTTAGACTGGCTAAGAAGATTGGTTATAAGGGTCTGCCAGATTTTAAAATATCATTGGAGGAGTATTTTCAGGAAGGAGAAGCCAGTGAGGCTCATTCAGACAAAAGTTTAATCACTAATGTTGTTGATAATTACCGCCATAACTTAAATCTTGTTGAGAGTCAACTGGATGAAGAGCAATTAGAGCGTGTATCGCAACTGCTAATTTCATCGTCTAATATTAAAATTTTGGGAATCGGAAGTTCTGGTTTAAGTGCTGAGCAGATGGTTTACTTTTTACTCTATCAGGATAAATATGCAGAAAGTGTCACTAGCAAGACAAAAATGTACTACTTATCTCGTAATCTGAAAAAAGAAGATGTCTTGATTTTTTATACTGTATCAGGCAATAAAGACTATCAAGAGATTTTCAATGCAGCTCAGAAGGTCGGTTGTACGACAGTCATCATAACAATGGATGATAAAAGGGAATTGCGAGAACTGGCATCAGAGTTCATACTCTTACCTTCTAATCTGTCACTATTCCTTGGCGATTCACAGGAAATTTATCAACTCGATAATCGTTCCATATTTTTAATTTTTTCAGAAATTCTAGCGGCCTATATTAATAAAAATATGAAATAAATTTTATTTTTATAAAATAAATTGAAACATATTTTATAAATGATATAATGAGCATGTAATAAATCACATTTCAAAAGGAGATCGCCATGAACAGATTTATGGACATGCTTAGTGAAAAGGTATTGCCGATAGCAACGATTTTGGGCAATAATAAATATTTGCTGGTGCTGCGCGATGCTTTTATGTTATCGTTTCCTCTGACGATGTTTGGCTCTTTGATTGTTGTTTTTAATAATCTGCCATTTTGGCCGGATAATTTAAAGGTACAATTTGCAGATTTATTTGGCAACGGACAGAGCGCTACAATGTCTATTATGACCATTTTTGTCAGCTTGGGTATTGGTTATTATTTAGCCAAGGCTGAGGAGCTGGAAGAAGGACTTTATGCAGCTGTTGTTGCTCTGGCTTCATTTTTGATTTTAACACCGTTTTTCTTTGATGTTTTAGGGGATAATGGTAAGGTTGTAGCTAAAGCAACTGGTGCGCTTAGCCTTGATAGATTGGGAGCTAAAGGGATGTTTTTAGGTATCATAACATCCTTTGTTGCTGCTAAATTATTTGTCTATCTAACCAAGCGTGGTTTTACGATTAAAATGCCAGAAAGTGTTCCGCCAGCGGTTTCTAAATCATTCTCTGCTTTAATTCCTGCAATTGGAACCTTGATGGTTTTCTTGTTGGTCAATGCTTTGATGACATCGGTTTTCAATACTAATTTACACGATGTTATTTATAGTCTTATTCAACAACCGCTGACTGGTTTGGGAACGAGTCTGTTTGCAACAGTTGTCGCTGTATTCTTTGTACAATTTTTATGGTTTTTTGGTCTACATGGCCAAGTTATTGTCAATTCAGTATTTGAGCCCTTCTGGCAAACCAATATGCTGGATAATGCAAGGCTGACTCAAGAGGGAGCAGATGCCTTGGCGCAGCATGGGCATATTGTTACTAAAACGTTCATGGACACTTTTACCGTTGGTCTGGGAGGTTCCGGTTCAACTTTAATTGTGGTCGTTATGATGGCCTTCTTAATGAAGCAGAGGCAATATCGCGAAGTGGGTCGCTTTGCCTTGGCACCTGGTATCTTCAATGTGAACGAGCCGGTAATTTTCGGTTTGCCTATGGTCATGAATGCTAGTATCTTTATTCCTTGGCTGCTTGCACCGATTGCTTCAGTGATCGTAGCTTATCTTGGTTTTGCAAGTGGACTAGTGCCTCTAACAACTGGCGCTCAGGTTCCTTGGACAATGCCAATTTTCGTTTCAGGATTTTTGGCGACCAATTCCATTATGGGCTCCTTGCTACAATTGGTTCAAGTTATTGTTATTGCGATTATCTGGCTTCCGTTTCTGAAAATAGTTGACCGTCAATTGGACTGATAAAGGCTGGTTCGCGAGATGTTTAAGCCAAAGAAGCTTGGAATATTATTCCAGCTTCTTTCATTAGGAGGGAAGAAAATGACGAGATTAGAATTTCCAAAAACGTTTTGGTGGGGAGGAGCTACAAGTGGCCCACAGCTAGAAGGTCGTTTTAAAAAAACGCATCAGAATGTGATGGATTACTGGTATGATAAGGCACCGGAAGATTTCCATAATCATGTTGGCCCTGATGTGGCCTCCAATTTTTATCATGATTTTAAAGAAGATATTAAACTGATGAAAGCCAGCGGTCTTAATAGCATTAGAACATCTATTCAATGGTCACGTTTGATCGATGATTTAGAAAAAAATACAGTTAATGAAGCGGCAGCAGCTTTTTATAATGCAATTATTGATGAATTTTTAGCGAATGGTATTACCCCTTTTATCTGCCTTCACCATTTTGACCTACCAGTTGAGTTACTGCATCGGTATGGTGGCTGGGCGAATAAGCATGTTGTTGAGCTATTCGCTGGATTTGCAGAAAAATGTTTTGAACTTTTTGGTGATCGCGTAAAACACTGGTTTACTCATAATGAGCCTCTGGTAGTGGTCGAAGGAGCTTATCTGCATCAATTTCATTATCCTAAGCTTGATGATGGCAAAGCAGCAGTTCAAGTGGCTTACAATTTGCAATTAGCTAGCAGTATGGCTATCGAGAAATATCGCCAATTAGGATTAGATGGTCAAATTGGTATTATTTTAAATTTAACCCCAGTCTATCCAGCTAGTCAGGAAAGGGAAGATGCAGAGGCTGGGAATATTGCTGACTTATGGTACAACCGACTTTTTATGGATGCCAGCAGTAAAGGGGCTTTTCCGAAAGATTTGGTCACTTTATTAGATCAAGAAGGGGTTCTTTGGGAAAGTAGTCAAGAAGAATTAGAGCTTATTGCTGCCAATACGATTGATTTCTTAGGCATTAACTTTTATCATCCCAATCGCGTTCAGCGTCCGCGCTATTCGCCTAATAGTTTAGCCGTTGATTTTCGTCCGGATAAGTATTGGCAGGCTTATGATATGCCTATGGCACGAATGAACGTTGATAAAGGATGGGAGATTTATCCCAAGGCTGTTTATGATATCGCCAAGGACATTCAAAATAACTATGGCAATATCTCATGGTACATCAGTGAAAACGGTATGGGGGTGTCGCATGAAGAGCGTTTTCTTAATAGGGATGGTATGATCGAGGATGATTATCGTATTCAATTTATTCAGGAGCATTTATTTTGGTTGCACAAGGGAATTGTTGAGGGAAGCAACTGCCTAGGCTATCATTTGTGGACACCGATTGACTGTTGGAGCTGGGCAAATGCTTACCGCAATCGTTATGGATTAATTTCGAACAATATCCATACGCAGGTTAAAAGGTTAAAAAAATCTGGTTATTGGATGAAGACACTAGCTGAAAATGGCTATTTTGATATGTGACATGCTATAATGGAGGCAGAATGATTAGACAGGAAGTGGTATGATGGCAGAACCATTATTTTTACAATCAACCATGCACGATAAAATCTGGGGTGGGACACGCTTGCGAGATGAGTTTGGTTATGATATTCCTACGGAGACAACTGGGGAATACTGGGCGATTTCAGCTCATCCTCATGGTGTCTCGGTAGTAGAAAATGGTCCTTACACTGGTATGGGATTAGACCGTCTCTATCGGGAGCAGCCAGAGCTTTTTGGCAATCCATCCAGCCCAGTTTTTCCGCTTTTAACGAAGATTTTAGATGCCAACGACTGGCTCAGCGTCCAAGTGCACCCTGACGATGCCTATGCCAAGGAGCGCGAGGGTGAATTAGGTAAAACTGAGTGCTGGTATATTTTGGCTGCTGATGAGGGGGCAGAAATTATCTATGGGCACACCGCCCAGAGTCGCCAGGAATTAGCAGAGCAGATTGAGGCTGGAGAATGGGAACAACTCTTAACGAGAGTGCCTGTCAAGGCTGGTGATTTCTTTTATGTTCCAAGTGGCACGATGCATGCCATTGGTAAAGGAATTATGGTGTTGGAAACTCAGCAGTCCAGCGATACAACCTACCGGGTCTACGACTTTGACCGTCCTGATGCATCAGGAAACTTGCGCCCTCTGCATATCCAGCAGTCCATTGATGTCATGACGATTGGTCAACCGCAAAATTCTCACCCTGCCACTTTAAGAACGGGTGACTTAACATCCACTTTGTTGGTAGCCAATGAATTCTTTACGGTCTATAAGTGGGATGTTGGTGGCCAGACTACTTTTGAGGCTGTTGCCCCTTACTATCTTGTCAGTGTCATTGATGGTCAAGGTCAGATTAAGATTGCTGATCAATCCTATCCATTGGGAAAAGGACAGCATTTTATCCTGCCTCACACAGTTCAAGAGTGGGAAATGTCAGGAAACCTGTCGCTGATTGTCAGTCATATAGCTCATTGAATAAAGTAAATCAAGGAGGAAAGCTCCTTGGTTTTTTTATTTTTTGAAAGTGCATCAAGGTTCTGCATACTAGAGATTCATAAGCGCGGTCATATGAAAATAATTAAAAATATTACATTTTAGTTGCAATTATTTTTCTTTGTTTTATAATTAGAGTGGTTATGTTTGCTTTTGACAATAGACGTTTGAAAGTGTTTATAATCAACATAAAATATTTAGAGAGGGATGGATACATTCTATGAAACCTAAGCCTAGGAAATCTAAGTATTCTATTCAAAGGAAAGAATACTTTTCTATTCGTAAGTTTAAGTTTGGCGCAGCTTCGGCCTTGATCGGGGTCAGTTTGTTCGCTGCCGGTAGCGTTCTTGCTGAAGAGCAGCCCCAAACTCAGTCTACAGTCGTAGCTGTTCAGTCTTCGGAAGGGTCGGCCGGTCAGTCGGCTAGTTCGGAGCAGACAGTGACGCCAGCACAGGATGCTGGTTCTAGTAATAGCACTGGTGAAAGTCAGACGAGCCCATCAAGGGAGAATGGCAGCTCGGCAGAAACGTCACAAAATGCAGAACCAACTACCGATAAGGGTTCAACTGCTGATCACACATCAGTAAGTGAGGGCTCACAATCAAACAGCTATGTTGATGATCTGGCTAGAGTAGATGCTGCAGGGCAGAATGCCTATGTTTTTTATAAGGTCCGTTATGTTGAACAAGGAGCTAATGGTTCCGAATCAACAGTTGGTCAAACGCCAGCTAAATCCTTGGTGATTCCTGCTCATGATTTAGCTGATAAAATTGTGACTGAAACAGCCAACTTAAATCAACTGGGCTTATCAGGTTATGCTTTAGCTCCGAATCAAGCGGATACGCAAGCGGTTGCAGCCTTAGAACTTCAAAAGTCCAAGTATGTAACGTTCTATGTTCAAAAGACTGCTAATCAAGTGACAGCTGCAGCAAGTAATGGACAAACGTCTGTTCAGCATCAGGGCAGTCAAATGGTTACTGAACAGCATGGTGGTCAAGCCCAAGGAACCCTTGGTGTGACTATTGGTCGTGACTATCAATCGCTGAATGAAGCAAGCAGTATCCGTCCCATTGCTATCACAGCGACTCAATCTGGTCAGGCGATTAATCTTGTTCCTGCGGGAAGTGTTGATGAAGATGAGGAGGAAGCATCAGATAGTAAGGTAGCTCAGGCAGAATTATCCTTTAGTTACACTAAGGAAGGGACGGCTGAAGTTATTGATGGATTGCCTGCCGGCCTCTTCTATGATGCTGAAAATGGTACCTTAACAGGGTCAGTCCTCCAATCTGGTCAATATACGATTCAAGTTACTGTTCAGTCTGTTGATGGTGCGACAGTCAGCAAAACGATTGATCTGGATGTTAATGCGCTGCCTAAGAGTGATCAGGCTGTCTTTTCTGGTCGTAAAATTTCTGGTATTGCCGTTAATGGTGGGGTTAATGCGGTCTCAACCAAATTTAGTTATAGTGCAACTATCAATGGAAAAACAGTGACTAAGGATGGTTTACCAGATGGCCTGGTGTATGATTCATCTACTGGTAAAATTGAAGGGCAGGTTGCTCAGGCTGGTAGTTATACTATTTTGTCGCAGGCTAGTGTTGAAGCAACAAACCCTGACGGTACCTATGTTGGTTCAGGTGCTGTAACTTATGTAACAGAAAGCCATTTATATGTAGCTGAACAAAATGGCCCTGGTCTGCCATCTATTTCGCTTACAGCTAACCCGATAAATGCATCAGCAGTGTCTGCTCAGCCAACCCAATCGGGCGGTCCTGTATTTAGGGCTGTAGCTGGTGAAAATCCTGTGGGTACCGTTCATCTGGGTGACAACGCGACACCATCCAACAATCACGATACCGCTATTGGTTACTATGCAGAAACCAATGTTGATTTGGATAATAAGGGTGGTGCAGTTGCTCTTGGTACTTATACAAAGGCCAATGGTGAAAATGCGATTGCTATTGGTAATACTGCCAATGCTAGCGCTAATTCAGCCATTGCTCTCGGTGGTAAGGCAAGCGGTGTTGGTGCAATAAATATTGGTTATACAGCCTCTGCTGATGCTCCTTCAAGCGTTAGCATAGGTTACTATGCCAATGCTCAATCGTCAAATAGTGTTGCGCTTGGTACCCAAGCTAAGTCGGAAGCTATTCTGGCTTCAGCAATTGGTCCTTCAGCGCAAGCTACTTACTATAATTCTGTTGCTCTTGGTGCAGGTTCTATAACAGATTCTGATGCAACAACAGAAGATAGCGCTACTATTAATAACATAACTTACTCAGGATTTGCAGGTCAGACGAAAGCTGCTGGAGATCAGGTTTCAGTTGGTTATAAGGACAAAGAACGTCAGATTAAAAATGTAGCTGCAGGTGCAATTTCTGAAACATCTACAGATGCTATTAATGGTTCTCAATTGTACCTTCTGACTAGAGATTATCATTGGATTGCTACATCTGGTACTGCTGGAACAGGTACACAAAATCAAGTAAATGATACCAATGTTGCTCCTGATGCTCAGCAGGTTCATGGTGGTGACACCATTACTTTCCGCGCAGGAAATGGCCTTAATATTGAGCAAAATGGTAATGTCTTCACCTATTCGATTAATACTCAGAAGCCTAAGCTTGAAATTACTCCAGGTGAAAACGGCACCTACACGGTTAAATACACTGATGCCTTTGGACAAGAAGCTTCGGCGCAGTTTACCGTTAATACTATTAAAGGTGAAAAAGGTGACAAGGGTGATACCGGAGCCGCAGGTCGCGATGGCCGTGACGGTGTAGATGGTAAAGATGGTAAAGCCGGCGCCGCAGGCTTCGTTGATGTCAAGGATAACAACAATGGCACTAAGACTATCACCACAGGAACTGACACCAACGGTGACGGTGTAGTCTCTGAAGACGAAAAGACTAGCGTAACTGTTTCTGATGGCGCTAAAGGTGAAAAAGGCGATAAGGGCGACAAAGGAGACACAGGTGCACAAGGTGTCAAAGGTGATAAAGGCGACACTGGAGCCGCAGGTCGCGATGGCCGTGACGGCGTAGACGGTAAAGATGGTAAAGCCGGTGCCGCAGGCTTCGTCGATGTCAAGGATAACAACAATGGCACTAAGACTATCACTACAGGAACTGACACCAACGGTGACGGTGTAGTCTCTGAAGACGAAAAGACTAGCGTAACTGTTTCTGATGGTGCCCAAGGAGCCAAAGGCGATAAAGGTGATAAAGGTGCAGCCGGCCGTGACGGCGTAGATGGTAAAGCTGGTGCCGCAGGCTTCGTTGATGTCAAGGATAACAACAATGGTACTAAGACCATCACCACAGGAACTGATATCAACGGCGACGGTGTGGTCTCAGAAGATGAGAAGAGCCGTGTAACGGTTTCCGATGGCGCCAAAGGTGATAAAGGAGATACTGGCGCAGCCGGTCGCGATGGTGCAGATGGTAAAGCCGGCGCTGCTGGTTATATCAATGTTGTGGATAACCACGATGGCACTAAGACGATTACGACTGGTACCGATACCAACGGTGATGGTGTAGTTTCCGAAGATGAGAAAAACAGCGTGACGGTTTCCGACGGTGCTAAAGGAGATACCGGAGCTGCTGGCCGTGATGGCGTAGACGGCAAAGATGGTAAAGCTGGCGCCGCAGGCTTCGTCGATGTCAAGGATAATAACAATGGCACCAAGACCATCACCACAGGTACAGATACCAACGGCGACGGTGTAGTCTCTGAAGACGAAAAGACTAGCGTAACTGTCTCTGATGGCGCTCAAGGAGCTAAAGGCGATAAGGGCGATAAAGGTGACACCGGTGCTGCAGGTCGTGATGGCGTAGACGGCAAAGATGGTAAAGCTGGAGCCGCTGGTTACGTTAATGTCGTAGATAATAACAATGGCACCAAGACCATCACCACAGGAACTGATACCAACGGCGACGGCATCGTTTCCGAAGACGAAAAGAGCAGCGTGACCGTTTCTGACGGTGCCCAAGGAGCTAAAGGCGATAAAGGTGATAAAGGTGACACCGGCGCTGCAGGTCGTGACGGCGTAGACGGTAAAGCCGGTGCCGCAGGTTTCGTCGATATCAAGGATAACAACAATGGCACTAAGACCATCACCACAGGAACTGATACCAACGGCGATGGTGTAGTCTCTGACGACGAAAAGACTAGCGTAACTGTCTCTGATGGCGCTCAAGGAGCTAAAGGCGATAAGGGCGATACCGGAGCAGCTGGACGCGATGGCCGTGATGGTGTAGATGGTAAAGCTGGTGCCGCAGGCTTCGTCGATGTCAAGGATAACAACAATGGCACTAAGACCATCACTACAGGTACTGATACCAACGGCGATGGCATCGTTTCTGACGATGAGAAGAACAGTGTGACCGTTTCTGACGGCGCTCAAGGCGCCAAAGGTGATAAAGGTGATACTGGAGCCAAAGGTGACACAGGAGCCGCAGGCCGTGATGGCGTAGATGGTAAAGCTGGCGCCGCAGGCTTCGTCGATGTCAAGGATAATAACAATGGCACCAAGACCATCACCACAGGAACTGATACCAACGGCGATGGTGTAGTCTCTGAAGACGAAAAGAGCAGCGTGACCGTTTCTGACGGCGCTCAAGGAGCTAAAGGCGACAAGGGAGATAAGGGTGATACAGGCGCAGCTGGCCGCGATGGTCGTGACGGAGTAGACGGCAAAGATGGTAAAGCTGGCGCCGCAGGTTACGTTAATGTCGTAGATAATAACAATGGCACCAAGACCATCACTACAGGTACAGATACCAACGGCGACGGCATCGTTTCCGAAGACGAAAAGAGCAGCGTAACTGTCTCTGATGGCGCTCAAGGCGCTAAAGGCGACAAGGGAGACACCGGAGCCAAAGGTGACAAGGGCGAAAAAGGTGACACCGGAGCCGCAGGCCGTGATGGTCGTGACGGCCAAAACGGTAAGTCAGCCACTGCCACAGCTAAAGACAACGGAAATGGTACGTATACGATTACACTCATTAATGGTGATGGGACAACGTCATCCGTAACTGTACGAGATGGTAAAGACGGAAAAGATGGTAAATCACCAACTGTAACGGTTAGCGATAATCACAACGGTAGCTACACTATTACAGTAACAAACGCAGATGGTTCAACATCAAGAGTAGTAGTTAGAGATGGAAAAGACGGTCGTGATGGTATTTGTGGCTGTCCACCGATAATTCCTGACCAACCGCTTTCTCCAATTCCTCCTCTCCCTCCAACCCTACCTAATGTGCCTATAGTCAATCCACCTAGTGGTTCGGGTAACTATGACCCTGATCTTCAACCCTCGCTTTCTAATGAAGGTGTGAAGAAAGGCATCATTGCTAATGAAAAGTCTGTACAGTCGGTGACGAGAAAACAGGATGTACAGTCAAATCGTTTGCCAGATACAGGTGATAAGGGCATAAGCCTTGCCACTCTTGCAGGTACAGCTCTTGTTCTTGTAGTTATGGTTGGGGTATTCGGGAAAAGACGGGATGAAGATATTTAACCTATATGATATGGAAGATTAACTATAGCTTAATTTAGTCTAATTAATAGTCCAACGTGACAAAAGCAACAGTGAATTTAGCTGTTGCTTTTTAGCTTGAAATGATTTTAAATGGCCTGTTTCTATGTTATGAGGAAATGATTATGCTACGGTTAGGTAAACGTCACGAAATGTAGCAGGCAATCCCATTAATGCTATAGCTCGGTATTAAATGATTTTATTATCGACAAATTAATATCATAAAGAGAGCTATTTATGGGACAAATATAGAAGTTATAACAGACTCTCAAACTATTTTGTCATTAGCGTAACAAATACTATTTTGGGCTAATTATTTAGATGAGTCAGATTGGTTGAATTCTTGTATCAGTATGGCTTTTATGATAAAATATGGTGTTAGTGACTATCGAAAGGAAAAGAGATGGCAAATATATTACGCAAGGTCATTGAGAATGACAAAGGCGAACTTCGAAAATTAGAAAAAATAGCTAAGAAGGTTGAATCTTATGCGGATGACATGGAAGGATTGTCAGATTCAGAACTTCAAGGCAAAACAGAAGAATTTAAAAAGCGTTATCAAGATGGGGAGAGTCTTGATCATTTACTACCAGAAGCTTTTGCGGTTGTACGTGAAGGAGCGAAGCGAGTTTTAGGACTTTACCCTTACCGTGTTCAAATCATGGGAGGCATTGTTCTGCATAATGGGGATGTCCCAGAGATGCGTACCGGTGAAGGTAAAACGTTAACAGCGACTATGCCTGTATACCTCAATGCTTTATCTGGTGAAGGTGTGCATGTTATCACCGTCAATGAGTATCTTTCCGCCCGCGATGCAACTGAAATGGGTGAACTCTATAGCTGGTTGGGTCTATCAGTGGGGATTAATCTATCTTCTAAGTCTCCAGCTGAAAAGCGAGAAGCCTATAACAGCGATATTACCTATTCTACCAACTCAGAGGTTGGTTTTGACTATCTCCGCGATAACATGGTTGTCCGCAAGGAAGATATGGTTCAGCGCCCGCTGAATTATGCCTTAGTCGATGAAGTTGACTCTGTTTTGATCGATGAAGCACGGACCCCCTTGATTGTATCAGGTCCTGTAAGCTCTGAAACCAGTGCACTCTACACGCGGGCTGATAGGTTTGTTAAAACACTAGAATCTGTTGATTATGCTATCGACGTTCCGTCAAAAACAATTGGTCTGATGGATTCTGGAATTGATAAGGCAGAAGACTTCTTTAACTTGGATAATCTCTACGATATTGAAAATGTTGCTCTGACTCACTATATCGATAATGCATTGAGAGCCAACTATATTATGAATCTCAATATGGACTATGTGGTTAGCGATGGAGAAGTTTTGATTGTCGATCAATTTACTGGCCGGACAATGGAAGGCCGCCGCTTTTCAGATGGTCTTCACCAAGCGATTGAAGCTAAAGAAGGTGTGCCAATTCAGGATGAGTCTAAGACATCAGCATCTATCACTTACCAAAATATGTTCCGGATGTACCGCAAACTTTCAGGAATGACGGGTACTGGTAAAACAGAGGAGGAAGAATTCCGTGAAATATATAATATGCGCGTTATTCCGATTCCGACTAATCGCCCCGTACAGCGGATTGACCACCCTGATTTACTTTATGCGACAACAGAAGCTAAGTTTAGGGCAGTTATTGAAGATATTAAAGAGCGCCATGAAAAAGGACAGCCTATTTTGGTTGGTACCGTAGCTGTTGAGACTTCTGATTTTATTTCTCAAAAACTACAGAAGGCTGGGATCCCGCATGAGGTTTTGAATGCTAAGAACCACGAAAAAGAGGCCCAAATTATTATGAATGCTGGGCAGCGTGGTGCTGTTACGATTGCAACTAACATGGCTGGTCGTGGTACAGATATCAAGCTCGGTAAAGGCGTTGTAGAGCTAGGAGGCCTTTGTGTTATCGGTACGGAACGCCATGAAAGTCGCCGGATTGATAACCAGCTGCGGGGGCGTTCTGGTCGCCAAGGAGATGAGGGTGAGTCTCAATTTTACCTCTCCTTTGAAGACGATCTGATGAAGCGTTTTGGATCTGAGCGTGTCAAGTTCTTCTTGGAGAGACTCTCGCCAGAAGATGAGGATGTCGTAATCAAATCGCGTATGCTAACGAGGCAGGTGGAATCAGCGCAAAAACGGGTTGAAGGAAACAATTACGATATCCGTAAACAAGTTCTTCAATATGATGATGTCATGCGGGAGCAGCGTGAAATTATTTATGCTGAACGCTCTGATGTCATTACGGCTGAACGTGATTTAGGTCCTGAAATCAAGGCTATGATTAAGCGGACGATTGACCGAACAGTCGATGGTCACAGCCGTGGTGATGTAGATGAAGCTTTGGAAGCGATTTTGAATTTCGCTCATACTAATCTTTTGCCTGAGGATTCCCTAAGCTTGGATGACTTGGATGAGTGGACTTATGAAGAAATGAAAGATGAGCTCTATGAGCGAGCTCTTGATGTTTATGATTCGCAAATTGCTAAACTGCCAGATCAAGAATCTGTTGTTGAATTCCAAAAGGTTCTTATTCTTCGAGTTGTTGATAGCAAGTGGACAGATCATATCGATGCATTAGATCAGCTTCGTAATTCAGTAGGATTGCGTGGCTATGCTCAAAATAATCCGATTGTTGAATACCAATCAGAAAGCTTCCGCATGTTCAATGACATGATAGGTGCTATTGAATTTGATGTGACGCGTTTGATGATGAAGGCACAAATTCATCAGCAAGAGCGCGAAAAGACTACTGCTCATGCTCATACAACAGGGGCGGCTAACATTGCAGCACAGCGTCCACATCAGCTTGTTGACGATGCAGATCTTGACTTGACCAATGTCAAGCGTAATGATCCGTGTCCATGTGGTTCAGGTAAAAAATTTAAAAATTGTCATGGGCGTCAGCGAGCGGTTTAGAACTAATGAAATATTCTGATAATAGATTGAAATAAGCCTAGAAAGTGATATAATGGAGAAGCTATATCACTTTTATTTTCTCTAAATCCTGGGGAAAGATTTTATCAGTATTGAGGGAGGTACAGTATGGCATTTATACCGGTAAGCGATAAGATTGATATCGAAGACGTTCGGCAGCTGTCCAAATTAAGAGGAGAGGCTTTAGCGCGCAAGGAGCAGCGAGACAGAGAGCTCGAAGCAATTATTAAAGGAGAAGATGATCGTCTTCTTTTGGTTATCGGGCCATGTTCGTCTGATAATGAAGAGGCTGTTCTTGACTATGCCCACCGCTTAGCTGATTTGCAGGAAAAAGTTAAAGATCGCGTCTTCATGGTCATGCGGGTCTATACAGCTAAGCCCCGTACTAATGGTGACGGCTATAAGGGTTTAGTTCACCAACCGGATGCACAGGGTCAGCCTAATCTTATCAATGGTATTAAGGCAGTCCGTAATCTCCACTACCGTGTGATTACGGAAACAGGTTTGACAACGGCTGATGAAATGCTGTATCCAGAAAATCTGTCCTTGGTTGATGATTTAGTATCTTATATTGCCATCGGAGCTCGCTCAGTAGAGGATCAGCAGCACCGCTTTGTAGCCTCAGGTATTGATGTCCCTACAGGTATGAAGAACCCAACCTCTGGCAATTTAAAGGTCATGTTTAATGGAATGTATGCAGCCCAATCCAAGCAGAACTTTCTTTACAATGGGCAGGAAGTTAATACATCCGGCAATCCTTTGGCTCACGCTATTTTGCGTGGGGCTCTCAATGAAACAGGGAAAAATATCCCTAATTATTACTATGACGATCTTTTGGATACTATAAATCAGTATGAAAAATTGGGTTTAGAAAATCCTTTCATTATCATTGATACCAACCATGATAATTCCGGAAAACAGTACATGGAACAGGTGCGGATTGTCCGCCAAACACTTATTAACCGAAATTGGAATGACAAGATCAATCAGTATGTTCGAGGTTTTATGATTGAGTCCTACTTGGAAGATGGTCGTCAAGATGTACCAGATGTGTATGGGAAATCAATTACAGATCCTTGCTTAGGCTGGAGTAAGACAGCTGAGCTGGTTCAAGAAATTTATGAAACGCTAGGAAAATAATATGGGAATTCATCAAAAAAGCCAAAAAATCAATGTAGCAGAAGTTAAGCAACTTTCAAAGTTAGAAGGTGGTGCTTTAGCTAGGAAGCAGGCGCGTGATCAAGAATTAGAAGCTATTATCAAAGGTGAAGATAATCGCACGCTTCTAGTCATTGGACCGTGTTCATCCGATAATGAAGAGGCTGTTCTGGAATATGCCCGTCGTCTATCAGCCCTACAGGAAGAAGTTAAGGACCGTGTTTTCATGGTCATGCGGGTTTATACAGCTAAGCCTCGTACTAATGGGGATGGCTATAAAGGTCTTATTCATCAGCCTGATACTTCAAAATTGCCGGATTTAATCAATGGTATTGCAGCCGTCCGCAATCTTCACTACCGTGTCATTACTGAAACGGGTCTGACAACTGCTGATGAGATGCTCTACCCATCTAATTTACCCTTAGTTGATGATCTGGTTTCTTATCATGCGATTGGAGCGCGTTCAGTTGAAGACCAGGAGCATCGCTTTGTAGCCTCAGGTATTGATGTGCCGACTGGTATGAAAAATCCAACATCTGGTAATCTTAATATTATGTTTAATGCCATCTATGCCGCTCAGAATGAACAGAATTTTATCTACCATGATGCTGAAGTTGACACTGACGGAAATCCGCTGGCGCACGCTATTTTGCGAGGGGCGACCAATGAGCACGGTGAAAATGAACCAAACTTCTATTATGATATTTTGGTCAAATCAATTGAACGATATGAGCAGATGGGCCTGTCTCATCCTTTCATCCTAATTGATACTAATCATGATAATTCTGGTAAAAATTATTTAGATCAGATCCGTATTGTGCGCCAAACCTTGATAAATCGTGATTGGAATGATAAGATTAACCAGTATGTCCGAGGCTTTATGATTGAATCTTACTTGGAAGATGGCCGTCAGGACAAGCCAGAGGTCTTCGGGAAATCCATAACGGACCCTTGTCTGGGGTGGGATAAGACGGAGAAACTTATCCGTGAAATCCATCAAACTCTGGGTAAGAATTCATTTGAAGAAATGCTAAATGACTAAAGGGAGGAGAGCTGGGCAACTCGGCTCTTTTTCTATAGGGGGATTAGAAAATGATTATCGGCCATGGGATTGATCTGCAGGAAATTTCTAAGGTTCAAGAAGCATACGAAAAAAATCCAGTTTTTGCCAAAAAAGTACTGACAGATTTAGAATTTGAGCGTTTCAGCGACTTGAGCGGACAGCGGCAAATGGAATATTTGGCTGGTCGTTGGTCTGCTAAAGAAGCTTTTGCAAAAGCGTGGGGAACCGGTATTGGTAAGTTACGTTTCCATGATATTGAGATTGCGACCAATGAAAAGGGGGCTCCTATTATCAGCAGTTCGGTTTTTTCAGGCCGTAGTTATGTTTCTATTTCACACAGTGGCAATTTTGTACAAGCTAGTGTAATTTTGGAGTCTTAATGCTTCTAGCAAGTGAGAGCTACAGTAAGATAAACATGGCTCTTAGAATTTTGTGAGAAACGCAGCAAATAGTCCGTTTCATGTTAGTAAGATTCAATTGTGCTAGGTGGATCAGGTTGGAGATGAGATGAACAGCCTTCATCACATGAGTCTGGGAGACCTTTGGAGGTTGGAAGTAAGATGAAGAATGTTCCTCACATTCGTTTAGGCTTTTCCGCTTTAGCCTTGCGGCAAAGGGAAAGCCAGCAGTGATTCATTGGTACTAAAGAACCAACTGTACAGGGGTAAGACCAAGCTGGCGTTGCTAACATTCTTGCTTCCAACCACTGCATCAAGAGTTTATTCTAAAATAAGAATACTGGACAAGTTTTTGCCCAGCCTCTGTCCGGCATCTGATTTTTGGGTGCCTTACCTGTTAGTCTTTCTTTCTCAGTGTTTTGATTTTGGCAATATCTGTTATAAATAAGTGAGGTTTTAATTAGCATGATTTCAAGTTTGCACCGGCCGACCTTGGCCAAGGTTGATTTGTCAGCCATTTCATCCAATATTGAGCAGGTTCAGCACCATATTCCCAAAGGGGTAATGACTTACGCAGTTGTTAAGGCTAATGCTTACGGTCATGGAGCTGTTGCTGTTGCCAGTCATATTCAGACTATGGTGGACGGTTTTTGTGTCTCTAATATTGATGAAGGAATCGAGTTACGTCAAGCAGGTGTCCGCAAGCCGATTTTGATTTTGGGTGTTGTTCTGCCAGATGAGGTAGCATTGGCACGAGATTACCGCTTGACGTTAACAGTAGCAAGTTTAGAATGGTTGCACTTAGCTCAAGATAAGAAAATCGATCTAAATGGCTTAACTGTACATATTAAGGTTGATTCTGGCATGGGGCGGATTGGTGTTCGTAGTCTAGCAGCTGCTAATCAACTGATTGCTGGTCTGCAAGAAGCTGGAAGCTATGTCCAAGGTGTTTTTACGCACTTCGCAACGGCCGATGAATATAAGGATAGTAAATTTCAAGAGCAACTCACTTTCTTTAAAGAAATACTAGCTGGACTGGCTTATTGCCCAGAAATTATCCATGCCAGTAATTCAGCTACGAGTCTCTGGCATGGAGAGGGAATTTTTACTGCTGTTCGCCTAGGTCTTATTATCTACGGCCTCAACCCCAGCGGGCAGGTTTTGGAATTGCCTTATGCTGTCAAGCCAGCATTGAGTCTGGAATCGGAATTGGTCCATGTCAAGCAAGTACCAGAGGGAAGTGATATTGGCTATGGAGCAACTTATACGGTTCGTCAGGAAGAGTGGATCGGTACTCTGCCACTTGGTTATGCGGATGGTTGGACGCGCGATATGCAAGATTTTAATGTCCTCATTGACGGTCAAAGCTGTCCGATTGTCGGCCGTGTTTCTATGGATCAGATTACAGTCAAATTACCCCAGGCTTATCCTTTAGGAACAAAGGTAACTCTGATTGGAAGCAACGGTGGTGCTACTATTACTGCAACGGATGTCGCTAAACAGCGGGGAACTATCAATTATGAAGTTCTCTGTTTGCTCAGTGACCGTATCCCACGCGAATATGAATAAAAGAATAAAACAGAGCCCTAGCTTGTGATAATCACTACAGGGTTCTTTTTGTTATAATAGGGATATGTTATTAAGTGAACCAATTGCAGCACTTAAGGGGTTTGGACCGAAGTCTGCAGAAAAATTTACAAAATTGGGTCTTTATACTATCGGTGATTTATTACTTTACTATCCTTTTCGCTATGAAGACTTTAAAAGCAAGTCTGTTTTTGAACTGGTAGACGGTGAAAAGGCGGTTATTACAGGGACAGTTGTGTCACCTGCTAATGTCCAATATTATGGTTTTAAGCGCAACCGTCTCTCTTTTAAGATTAAGCAGGGAGAAGTTGTTATTGCGATTAGTTTTTTCAACCAGCCTTATCTAGCAGACAAGATTATCTTGGGGCAAGAGGTAGCTGTTTTTGGCAAATGGGATGCGCTTAAGTCCTCTGTAACAGGTATGAAAGTTTTGGCACAGGTCGAAGATGATATGCAGCCCGTTTATCATCTAGCTCAAGGTGTTTCACAAACGGCTCTTATCAAGGCGATTAAGGCAGCTTTTGATAGTGGTGCTCTGACAGCCTTGCCAGAAAATTTACCAAGTATTTTGTTAGATAAATATCGACTTTTGGATCGTCAAAGTGCAGTGCGTGCCATGCATTTTCCCAAGGACTTAGCAGAGTATAAGCAGGCCTTGCGCCGAATTAAGTTTGAGGAGCTATTTTATTTCCAACTCAATTTGCAGATGTTAAAGTCGGAAAATAAGTCGGAAAGCAACGGTTTAGCTATTGCCTACGATGGCGAGAAGGTGGAAAAGCAGCTTGCCAGCTTGCCTTTTGCCTTGACAGAAGCGCAAAAGCGTAGTCTGTCGGAGATTTTGCAGGATATGCGCTCGGGTGCCCACATGAATCGGCTCTTGCAGGGGGATGTCGGTTCAGGAAAGACAGTCATTGCCAGTCTAGCCATGTATGCTGCTTATACAGCTGGTTTGCAGTCAGCACTCATGGTTCCTACGGAAATTTTGGCTCAGCAGCATTTTGAAAGCCTAGTCACCCTTTTTCCCAGTCTAAATATTGCCTTGTTGACCTCAGGAATGAAACCAGCTGTAAAAAAAGCAGCTCTAACTGCAGTTGCCGATGGATCGGTTGATATGGTTGTTGGAACACATGCTTTGATTCAAGATAGTGTCACCTACCACAGATTGGGTCTGGTTATTACGGATGAGCAGCACCGTTTTGGTGTAAATCAACGCCGAATCTTCCGTGAGAAAGGGGATAATCCCGACGTTCTTATGATGACGGCGACTCCTATCCCTAGAACTCTAGCTATTACGGCTTTTGGTGAAATGGATGTGTCGGTTATCGACCAAATGCCAGAAGGACGTAAACCTATCATTACTCGCTGGGTCAAACATGAGCAGCTAGACACCGTTTTAAATTGGCTTAAGGGTGAATTGAATCAGGCAGCTCAGGCTTACGTTATTTCACCTTTAGTTGAAGAATCTGAGAGTATGGATTTGAAAAATGCAGTGGAACTGCACCAAGAATTAATAGACTTTTTCGATGATGATCTTAAAATTGCTCTTGTACACGGACGTATGAGGAATGACGAAAAAGAAGCAATTATGCAAGATTTTAAAGATGGACATTCTCAGATTTTGGTTTCAACGACAGTTATTGAGGTGGGCGTTAATG
Organism: Streptococcus sp. ELY_137; assembly: GCF_058314515.1. NCBI lineage: Bacteria > Bacillati > Bacillota > Bacilli > Lactobacillales > Streptococcaceae > Streptococcus > Streptococcus sp. ELY_137. The sequence continues at coordinate 67,030 of NZ_JBZFUL010000001.1, forward strand.
TCCCCAATGCTACAGTTATGATTATTATGGATGCTGATCGCTTTGGACTCAGTCAACTTCATCAGTTACGTGGACGTGTCGGTCGTGGACACAAGCAATCTTATTGTATATTGGTTGCTAATCCTAAAAATGATGTCGGTAAGCGCCGCATGTCGGCTATGTGTGAGACGACTGATGGTTTTGTTCTGGCTGAGGAAGACCTTAAGATGCGAGGTTCCGGGGAAATTTTTGGCACACGTCAATCTGGAATTCCTGAATTTCAGGTTGCCGATATTGTTGAGGATTATAATATCCTAGAAGAGGCGCGCAAAGTCGCCAGTCAGATTGTTCAAGATACTCATTGGCAGGAAGACCCACGTTGGCAGATCTTATTGCCCCATTTGAAAGAGACAGGGAACTTTGACTGATAGCAATTAATTTTAGCTACCAACACCGGATGAATTCACTTTCTAAAGTCCGGTCTGTGCCTTGGCGCTAATAGGTACAAGAAGAGGCTGGCGAAACTCGTCCAGTCTTCTTATTTTAAAATGAATTCTTACTCCTGCACAGTTCATTAGCTGCTGAACCACTGCTGGCTGATTTTCGTTTTGCCACATGAGGTCTGAGGAGAGATCATTTCAGGTTTCCATCTTAAAATTAGGACGTGGAGAGAGCCAAAATTTTCAATTTTTAGGTTGATCCCACTTCCTTTTTTTATTCTCAACAAAAAAATATCAAAAAACGATAAAAATTATTGACAAACAGCTTTCTGTGTTGTAATATAAAAATATCGAAATACGATAATTATATTCCGAAAAAGAGAAATATTAGTCATAAGGAGAATCAACATGGAAACCATTTATACGAATCAAGATCTTATTGCTTTAGCTGGCTATGCCATCGCGCTTGGCATTGGCCTAGCCTTTATCTTGATGGAAGTCATTGTCAATGCTGTTCTCTTTCAGAGAGCAGGAGAATCTTGGTGGAAGGCGATCATCCCCTTTTATAATAGCTTTACCAAGCATAAAATCAGCTTTGGCGAAGAAAATAAGTGGTTCTGGTTCCTCCTCATTTTTGGGATATATGACCTCTACACGAATTTTTCTTATGTAAGAAGCTATGGCAAGAGCTTAGGTTTCTGCGTCTTTGCTGTGATTCTGCGGCCGATTGCTAGCCTCGTCATGCTTATACAAGGAGATCGCTACCAAGGTCCACGCCCGCATGTTTTGAGAAGTCTGTAGTTAAAGGAGAAAGATTATGACTAAACAAACTAAATTTATTAAAGCTATTTATTATTTTGTAAACTTGATGTTGGGATTTAACTACTTTGCCTTTGGTTTTCTGATTTTGACTGGTGTGATTGCTGTAGTAGTGCCGCCAGTTAGAGACTATGTCGGTGCGGCATTAGCAAGAGAAAATTTTCATACCTCTTTCTTAAGCATTAGCCTAGCCGCGATCGCTGTCCTCTTTAACTTTGTCTTAATCGTATTGGTTCTTAGGGGGATTAAGCAATTTTTGAGAAACCTTCTTAATGATCATATTTTTACTGAGCAAAATGTTACATTAGCCCGTCGTACGAGTCTCTACTTATTTTTGATGTCCTTTTATACAGGGGATTCAGGTATTATCAATTTCAGTATCAATGCTCACTATAATGATATTTCAATGTTTGACTTTAGTTATATCTTAGCTGCGCTTTTGGTCTGGGTGATTTCTGTTGTACTTGAAAGAGCTGTTGTTATCGCCAAAGAAAATGAATTTACGATATAGGAGGTCAGTCCATTGATTATTGTTAATTTAGATGTCGAGCTGGCCAGAAAAAAGATGAAATCGGGGGACTTGGCTGAGCGTATCGGCATTACACCTGCCAATCTCTCTATCCTTAAGACGGGGAAAGCCAAGGCTATCCGCTTTTCGACCCTAGAAGCCATTTGCCGAGAATTAGACTGTCAACCGGGAGATATCCTAGAGTATCGTCCAGATGATGAATAATTAAGAGGTTGAGACAAAAGGTCTCAGCCTTATTTATTTGGTCCATTTTATTTGCTAGGCGCAGAGGTTGGTTGGATATTCTTATCTTGGGGCGCTTTCCTATTTTTAGGCGCCCCCTTAAATAGTCCACTGGACTGTTTAACTCCCCCCAAGTGATAGCTCCAACAGTTTGGGGAACCGTTGGAGGTTATCTAATGTGATGAACTTGCTGTTCATCTCATTTCCAACCTCAAAAGGTCTAGTAGACCTTTTTAATTGAGAAATAAAGCCTGTAAAGCAAGTGTCAAAATGCTCCAGTGGAGTTTGGATAGCCTGCCACCTAAAAACAGGAAAGTGGCAGAGGACTGAGCCTTAAAATAAGAGAGCGAGGAAAATCAAAATCGTGATTTTATCACGATTTACTGATTGAGTCCCACTCTCTTTTACAGCAGAGATTTGAAATCGCTTACATATTTGTATATACTACATACTAGTAATCTTATAGTGAGGTAGGAACTAATGAAGCAGATAATCGGACAAACTGGTCTTGAAGGCTCTCGAATTGCTCTTGGCTGTATGCGAATGGCCGGGCTGGAAACTGCGGAAGCCGAGCATGTAATTGCCATGGCTTTTGAGAGCGGTATTAATTTTTTTGACCATGCGGATATCTACGGTGGCGGTCAATCAGAAGAGCGTTTTCGTGAGGCTCTAGCCAATCTAAATATCAAGCGGGAAGACATTATTTTACAGTCTAAGTGCGGGATTCGAAAAGGCTATTTTGATTTTTCGAAAGAGCATCTTTTAGCTTCTGTTGATGGGATTCTAAAGCGCTTGGGTACGGATTATTTAGATATTTTGGTGCTTCATCGGCCTGATGCTTTGGTTGAGCCAGAAGAGGTAGCAGAAGCTTTTGATCGTCTGCGCGAATCTGGCAAGGTTAAACATTTTGGTGTTAGCAATCACAATCGCTATCAGATGGAGCTCCTGCAGGCCTATCTCAAGGAGCCCTTGGCAGTCAATCAAATGCAGCTTTCTCCAGCACATACTCCTATGATTGATGCGGGACTCAATGTTAATATGGCCAACTCTGCTAGTATCGACCGTGATAATGGCACCATTGAATACTGCCGTCTTAATAAGGTCACCCTGCAAGCCTGGTCCCCTTTTCAGATTGATCTTGGTCGAGGATTGTTTATGGGGAATGCTGATTATAAAGAGCTGACGCAAACGATTGAGGCTTATGCCAGACAGTATCAGGTCTCCACAGAAGCGATTATCGTGGCTTGGATCCTGCGTCATCCTGCTAAGGTCCAAACGATTGTTGGTTCTATGAATCCTAAGCGTTTAGTGCGAATCACTCAGGCTGAAGAATTTCAGCTCACACGCTCCGAATGGTATGAAATTTATAGAAGTGCGGGTAATAGCTTGCCTTAAGAGTAATAGCAAAACACTTCTGTTGAAATCTAGTAAACTAGAAGCAGAAGTGTTTTTGTTATAGTAGAAAAAGTGTACTCGTTAGAAACTAAATTAGCCTGTATCGAGATGAAGAAAGCAGGCAAGTCCAATAAGGCTATCATGGAGACTTTGGGAATTAAGAATGATAGTCAAATCTACACTTGGATGGGATGGTACGAGGACAAAGCACTGCACCGTCTTCATTAGTCTGTAGGGAAACAATATATTTAAGGGTAAAGGGCTGGAAACCGTTTGCTATAGAAAAAATCTGGAATCCGAGTAATCCAGATTTTATTTTGACTTTTTGGCCCAGCAAATGAAGGCTGTCGATGCTAGGATTGCTCCATAAAATAATAAGTGGGTTTTAGAGAGTTCTAGTTGGTAATCAAATTTAGTATCCTTTGACTTATCGTACGATGAGATGGTCAATTTCATAATTTCCTCCTATCCTTCAATATAATCTTTTAAAGCTTGCCCAGACAGACCGACGTTGAGGGCGATGAGCAATTTGAGCCGAGCTTTAGGAGCGTTGAGTTCTTTAACAAACATAACGCCAGACTCAGCCAGCTTGACTCCACCACCTTCATAAGCGTAAACGGGTTCAGCAATTCCGTTGAAACAGCGGGAAACAAGGACAACCGGAATGCCGTTGGCCATTAAGCTTTCTAGCTCATGGGCGGCTTCTGGGGGCAGATTGCCTGCCCCCAGTGCTTCGATAACTACCCCGTTAATTTTTTGAGGATCTAGCAAGCTGATAATACCGTCGCCCACTCCCATACCGGCATAGGCCTTGATAATAGGAACGGTACCTGTAATACTGTCTAAGTCAAAACGTACACGTGGTCCAGCTGTTTTGAAAAAGAGAATATCGTGCTTCATGATAATACCAAGCGGTCCGTGGGTAGGTGTATTAAATGTGGCAAGGTTGGTTGTGTGCGTTTTGGTTACATATTTAGCAGCGTGAATCTCATCATTCATGACAACCAGTACGCCTTTATCCGCTGCTTTGTCATGACTGGCTACACGAATAGCGGATAGGTAGTTATAAATACCATCGCTTCCTAATTCGTTGGATGAGCGCATAGCTCCAGTCAAAACGACAGGAAGGGCAGGAAGAGCCATGGTATCCAAGAAATAAGCTGTTTCTTCTAAAGTATCTGTTCCGTGTGTAATCACGACACCATCAAACTGGTTAGCGCATTCTCTGACTTTGTGATAGATAGCCAACATGTGGTAAGGAGTCATGTGAGGACTGGGGATATTTAAAAAATCGATAATGGTTAGATCCAGATTAGCTAAATCAAGACCAACATGGTTCATGGGATTATCGTCACTGGGATTGATTTGGCCAGTGTCATCAGCCTGCATGGAAATGGTACCGCCTGTATGGATAACAAGGATTTTTTTCATCTGTCTGAATTTTCTTTCCAAAATTGTGTTATAATTTATTCTAACATAAATCATATGAAAGGAGCCTGTGGTTTGGCGATTCGGGCGGTTTTTTTCGACATAGACGGTACACTCTTGAACGATCGTAAAAATGTGTCACGTTCGACACAAAAGGCAATTTCAGAGCTTAAAAATCAAGGGATTTTAGTCGGTGTGGCTACGGGTCGAGGACCTGCTTTTGTCGGTCCTTTTATGGAGAATCTTGGTCTGGATTTTGCGGTTACCTACAATGGTCAATACATTTTCACTCGTGATAAGATTATCTACCAAAATCAACTGCCTAAATCTACCGTCTACCGCCTGATCAAATATGCTCAAGAACGCCGTCGGGAGGTTTCTTTGGGGACCTCTCTGGGACTTTTGGGCTCCAATATTATCAATATGGGAACCAGCCGTTTCGGTCAGGTTGTTAGTCGTCTAGTTCCTAAGAAGCTGACTAAGCTAGTTGAGCGCAGCTTCAAGAATATTATTCGTCGAATCAAACCGCAGAATTTGGAGGCCCTCAAAACGATTATGAGGGAACCTGTTTATCAGGTTGTTATGGTTGCAACAGAAGGGGAAACGACAAAAATCCAAGAGCGATTTCCCCATATTAAAATTACCCGCTCCAGTCCTTATTCAGCCGATTTAATTTCTCAAGGACAGTCTAAGATCGAGGGGATTAAACGTTTAGGGCTGCAGCTGGGTTTTGATTTATCAGAGGTTATGACCTTTGGTGATTCGGAGAATGATATTGAGATGCTAGTGGGCTCTGGTATCGGTATTGCTATGGGAAATGCGACGGAGGCTGTGAAGCAGGTCGCTTATTATATCACGGATTCTAATAATCAAGATGGTATTGCCAAGGCCTTATCCCACTATGGTCTTATTCATTTAGATAGTGAAAATGACTTTCTGTCTTCTGATGAGAATTTCAATAAGGTACGTGATTTTCATCGGCTTATGGATGGAGAAGTCAACAATACTCCCCGTGTTTATGAGCTGACTGAAGCAGGTCACCGCGCTGATTTTAAACTAGAAGAAATTGTCGAATTTGTCTATGCTGCCAGTCATAATCAGGAGGAATTTGAACAGGCAATTTCTAAACTTCATCAAGCGATTGATAAAGCGGCAAACAAGGTGCAAGCTAAGGATCATCCTGAAAGCCCTCTGATTGGGCAAGTTGATGCTTTAGTAGATCTGCTGTATCTGACTTATGGTTCTTTCGTCCTTATGGGAGTGGATCCGAATGCTATTTTTGATATTGTCCACGGTGCTAATATGGGAAAGACTTTTCCAGATGGTAAAGCACATTTTGATCCTGTGACGCACAAGGTCTTGAAGCCCTCTGATTGGGAAGAACGCTTTGCACCTGAACCTGCTATTAAACAAGAAATTGATCGGCAACTGCAAAAAGCTCTCAATCGCCAGAACAACCGTGAATCTAGGGGAGACTGAGATTTCCATTATTAAGGAGTTAGAAAAGCTTTCCCCATTTTTATTTTAATTCTGGTCAAACTGTGAACCAAAATTCAACTCAGTATCCATGCAAAAATTCGGCATTCAAAAACACTCCTAAGTAAGATAGCTTATCAAACCTAAGGAGTGTTATTTGCTTTTTGAGTAATGGACTAAAGTGTTTTTTGTTCATCACGGACAACTAGGATATCAACCTTAGCATGGCGCATGATATACTCTGAAGACGAACCGATCAGTAAGCGTTCAAAGCTATTTAGTCCTGTTGCTCCCAGAAGAATCAAGTCCGCTTTTTCTTGTTCAGGGATATCAACGGCTAACAGGCGTTTAGGATTCCCGAATTCGACGACCTTGCGAACATCTTTTACTCCAGCTTCTTTGGCAGTTTGGGTGTAGCTATCTAGCAATGTATCCGCCTCTTTTTCAAGGTTTTCATAAGTGAAGGTATCAACGGCTGCGACATTTTGAATGGCGCGTGTGTCAATAACGTGTGCTAGAATTAATTCAGCTCCGTTTCGTTTGGCAACAGCTATACCTTTTTTGAAGGCTAATTCAGCCTGCTTAGAACCATCAACGGCAACGAGGATATGTTTATATGCTTGAATCATAAGTTTGACCTCCAGTGTTCTTACTTCTGCGCCCTTATTATACTCTTTTTTCATACTTTATGAAAGCGATTACTGGAATTTTCCGAAATTTTTTATATACCTTACCTAATCTTCTCCCGAAGCTAAAAAGATTAAGGTATTACAATCAGTATAAAAACCTAGATGTGGAAGCTAAGAGAAGTAGGGGGTAGACAGCATTGGCCTTTTTGTTCTGGTAGGAGTTAAGGTTTTTACCGTATTTATTTCAATTTTTTGACAATTTAAGCTATAATAGAGCAACAGAGGTTACAAGTATGAAACAGTATGATAAGTCGGTCAAGTTAGAACATGTGGCCTACGATATTCGTGGACCCGTCTTAGATGAGGCTAATCGCATGATAGCCAATGGCGAAAAAATTCTTAGGCTCAATACAGGAAATCCAGCAGCTTTTGGTTTTACTGCTCCTGACGAAGTCATTCAGGATCTGATTGCCAATGTTCGTAACAGTGAGGGTTATTCTGATTCCAAGGGGATTTTTTCAGCTCGTAAGGCTATCATGCAGTACTGCCAGACTAAGGGATTCCCATCAGTTACCATTGATGATATTTACATCGGCAATGGGGTGTCGGAACTTATCTCTATGTCTCTACAAGCGCTTCTTGATGAAGGAGATGAGGTGCTAGTACCTATGCCTGATTACCCTCTGTGGACTGCTTGTGTCAGTTTGGCAGGTGGGAAAGCCGTCCATTATATATGTGATGAGCAGGCTAGCTGGTATCCTGATATTAATGACATCAAATCAAAAATTAGCTCTAACACAAAGGCCATCGTCGTTATCAATCCAAATAATCCGACGGGAGCTCTCTATCCCAAGGATATCTTAGAAGAACTTGTTGATATTGCGCGGCAAAACGATTTGATCATTTTTGCGGATGAAATATACGACCGTTTAGTTATGGATGGGGCTCGGCACACGGCCATCGCCAGTCTGGCGCCGGATGTGTTCTGTGTGTCCATGAATGGCCTTTCCAAATCCCACCGTATCTGTGGTTTTCGTGTTGGTTGGATGGTGCTGTCAGGCCCCAAGGAGCCTGTTAAGGGGTATATTGAAGGCCTCAATATGCTGGCTAATATGAGACTTTGCTCTAATGTCTTGGCTCAGCATGTCGTTCAGACCTCTTTGGGAGGTTACCAATCAGGTGATGAACTGCTGATACCAGGTGGTCGTATTTACGAGCAGCGAGAGTTTATTACTAAAGCTATTAACGATATTCCTGGGCTGTCAGCGGTCAAACCCCAAGCAGGTCTCTATATTTTTCCTAAAATTGACCAAAGTATGTACCGGATTGATGATGATGAAGAATTTGTTCTGCAATTGTTGAAACAAGAGAAGGTTATGCTGGTTCCTGGTAAAGGCTTTAACTGGAATAAACCCGATCATTTCCGAATTGTCTATTTACCAAGAGTTGAAGAATTGTCAGAGGTACAAGAAAAAATTACCCGTGTTTTAGCGCAGTACAAACGTTAGTGACTTTGAAAAGTGGAGTTGGATCCAAGATCTGGCTCTATTTTTTAGGTATTAGAAGGGAGATTTTTAGCATCAATGAGGGATTTTATAGATAGAATCCGAACATTATAGGAGAAGCAGATTGAAATTGCTTATAATTTTGGAATAATAAGCAATATTCTGATAATTGTTTGCAATTTACTAGGGCCTCTGATATAATGGGGGAAATGAACGAATAAAAGAAGGAAAAATGATGCTATGAGCTTATTAGAAAAAACTAGGAAAATCACTTCCATTTTGCAACGCTCAGTTGATAGTTTGCAGGAGGATCTGCCTTACAATATTATGGCCATGCAGTTAGCAGATATTATTGACTGTAACGCCTGTATTGTTGATGGTGGCGGAACCCTTTTAGGGTACGCCATTAAGTATAAGACTAATACAGACCGTGTTGAAGAAATCTTTGATGCTAAACAGTTTCCAGATGATTACCTGCGTGGGATTAGTCGAGTTTATGACACGGAAGCTAATATTCCAGTTAGCAGTGAGTTAACAATCTTTCCAGTTGAATCAAGGGATATTTATCCTAATGGACTGACAACGCTAGCGCCGATTTACGGTGGAGGCATGCGTCTAGGTTCTTTGATTATCTGGCGGAATGACAATGAGTTTACTGAGGATGATTTGGTCCTAGTTGAAATCGCGGCAACCGTTGTTGGGATTCAATTGCTCAATCTGCAAACAGAGAATCTAGAGGAAACCATTCGTAAGCAGACAGCGGTGAATATGGCGATTAATACGCTATCTTATTCGGAGATGAAGGCTGTCGCGGCTATTCTCAATGAACTAGGTGGTGTTGAGGGCCGCTTGACTGCTTCGGTTATTGCCGATCGTATCGGGATTACTCGTTCGGTTATTGTCAATGCTTTACGGAAATTGGAAAGTGCTGGAATTATTGAAAGCCGTTCCTTGGGGATGAAGGGAACATATCTTAAAGTTATCAACGAAGGTATCTTTGACAAAATTAAAGAATTTGAATAAGCTAAAGGGGCTGGGGCAAAGGTGTCCCGCTCCCTTTTTATATAACGAGATAGCTAAACTGGGATTTAGAAAGTAGGAGTGAAAATGACTAAAGCGCTGATTTCGATTGATTATACCTATGATTTTGTGGCGGATGATGGCAAACTGACAGCAGGTCAGCCTGCTCAGGCCATTGAAACAGCCATTGCTGCTAAAACCCAGACAGCCTATGAAGCTGGTGATTATATTTTCTTTGCCATTGATGGCCATGATGAAGGAGATACTTTTCATCCCGAAACCAAACTCTTTCCACCCCACAATATCAAGGGGACTAGCGGACGCAACCTCTATGGTCAGCTGGCTGATGTTTATGAAGCTATCAAGGATGACAGTCGGGTTTTCTGGCTGGATAAGCGCCACTATTCAGCCTTTGCGGGAACGGATTTGGATATTCGGCTGCGGGAAAGGCGGGTGACAACTTTAGTCTTAACTGGTGTTCTCACCGATATCTGCGTCCTTCATACAGCTATTGATGCTTATAATCTGGGTTATGATATTGAGATTCCTGCTTCCTGCGTGGCAAGCCTGACTCAAGAAAATCATCAATTTGCCCTTGATCATTTCAAGAATGTCTTAGGGGCGACTGTTACAGAATGAAAATCGAATCGCTATTTAAGCGATGACTAGGGGCGCAATTTTCAGTAAGCTTTACCCTACTGAGTGCTATAATTTTAGACTTTGGGCAATACTTCCCTTCTTTAGTAAACACAAAAATAACCAACTGGATTTCAGCCGGAAAAATTCCTGATGTCTAGTTGGTCGTTTGAGTATGTGTCTGACTTAACTTAATGACATTGGCTGCAAGGGATTAGAATAGGGTTAATCGCTGAGGCAGGAAATGGGGCTAGGGGATTTTTGAGCAGAATAGTGAATACTATGAGAAAGAGCAATAGGAGTAGTAAGGAAAGTTTGTTGCTTACCCTTATCACAGATTCTCTATCTTCCCGCACATTTATAGTCAGTACAGGACTGGTAAATCCTAAGACATCTTTGACATAGACAGTGTGTTCGCCAGCCGATACAGAGCATTCCCTTGGCTTAATGACTGTCAGCCGGCCAAGATTTTTGTTGTCAAGTATGAGAAAGAGTGGGCTTTCGGTCGTTGAAAAGACTGATATTTCGATGGATAGATAGCCTTGCCATAATGTTACCTATTATTTTTGATAAAATCCTCGGACAACTAGAATCATATCTGCAATGTCTTGGGGGGCTTCTTGAGCACCTGTTAGCATCCAATGGGCATAAATACTCTCAATGCTGGCAACATAAGTTGTCAGCCTATAATCTTTGGGCAGGGGTAGATCTGGGTTGACCACATCATAAAAGAGGGAGGAGTCGCTTTCAACCAGCTCAGTGATAAACTGGCGTGTTTTCTGAGAAAAATTTACCGGTGCTATGTCAATGATGAGTTTAATAAATTCTTGCTGGCTTTGCAGGTAATTGAGGCTGTGAATGAGTTTTTCTTCTATATTGGCAGGATCATCATGCAATTCTTTTCGGAGGTGGTCAGTTATCTCATGCATAAGCTTTTCAATCAAGTCATATTTATCTTGATAATGAAGGTAAAAAGTGCTGCGGTTGATGTGGGCTTTCTCAGTGATTTGACGGATAGTAATATCTCCAAATGCTTTCTTTTCTAGCAGCAGCTCGGTAATAGCTGCTTTTATTTTGGCCTTACTTTGTGTGTGACGTTTTTGAGTCATAGGATATCCTCTCTTTAAATAGACAAAGGTCTATATAATGCTGCTTGTTTTTCACTTTAGTCTATTATATACTAAAGGAAAGATTAAAGCAACAACTGTCTAAATAAGGAGGTGGTTAGATGAGTTATGTTGAAATGAAACATTCTTATAAGCGTTATCAGATGGGAGAAAGAGAAGTCGTCGCCAATAACGATATCAGTTTTGAGATTAATAAAGGAGAGTTGGTTATTGTCTTGGGAGCTTCTGGCGCTGGTAAATCAACGATTCTTAATATTCTTGGCGGCATGGATACGAATGATGGAGGAGAAGTTTGGATTGATGGTAACAATATCGCAACTTACAGTCCAAAAGAGTTAACGACTTATCGCCGCAATGATGTTGGTTTTATCTTTCAATTTTATAACTTGGTTCCCAACTTGACAGCTAAAGAAAATGTAGAACTGGCTTCAGAGATAGTATCTGATGCCAAAGATGCTGCCGCAACCCTAGAGGGAGTTGGACTTGGAAGTCGATTAGATCATTTTCCTGCCCAGCTGTCTGGTGGCGAGCAACAGCGGGTATCTATTGCCCGTGCCTTGGCTAAAAATCCTAAGTTACTTCTATGTGACGAACCTACAGGAGCTCTAGACTATCAAACAGGTAAGCAGATTTTAAAACTCTTGCAGAATATGTCTCGTCAAAGAGGAGCTACTGTTATTATCGTAACGCATAACTCGTCCTTGGCTCCGATTGCCGACAGGGTGATCTATCTGCATGATGCTAAGGTTAGTAAAGTTATCTGCAATGATCAGCCTTTAGATATTGATAGTCTTGAGTATTAAAGGGGTGATTTTATGAGAAAAAAGATTTACTGGGAAACGATCTGGAAAGCCTTGTTAGGGTCAAAAGGCCGTTTTCTTTCCATTATGTTTTTGATGTTTTTGGGATCGTTTACCTTTATTGGTTTAAAGGCAACAAGACCCAATATGCACGGGCGAGCTGATGCGTATCTGCAGGTCCATCAAACAGCAGATTTATTTGTAACAGCCAGCCATGGTTTTAGTCAGGCTGATCAGGAAGAGTTAGAGCATGTTGATGGTGCTAAGGTAGAGTTTGGGAAAGTAACAGATGTGACGATTGAGGATACCGACAATGCTGTGAGGGTGTTTTCCAATAGTCAGACTATCTCGACCTACCAGTTAGAATCAGGCAATTTACCCAAGAAACAGAATGAGATTGCTCTGGCTGCTCCTTTGAAAAAGAAATATAAACTGGGGGATAAATTATCCTTTCAGCTTTCTGAGAAGTCTAATTTGGTAGAAAAAGATTTCAAAATAGTCGGTTTCATCAAGTCATCTGAAATTTGGTCTAACTTAAATTTAGGATCATCGACAGCAGGAGATGGTAATCTGACAAGTTATGGTGTTGTGAATTCCTCAGCCTTTGCGAATAGCACCAATACTTTGGCTAGAATTCGCTATGACCGACTGAAAAAGCTTAATCCTTTTTCCGATGGTTACACTAAAAAAGTGAATAGTTATCAAGACGCGTTAGATACAGTGTTAGAGGATAATGGCCAAAAGCGTCTGGCAGACTTGAAAAAGGCACCGCAGAAAAAAGTTGACCAAAGTAAAATAGCCTTGGCTGACGCAAAAAAGAAGCTGCAAGAAAGTACAGCTGCTCTAGCATCAGCACCTCCTTATCAGCAAGAGTTGGCTCAGCAGTCTATTAGTCAAGCGCGCCAATCAATCGCTCAAAAGGAGCAGCAGATTCAAAAAGCTCAGGCTCAAATTGATGCCATGCCAAAACCAATCTATAATACTTATACACGTTCGACCATGCTGGGCGGAGAAGGTTATACGGTCTATTCTGCCAATGCAGACAGTATGGGCAATCTCGGCAATATTTTTCCCATTGTGCTCTATGGTGTTGCTGCCTTGGTTACCTTTACGACGATGACTCGATTTGTTGATGAGGAAAGAAACAAATCGGGTCTACTGATAGCTCTGGGTTATACGAAACAAGATGTTATCCAGATATTTCTTATTTATGGTTTTGTAGCTAGCATGCTGGGCAGCCTCTTAGGCATTATCGGAGGCCATTATTTACTTTCAAGAATTGTGCTACAGATTTTTTCAGGGAATATGGTCTTGGGCGCTCCCCACTTATCCTTTTACTGGTCTTATACCTTAATCGCTGTTTTGTTAGGATTGGCGAGTGCTGTTTTACCGGCTTATCTTATTGCCAGTAAGGAGCTGGGTGAAAAACCGGCTCAGTTGCTGCTGCCTAAGCCGCCTGTGAGAGGGTCGAAGATCTTTTTAGAGCGGATAGGGTTTATGTGGCGGCGTTTGAGTTTTACTCATAAAGTGACCGTCCGTAATATTTTTCGCTATAAGCAGCGGATGCTGATGACGATTTTGGGGGTGGCTGGTTCAGTTGCACTTCTTTTTGCAGGATTAGGAATCCAATCCTCTTTGGGAAAGGTGATTAGGGAACAGTTTACGCAGTTGACCCCTTATCATCTGGTAGCTATGAAAAAGGAAGGTGTCAAAGATAATGATAGCTTAACGGACTTTTTAAGGTCAAAGGACGTTGCGCGTTATCAGAGTATTTATTACACTAACTTGACTGAAGAGGTGCCTCAGTTAAAAGACAGGCAGAGTATTGCTGTTATGGCAACGGATGGCGACAACTTTGACGACTTTGTTCGCTTAAAGGATGCCCGTACTAATCAGGACTTAAAACTGCCTAAGCACGGTGTCGTTATCTCTGAAAAATTAGCCCGCTTTTATAAGGTCGATGAGGGTAAAAGCTTTTATCTTAAGGATAGTGATGGTAAGAAGCGCCGTATTAAGGTTGCTGCTATTGCCAAGATGAATGTCGGTCATTATTTGTTTATGACTCGGTCAACTTATCGAGATATTTTTGATCAACATCCCGATGATAACGCTTATTTTATCAATTTAAAAGATGATTCCTCTTCCCATATTAAGAATATATCAACGAAATTACTGGCTATGAATGAGGTTGCATCGGTGACTCAAAATACATCTCGAATGAAGATGATTAAAACAATTGTTACCTCTTTGAATGCAGCCATGCTTGTTCTCGTTGTTAATACAGTTCTTTTGGCCCTTGTTATTCTTTATAACTTGACTAATGTCAATATTGTTGAACGTATTAGAGAATTATCCACGGTAAAGGTTCTTGGTTTTTACAATAGTGAGGTTACCTTGTATATTTATCGCGAAACGATGGTGCTTTCCATGGTAGGAATTGCTTTAGGATTCTTAGCAGGTCATTATTTGCATCAAGTTATCATGGAGATGATTGGTTCTGACAATGTATTATTTGGGACAAACGTTGGTATTCAGGTCTATGTGATCCCAATCGTTTTTATCTGTTTTATTCTTGTGGGATTAGGGGTATTTGTTCACTATCGGCTCAAATATCTTGATATGCTGGAAGCTTTACAGGCAGCAGAGTGATAGGCCAGCAGAAGTGTTGGTGATATCATCCTCTCTGCAGGTTAAAAGAGGTTGGGAACGTTCCCAACCTCTTTATGATGTGCAAGATTCATTTACAAGAAGAAAGCTAGTATATGCAAGACCCAGAGATGGGCAGGGTAAAAGATGTAGAAAAACCATCTGTGGATAGGCTTAGTGCTGCCTTTTTGCCCGTTATAGAAAAATAGGAAGGGAAGGAAGAGGAAGCTCATAGCATCGCTGTTGTAACAAAACATCTCAAACCAGACGCCCAGACTTGGGTAATGACTGATATTAAGGTCTGGTCCCATTATGATAAAGAGCAAGACGCTCCATAATCCAAAGACGAGCAGCTGCCTTTTAGGACTGCCGTAGAATCCCCAAAAAATCAGCATAAGAAAGAGAATTGGGACACCGCCTTCCAGTGTCAGGCTGAGGTGCTGGCCAAGAGGCAGACCAATAAGCGATAGGAAAAGTCCCATGATGAAAATCACTGTTCCCAAGATAAAATTAAGGATGCGCTGATTGGTGGAGTCTTTAGCTTTTTGCCAAAAATAGATCATGCTGTAACCTAAAGCGAGGGTTAAAAAAATATTATCTACGATCTGGTGCTTAGATCCTAGGAGCAGCAAAGATAGGAAGTCACCCAGCTGCATGAGAATGGCAGCCACCCACAATCGAAGCAAATGTTTTTGCCGATTTCTGGTATGAAAGAAACCTTCCAGTGTTAAATAAGCAAAGACAGGAGCAACAAATCGTGTCATGAGATGCAGCCAGCTTGGCAAGCCAGGGAAGGCAAAAAATGCAGAATCCATTACCATAAAAGTCAGGGCGATGTATTTAAGCTGATTAGTATTCCATCCTTTTAGTGTTTTCATGGCATCTTCCTCCTTAATATCAGTGTACCAAAATAATGAAGCCCTGCCCTTACAATTTTGAAAGAATGTTTTTATCTTTAAAAGTGTGATATAATTTTGAAGACTATGTAATGCTTATAGGAGAAAAATGGATGAAAATTTCTGAAGAAGAAGTTCGCCATGTAGCGGCCTTGTCAAAGTTGTCCTTCTCAGATGAAGAAACGGCTGAATTTGCGACTACCTTGACCAAAATTGTCGACATGGTTGAGCTGTTGAATGAAGTTGATACGACTGGTGTGCCTATTACAACAACCATGGCTGACCGCAAGACAGTTATTCGCCCTGATGTGGCTGAAGAAGGAACTGATCGCGATCAGCTCTTTAAAAATGTACCGGAGTCGAAAGATTACTATATCAAGGTACCGGCGATCTTAGATGACGGAGGAGATGCCTGATGTCTTTTAATCATAAAACAATTGAAGAATTACACGACCTTCTGGTCAAAAAAGAAATTTCTGCGACTGAACTGACTGAGGCGACACTCGAGGATATCAAGGCGCGTGAGGCGGCTGTTGGCTCTTTTATCACGGTAGCAGAAGAGGCAGCTCTAGAGCAAGCTCAGACTATAGATGAAGAAGGAATTGATGCGGATAATGTCCTGTCAGGAATTCCTTTAGCGGTTAAGGATAATATCTCGACTAAGGGTATTTTAACAACTGCTGCATCGAAAATGCTCTACAATTATGAACCCATCTTTGATGCGACAGCTGTTCAAAATGCCTATGGAAAAGGTATGATCATTGTTGGTAAGACCAATATGGACGAGTTTGCTATGGGTGGCTCAACCGAAACTTCCTACTTCAAGAAAACTAAAAATGCTTGGGATCAAAGCAAGGTCCCTGGTGGTTCATCTGGTGGTTCAGCGACAGCAGTAGCTTCTGGTCAGGTTCGTCTGTCACTGGGATCTGATACGGGTGGTTCCATCCGTCAACCAGCAGCCTTCAATGGTGTTGTCGGTCTTAAGCCAACTTACGGTACGGTGTCCCGTTTTGGCCTGATTGCCTTTGGCAGCTCGCTGGATCAGATTGGTCCCTTTGCGCCAACAGTCAAGGAAAATGCCCAACTGTTAAATGCTATTGCCAGCGAGGACAAGAAGGATTCCACCTCTGCTCCTGTTCGGATTGCTGATTATACCAGTAAGATTGGGCAAGATATCAAGGGGATGAAAATTGCCCTGCCTAAGGAATACTTGGGCGAAGGCATTGATCCACAAATTAAAGAAAATATTCTAGCAGCGGCTAAGCAGTTTGAAAAACTGGGAGCCATTGTTGAAGAAGTTAGTCTGCCCCATTCCAAGTATGGTGTGGCGGTTTATTACATCATTGCTTCTTCAGAAGCTTCCTCCAATCTGCAACGCTTCGATGGGATTCGCTACGGCTTCCGAGCAGAAGGTGCCGAATCTCTAGAGGATATCTATGTCAAGACTCGCAGCCAAGGCTTTGGTGATGAAGTTAAACGCCGTATCATGCTGGGGACCTTCAGTCTGTCGTCTGGTTATTATGATGCCTACTTTAAAAAGGCAGGTCAGGTACGCAGTCTGATTATCCAAGATTTTGAGAAGGTCTTTGCCAATTATGACCTTATCCTTGGCCCTACAGCACCGCAGGTAGCTTTCGGTTTGGATACGCTCAATCACGACCCTGTTGCCATGTATCTGGCTGACCTTTTGACCATTCCAGTCAATCTAGCTGGGCTGCCAGGAATTTCGATTCCGTCAGGCTTTGTGGAAGGTTTGCCAGTTGGATTGCAATTAATTGGTCCTAAATATGGTGAGGAAACTATCTATCAAGCAGCCTCTGCTTTTGAAGCAGTGACTGACTACCATAAGCAGCAGCCAGCAATTTTTGGAGGTGAGAACTAATGAACTTTGAAACCATTATTGGGCTGGAAGTCCATGTGGAATTAAATACCAATTCAAAAATTTTCTCACCATCATCGGCTCATTTTGGTGAGAATCCCAATGCCAATACTAATATCATCGATTGGTCCTTCCCCGGTGTTTTGCCGGTTATGAATAAGGGTGTTATTGATGCGGGAATAAAAGCTGCTTTGGCGCTCAATATGGATATTCATCAGACCATGCACTTTGACCGCAAGAATTATTTCTATCCAGATAATCCAAAAGCCTATCAAATTTCGCAATTTGATGAACCAATCGGCTATAATGGCTGGCTGGAAGCGCAGCTGGATGATGGTTCGACAAAGAAAATTCGTATTGAACGGGCGCACTTGGAAGAAGATGCTGGTAAGAATACTCACGCTGATGATGGTTATTCCTACGTTGACCTCAACCGTCAGGGTGTCCCTTTGATTGAGATTGTTTCTGAGGCTGATATGCGCTCTCCTGAAGAGGCTTATGCTTATTTGACAGCTTTAAAGGAAATTATCCAGTATACCGGTATTTCTGATGTCAAGATGGAAGAAGGCTCCATGCGGGTTGATGCCAATATTTCCCTGCGTCCTTACGGTCAAGAAGAATTTGGTACCAAGACAGAGCTAAAAAATCTCAACTCCTTCAGCAATGTCCGCAAGGGCTTGGAATATGAGGTTGAGCGTCAAGCGAAAATCCTGCGTTCCGGTGGTGTGATTCAACAAGAAACGCGTCGTTATGATGAAGCAGGGAAACAAACGATTCTTATGCGGGTTAAAGAGGGTTCGGCCGATTACCGTTATTTCCCAGAGCCTGATCTGCCAATCTTTGAGATTTCTGATGATTGGATTGAGGACATGCGAGGCAGCCTGCCTGAATTTGCCAAAGACCGCCGAGCCCGCTATGTGAATGAATTGGGTCTGACGGATTATGATGCTAGTCAATTGACAGCGACTAAGGCGACATCAGACTTCTTTGAAAAAGCTGTTGGTCTAGGCGGCGACGCCAAGCAGGTTTCCAATTGGCTCCAAGGTGAAGTAGCCCAATTCCTCAATAGCGAAGCTAAAACCATCGAGCACATTAATCTGACACCAGAAAATCTGGTGGAAATGCTGGGCTTGATCGAAGATAGTACCATTTCATCGAAAATTGCCAAAAAGGTCTTTGTTCATTTGGCGAAAAATGGCGGTGGTGCGCGTGATTATGTGGAAAAAGCCGGACTGGTGCAAATCTCTAATCCAGACGTCTTGATTCCGATTATCCACCAAGTCTTTGCCGATAATGAAGCAGCCGTTGCTGATTTCAAATCCGGTAAACGCAATGCTGATAAAGCTTTTACAGGCTTCCTTATGAAAGCTACTAAAGGTCAGGCCAATCCACAGGTGGCTCTCAAGCTCTTGGCTCAAGAGTTACAAAAACTGAAAGAGGAGTAACAAATCGGGACTACTAGCCTCACAGGCTGGTAGTTCATTTTTATTTTGCTAAAGGAGAAAAATGTGTCGTCTATTTTTGTTACCTTATTCTTTTTTCTATGTTTTTATAATCTAATTTGGTTATGCTTACTTCCCATAAATCTTCATCGTTGGTATTGGAGTTGACGAGTGAGACGGGAGGGACAAGAACTAATCCTACAGGGAAAGGAAGTAGCTGAAATGAGTCGAGGTATAAGAGGCATTATTGTCTATCGTCATTTCTTAAGCTTTATGGATTACCGTTTTGTAACAGACCGCAATCCCTACGGTGTTGTTAGAGCCTTGAATCGAAGTAGAATTACCTATCTAGGGCGCTTACAGTACCTTTCTGGTCGTTATCGCGTCCGCTATCTTCAGAGAAAGGGGAAAACCTATCTGCTTGTTTTAGAACCGGATTGAGCATTACTAGAGCGATTCTAGGGAAGCTATTCGGACGGAGGTATAGTTTTAAGCTATTTAATAATATATAAAATATATATTTTACAGTTATATCGCTCTCTGATACAATAGAAGCATATTCAATAAAGGGGTAAGAGTAATGACTAAAAAATATTTTGAACATGTGGGGTCTTTCCTAAGGCCAACTGAATTGAAGGAAGCACGTGGAGCTTTTGAAGCTGGTAAGATTTCGGAAGCAGACTTGACCGCAGTTGAAGACCGGCTGATTATGGACTTGGTCGATAAACAGGTCGCTGCCGGTCTTGAAAAAGTAACCGATGGGGAATTTCGTCGTGCCAACTGGCATGTGGATTTTTTCTGGGGCTTTGATGGTATTGAGCGCTACCAGTATGGAGAAGGGTTGGCCTTCCAAGAGGTAGAAACTAACGATGATTCGGCTATCGTTACTGGTAAAATTGGTTTTACCAAGGAACACCATCCCTTCATCAAGCACTATCAGTTTTTGAAAAAACTGGCTGATGAGCACGGCGTAGAGGCTAAAATCAGCATTCCCGCACCATCCCAGTGCTTGGTTGAGCTGCAACGCGGCACTAATATCCAAAAGGCCTTAGCTGTCTATCCTAATCAGCAAGACTTGATTGACGATTTGGCTGCAGCCTATCACGATGCTATCCTTGCTTTTTACGAAGAAGGTGCACGCACGGTTCAGCTGGATGATTGTACCTGGGGGATTATCATGGATGATGAGTTTTATAAGACCGTAACGGATGGTAAGATTGATAAGGATACTATTCGTGAAGGTTTGCTTTATATCAATAATAAGGCCTTGGAAAATCTTCCAGAAGACCTCCAAATTAATACCCATGTCTGCCGTGGAAATTACCAGTCAACCTATGCGACAACAGGACCTTACACAGCAGTGGCTGAGACACTCTTTGGTCGCGAACGGGCGACAGCTTACTTCCTTGAATACGATAATGAGCGGTCTGGTGGATTTGAACCTTTGGCGGCATTTAAGGACCCTAACAAGGTTGCTGTCCTTGGCTTGATTACCACAAAAGAAGGAAAACTAGAGGATAAAGAGGCTGTTATCAAGCGCATTCGTCAAGCTCAGGAGATTCTGCCGTTGGAACAACTCTGGCTGGCAACCCAGTGTGGCTTCGCCTCAACCCAAGAAGGCAATCTCATCACAGAAGAAGATCAGTGGAACAAGCTGGCTCTTGTTAAAGAGATTATTGATGAGGTTTGGGGATAGCTCTATTTGGTGGCCATGCCTTTATCATATGTTAATTACAGGTAGATAAAAAAGCTATTTTAGATCCGTGAAGGATGCTTTAGTGGATATTTTTCTTAAAACTAAAGAGCAAAGAGCGGAAAACGATTTGTGATAAAAATCTATTTCTTTCTCATTTTCTTGACAAACAGAGCTCTTATCCTTATAATCAAAAACAGACTGTTGGTCTGTTTTTTGATAGAGAGGATAGAGTCTATTGAAACAAGAAGAAAAATCCCTGCGAACAAAAGAATTGATCCTAAAAACGGCCCTCCCTCTATTTGCCAAGCAGGGTTACCAGACAACGACCATGGCTGACATTATTAAAAGTGCAGATTTATCAAAAGGGGCTGTCTACCATCACTTTGCCGGTAAAGAGGCTATTTTACAAGAAATTATGAAAGCTGAAGTTGCTGAAGTGACTCAGTATTTATCTAAGCTATGCGCTGATAAGGATATTTCGGCCAGTCAGCGTTTTAGCCATTTAGTGGATTTTTTACTTCAAAAGGATTCCTTGCAGGATATGTCTCATATTAACTGGGCTGAAAAAGTTCCCTTTGGCTTGTTATTTACGCTCAGAAATACAATTCAAGTGTTGGTACCTTACGTAAGTGATATGATTCAGCAGGGCAACCAGCAGGGAGAGTTTGATTGCTCCTATCCCGATGAAACTGCCAGCGTTTTTCTTATCTTAGCTGATATTTGGTTTGATCCAGTTCTTACGGGGGTGGACTATTCCTTTTCTTCCAAAATTGACTACCTGTTTCATTGGTTAGAACTAAGCGGTGTTCCTATATTATCTGCCAAAAACCGCCAGCAGATTAAAAAGAGGATGGCTGATATCTATGAAAAGAAGGGGAAATCAGATGAATAAGTTTCTGAAGGTTGTATTTGTTGTCGTTATTGCTGCTATGTCCTGTGCTAGTCTATTGCAGCTTTTGGCTCCGAATTTCATGGGCAGCCAGTCCGCTTACGGTATTTCTCGTGGTTGGCAGAGAGAAATAGCATTTTGGGATATAGCAGTTGTTATTATATTAATGGCTGTGCTGATGAAATATGATTGGTTTTACCTGAGGGCTGTTTTATTGGGACTCATTATTGGTGGTCTTGGCATTGGAAGCAATCACTTAGTGGGCTTTATTCAGGAACCGTCCCAGTACATTAACCTTATTGGAGCCGTTGAGAACTATCTGCTTGTTTTGGCCTGGATCCTTGGTTGGCGGCTAGAAAAGCGAAAGCACCATCGAAAAGAAGAGGCAGATTGATAAGCCTCTTAGTAATAATCATATAAAGGAGAGTAATATGGATAAAATTGGGTCGCCAGTCTTTTACCAGTACTGGGAGCAGATAAAAACAGAAAAGATGGCGCATGAAGCCTTGCACTATCTCTTGGACAGCGCAGGCATGCCTGAGGAGCTGTCGGGGGATTTAGAGGAGAATCGTCGTTTGGTCTCTCGGTTTGCTGATGACTTAGCGCCACATGATAATTTTTGGAAAGATTTAGCACGTTTGGTTCGTCGGGCGATGAAGGAACGTTTATTTACGGAAAAAACGAGTTTTAATCGCCGCTTGCATCAGCTGCGCTATGTCATTTCATCTCAGCAGGCTCAGTATGTTCGCCGGTACTATCGTCAATCTGGAATGACCGATCAAGCGGCTTTGATAACCTACCTAAAAGTTAATCGCCTGCGCCCCAATATTTTTGACAATGCCCGCCTACACAATAAGCGTCAGTCTAAGCAGGAGGCATTTGCTTTTCCTGATCATCGGGAATCCTATAATATAAAGATTTTACTTCAGCTTCGCACGGAGTTTATCCTAGATAGTCAGGGGTATTTTCTTAACGAACTAGATGCGGATAAAGTTAATATTAATGGAATTGTTAACGGTGCTAGCTTCAACTATGGCAATACTCCGTGGAGTCATGTTCGTTTGGATGTTGAACCAATAAGAGCGCACGATCCTATTTTTAGAAAAGCGATAGTGAAACCTTTTAAATCGCCCAATCAAGCTGGAAAAATCCGCCTAGCTCGTTTTTGGAAAGAGCGCAAGGTAGCGGACTTTGAGCGCAGTTTTTATAATAGACAAGGGGGATTTGCCAAGGATGGTCAATCTTTAGCCCGCCTTATTAAGCTGCGCAAAAAGTCATTTAAGCGAGAGTATAAGAGAAAATAGTCAGTAAGCTGGCTTTTTTGTTTGCTGAAATCTCTGCCGAGTTTTTCTGTAAGACTTTCTGTAACATTATTGACATATTATATATATATATAATAGTTTTGTAAAATTAAAAAATGGGAGTGAGCTAAATGGGGATTATTAAAGGTATCAACGATGCCTTTGGTAGCAATTTCGCAGATCAGTGGAAGGATATAATCACTGCGGGGCATTTTCATGAACAATTAGCGGTTGCTCCAGGATTGGTTCAATCAACTAACAATAACAGAGGGGCTAATACGAAAGCTTCTGTCGGTGTGATTAGTAACGGTTCAATTATTAGGATTCCAGAAAGTACAGCAGCGTTTATTTTTAGCCAATCAGGAATTGAACAAGTTCTAGTTAATCCAGGTGAGTATATTTATCAAAATGGTGAAGCGAGTTTTTTTAATCAAAATGGTTTTTATAAATCATTAATTAAACAGTCTATTGGTAGGATGGGCTTTGGAGGTCAGGCTTTAGTAGAAAAGAGGGTTTCGTTTATTAATCTTCGAGAAATTAGAGGCTTAAAATTTTCTACAAAGACTCCTTTAATTTATCATGATAGTTTTTATGATACAGACTTAGAGGTTAGTGCAAGCGGAGAGTTCTCTATACAAATTATTAATCCAGTTAATTTTGTGAAAAATTATTTACCAGCAAATGTGAGCTTCTATTCTTTTACAGATGATAATGCGAAAGGGCAAATTCATTCGGAATTTATGCAGTCTTTTCTTCAAGCTTTAAATAGTTTATCTGAGCGTTATCGTATTTCGCAGTTACCATCAGCTGGGAAGGAAATAACAGAAGCGCTATATTCTGGACAAGGGAATGTTGGTGGCTGGGGAGAGCGTTTCGGCTTTAAACTTGTTAGTGTTGGGATTGAAGACATTCAACTTTCAGAGAATTCTAAAGAACTTGTTAATATTTTTTCGTCAAATAAAATGCAGGTCGACGCTTATAAAACAGTCTCTCAGCGTTCTGCTAATATATCATCTCAACAAAAAATTTCTGAGGGAATTAAACAGAATGGTTTTGGGGACGGTTTGGGAACTATTGTTGGAATGCAAATGGCTCCAGAACTTAATCCTGTAAAATCTATCCCAAATGCCCATGTGAGTTTTGATGAACAAGTTGAAATGTTAAAAAAATTAAAGGACTTACTTGATAGTGGTATTTTAACTCAAGAAGAATTTGATACCAAGAAAAAAGAGGTGATGGGACTATGACGAAGTCAGAAGTTTGTTCTAATTGTGGTAGTACTCAGTGGGAAGACGTTGATTCAGAGATTAGATGTGCTTACTGTGGTGTACCTAAATCACAACGAAAACAACAGTTTGTTAATGATGATGAAATCAGCAAGTATCGGTTTGATTATCTAAAGGAGAAGGAGAATAATCGTACAGTTCTTATCATATTGGGATTTATGATGTCATTGCTGATATTTTCTTCTTGTAGTATGTTTTTAATCTCTGACTCATCATCGGAGTCAACCCAGCATTCAACTTCTCCACTCGAAAAGCTAGAGTTAAAAGTTGAGACTCTCTCCGTTGTTGGTAAAACTGGAGAGGAAGCGACTCAAGAAATTAAGAAGGTGGATAAAGATGCCAAAATAAAGTATGTTAAAAAAAGTATGTTGGGTAGTTTATTTGAAGATAAACCTACTTCGGATTTAAGCCTGAAAGTTTCAGAAATGCAAGTCAATTATAGTAAGGATGATCATGAGGTCACTCTTACTTTAGAATAGATAAAAATTAAGGAGAGAATTATGTCTAAAAAAATTGTTGATGCAAATGGTAATGTTTATGTACAAAAGAAACCTTTTTACAAAAAGTGGTGGTTTATTACTATCATTATCTTGGTAGTCCTAGGATACTTTGGTGGAAGAAATTCAGACAAGAAAGAAACGAAATCAAGCACTGCTGCTAAGAGTTCAGTTGTTCAAAGATCTGATGCGAAAAAGTCAAGCTCTGAAATTTCTATGAGTTCTTCGTCTGCTAATTCTACGGGTTCATCAACTGCAAGTAAGTCGACAAGCAAGTTCGAACCCAAGGACTCTTCGGATAAAACCATTGAGTCAATCAGTACTTACGAAGATTATCTCAGTATGTATGGTTTTATCGTAAACGAGTATATCTCAAATTATGAAGCTGCTGTGAAGCAATATGGTCTAGGCGATAATCCAACTTATGCTTCTATGCGGGAAGAAGTTGAAAATAGTGTTGAAGAACAGAAAAAGCAGTATGGTCCGATGAAGAATGCCAAAATTATTGGTAAGGATGACTTAGTTCAATTTTTAAAAGATTATCGTGACACACTTAAGTCTTATACTGACCAAATGGCAAATGGTGTTTCTTAGTTCTTAGTAAGAGGAAAGTAATTAAATGTTTAGACATTTATAAATTCGCAGTCTTTAGAGGTAACAAAATGGGTATAGTAAATAAAATTCTTGAAAATAAAATTGTTAATACGAATGGTTATACACGTTCAGACACGGGAACAAAAGTGCATTCTTATTTACGAACGCATCCGAAAAATACGGGTTTAACTAAGAAAGTAACGAGAAGTTTTATTAGTGGTATTAAAAAGAAATGAGGGTAAGGTATGACACAACGATTTCCAGATGTTAATTGGTATTGTGATGAGTGTGGTGCTTATTTGAATGACCAAGCTGGTTTTGATGATCACAAATATTTATGGAAATGTACAGAATGTGGTTATAAAAGTAGCATTTCTAGTGATAATATATTAAATGTAGATGATTAATTATATAGTGAGCCTTGAGCTTACTTTTTTTATTTTTTCCTAAAATTTAAAGCATCAAAAATTATGCTATAATAAGATGTACTATCATATTTTGGAGAAAGCTGTGAGTATTGAAGATTATATACCCACCTTTGCGGTGGAAGCTGTTTATGATTTGACACCTGAAAGCCTGCGTAAGCATGGAATTTCTGCGGTACTGGTGGATTTGGATAATACCTTGATTGCTTGGAATAATCCTGATGGGACACCGGAGCTGCGGGAGTGGTTGGATGATATGACAGAGGCTGGAATACCAGTGGTGGTCGTCTCCAATAATAAATTTGAACGCGTTCAGCGTGCGGTTGAACCTTTCCATGTGGATTTTGTCAGCCGTGCTATGAAGCCCTTTACTCGTGGTATTGACAAGGCGATTGAACGCTATAGCTTTGATCGCGATGAGGTTGTCATGGTTGGTGATCAGCTAATGACAGATATTAGGGCTTGTCATCGAGCGGGTATTCGCTCTATTTTAGTGAAGCCATTGGTAAGATCGGATGCTTGGAATACCAAGTTTAATCGTGCCAGAGAGCGCCGTGTGATGCGAAAGATTGCTAAGAAATACGGTGATATTATTTATAAAAAGGAAATTTAATGGAAGAATTACTCTGTATTGGCTGTGGAGCCAAGATTCAAAGCGAGAATAAGGAAGCTGCTGGCTATACCCCCCGCTCCAGTGTTGAGAAGGCGACAGAAAGCGACAGTGATCTTTATTGTCAGCGCTGTTTTCGCCTGCGCCACTACAATGATATCGTCGATGTCCATATTAGTGATGATGAATTTCTGACCTTACTGCATGAAGTTGGCGATAGTCAGGCATTGGTTGTCAATGTTGTAGATATTTTTGACTTTAACGGCTCTGTTATTCCGGGTCTCAGTCGCTTTGTATCTGGTAACGATGTCCTCTTAGTGGGGAACAAAAAAGATATTCTACCTAAATCTGTTAAAGATAGCAAGGTTACTCAGTGGCTGCGCGAGCGTGCTCACGAAGAAGGTCTGCGGCCAGTTGATGTCCTGTTGACCAGTGCCCAGAATCATTATGCTATCAAGGAATTAATTGAGCGGATTGAGGAGCTTCGTGCTGGCCGTGATGTCTATGTTGTCGGTGTGACCAATGTCGGTAAATCCACCTTAATCAATGCCGTGATTAGTGAGATTACTGGGGATAAAAATGTGATTACGACATCACGCTTTCCTGGAACAACACTGGATAAGATTGAGATTCCTCTGGATGATGGCAGCTATATCTTGGACACACCGGGGATTATTCACCGCCATCAAATGGCTCACTATCTCAGTGCCAAGGATCTCAAGTATGTCAGCCCTAAAAAAGAAATCAAACCTAAAACCTACCAGCTTAATCCTGAACAGACCCTATTTTTAGGAGGTTTGGCTCGTTTTGATTTTATTAAGGGAGATAAACAAGGTTTTACCGCTTATTTTGATAATAATCTTGACTTGCATCGGACTAAGTTGGCTGGAGCAGATGACTTTTATGATAAGCATCAAGGCGATCTTCTGGTACCACCGCATGCTAAAGACTTAGCTGAGTTTCCTGCTCTTGTCCGCCATGAGTTCACGATTACGGACAAGATCGATATCGTCTACTCAGGTCTCGGCTGGATTCGTGTTAAGGCAAGCAGTAGTCAGCCTGTTAAGGTAGCTGCCTGGGCACCGGACGGGGTCGGTGTGGTTATCCGCAAGGCCCTAATTTAAAAAATGAAATAGAAGGAATACATATGCTTACATCAAAACAACGTGCCTTTTTAAATGCTCAGGCACACGCTATGAAACCCATTGTGCAGATTGGCAAGAACGGCCTTAATGACCAGATTAAAACCAGCGTCCGCAATGCCCTAGATGCACGTGAGCTTATCAAGGTAAAGCTATTGCAAAACACTGATGAGACCATTCATGAGGTTGCTGAAATTTTAGAAGAAGAAATTGGGGCGGATTCTGTTGCTAAAACGGGTCGTGTTCTTACCCTTTATAAGCAGTCTGCTAAGAAGGAAAACCGCAAATTATCACAGAAGGTAAAGGAGCTCTGAGCTTAAGTTTCTTATAATGTTGTAGGAAATGTGACACTTGTTAATCCCCTTGAAAAGCCTTCTTGTCGCTTTTTACCAGCCGCTTTGTCGGCTTTTTCTTTTGCCTTATTTATGCTATAATGGGAGCTAAAAGAGTTGATACGTAAAGCATGAGGAGAAGTCTATGGCACTTGATTTAGTAACGCCATTTACCAAGGTAGAATTGGAGGCAAATGTTGAGGAAACTGGACGTAAGCAGGTTGGGATTTTAGGCGGCAATTTTAACCCTGTTCATAATGCTCATCTGCTTGTTGCTGATCAGGTTCGTCAGCAGTTATGCTTGGATGAAGTTTTTCTGATGCCGGAATTTATTCCTCCTCACATTGATAAAAAGGAGACCATTGCTGAGCAGCACCGTCTCAATATGCTTATGCTGGCTATCAATGGTATCGAAGGTTTGGATATTGAGACGATTGAGCTGGAGCGTCAAGGCATTAGTTACACTTATGATACGATGAAGTACCTGACAGAAAACAATCCTGATACCGATTATTACTTTATCATTGGGGCGGATATGGTGGAATACCTGCCCAAGTGGCATCGCATTGACGAGCTGGTTGAGCTGGTGCAGTTTGTTGGGGTTCAACGTCCCAAGTATAAAGTTGGAACGTCCTATCCTGTCATCTGGGTTGATGTGCCCCTAATGGATATTTCATCATCGGATGTGCGCGATTTGATTAAGACTGGCCATACTCCCAATTTTATGGTGCCTCAGTCAGTTTTAGCCTATATCAAGAAAGCGGGGCTCTATCGCTGATGTATGAAGAATTTTTAAGACATGGTTACGACAGAGACCGCCTGCTGGAGCAAATGAAAATGACGCTGAGTGATAAGCGGTTTCAGCACTGTTTGGGGGTCGAAGCAGCTGCCAGACATTTGGCAGAGCTCAATCATTATTCGCCTGAAAAAGCTGGACTCGCTGGTCTACTCCATGACTATGCCAAGGAGCTCTCTGATGAGGAGTTTCTGGATCTGATTGACAAGTATGGTCTGGATCCAGACTTGAAAAACTGGGGCAATAATATTTGGCATGGCAAGGTTGGTATTTATAAGATCCAAGAAGATCTAGGAGTAACAGATTCTGAAATCCTAGCTGCCATTGCAGATCATACGACAGGAAGCAGGGTTATGACAGTCTTAGATAAGATTGTCTATGTGGCTGATTATATCGAGGACAATCGTCATTTTCTAGGTGTTGAGGAAGCGCGTCGACTGGCTGAGGTATCCTTGGATAAGGCTGTCGCCTATGAAACGGCCCATACCATTGAGCATTTGGCCCACCAAGCTATGCCCATCTATCCACAAACTATTGAAACCTACAATGCTTATGTCAATTATTTGAAGGAGACCTAGATAGTGACAGCTTTATTGGTTGTAGATGTCCAGACTGGATTAATTAAGGAGCAGCCTTATCAAGTGTCGCTTTTCTTGGAAACTGTAGGGCAAGCCATAAAACAAGCGCGTGCTCGTCAAATTGAGGTGATTTATGTCTGCCATCATGATGATGAGTTGCCAATGGGCAGCAGTGATTGGAAGATATCTGATTCAGTAGCACCCCAAGCAAATGAGTTGATTATTGATAAAGCCTACAATTCGGCTTTTAAAGAGACAGGCTTGCGGGCTTATTTAGCAAACAAGGGTGTGGAGCGGTTGATTATTGTAGGGATGGCAACTGATCACTGCATCGATACGACGGTCAAGGTGGCTTTTGAGATGGGTTATGAAGTTGCTGTGGTGGAACATGGTACGACGACCTTTGGGACATCAGATATCCCAGCAAATATCTTGATTGACTACTATGAGACGATTTGGCATGACCGCTTTGCTCAGGTTTTGCCTCTGGAGAGACTATTTAATTAAAGGAAATAAAGATTAATGACTAAAGACGAACTTTTAGAATTGGTTGTTAAAGCTGCTGATGAAAAGCGGGCTGAAGATATTGTTGTTCTTGATTTAGCTGGTTTAAGCAGTTTGACAGATTATTTCGCCATCATGAGTGCTATGAACAGCCGTCAGTTGGAAGCTGTTTCGGATAATATCCGTGAGAAGGTTAAAGAAGCAGGCGGTGATGTTAGTCACATTGAAGGGGATAGCAAGACCGGTTGGGTTCTCCTTGATCTCAATGATGTGGTCGTCCATATCTTTACCGAAGAAGCACGCGACCACTATAATCTGGAAAAACTCTGGCACGAAGCACCACTGGTGGATGTGACGGCCTATCTTGGATAATAATGAGCAGTCGCTGAGACTGCTTTTTTAGAATAGGGATAAGAGATATGACAACTTATGAAACTTTTGCGAGAGTCTATGACAGTATCATGGACGATTCACTTTATGATCAATGGACGGACTTTTCGCTGCGCCATTTTCCAAAAACAAAAAATGCCAAACTCCTAGAGTTGGCTTGTGGGACGGGGATTCAGTCCATTCGTTTTAAGCAGGCAGGATTCGATGTGACAGGGCTGGACTTAAGTGAAGAGATGCTGAACTTGGCCTGCAAACGTGCCGAGGCAGCGCACTTAGACATTCCTTTTGTGCAGGGCAATATGCTGGATTTATCGCCTGTCGGAACCTTTGATATGGTGACCTGCTATTCGGACTCTATCTGCTACATGGAAGATGAGGTAGATGTGGGTGATGTTTTTGCGCAGGTTTACCAGCATCTCAATGATGGTGGAGTCTTTATCTTTGATGTGCATTCTACCTATCAGACAGATGAGGTTTTCCCTGGCTACGCTTACCATGAAAATGCGGAAGATTTTGCTATGGTCTGGGACAGCTACGAAGATGAAGTTCCACATTCAGTGGTCCATGAGCTGACTTTCTTCATTCAAGATGAGGATGGACGCTTTACACGCTTTGACGAAGTTCATGAAGAGCGAACCTACGAACTTCTCACCTACGATATATTATTGGAACAAGCTGGTTTTAAAACGGTCAAGGTCTATGCTGACTTTGAAGATAAAGAGCCGACAGAAACAAGCAAAAGATGGTTCTTTGTGTGTGCGAAGTAGGAAGGAACAGTTATGAAGAATTTGGCTTTTGTCATAGGCTTGGCGCTAGCGGGCATTGATCCTGTTGGCATGATATTGCTGATGACCATGCAGGCAGTGGGTTTATCCCTTAAAAAAGTCTATCTTTTTGGTGGTTTAGTCCTTTTTGGTACGGCTTTGCTGGGTTTCATTTTATCACTCATACTGGGTAATGAGATATCGAATCTAGCGCAAGTCCTTGGTCAACTTCCTGATAGAGTATGGGTTTGGATTTATTTGGTGCTTATTGCTGTCTTAATAGCTTGGGGAGTCAAACGTCTGCTGGCAGTAGAAGATCTGGACCGTCAAAATAGCCCAAAGAGCAGTAAGGGAATCTATGCAGCAGCGGTCTTCATGATTTATACAGCCATCGTGGATCCAACTTTTTTAGCCGTGCTAGCTTTGTCCGGTCAAGTAAATGATACTTTCTTATCGCTGCTTTACAATTTTCTCTGGGTATTTATCAGCCAAAGTCCGCTCTTCTTGCTGATTTTAGCTGTTATGTGCAACAAACATCATGTCTTTATTGATAAATTTAATGCTTTCTATAAAAGATATCGGCAACCTATCAGATATGGTGTCACAGGAATTATCTTTTTATCAGCTATTATTTTGATAGTTGATCTATCTTCTTATTGTTTTTTAGATAGCTGGCTTTTAGGCTAAAATGGAGGGAACCCCATGACCACAACTGGCATCATCGCTGAATTCAATCCTTTTCACAATGGGCACAAATATCTGCTCGATCAAGTAGAAGGTGTCAAGATCATAGCTATGTCTGGTAATTTTGTCCAGCGGGGGGAGCCTGCTCTTGTGGATAAGTGGACAAGAGCCCAGATGGCTTTGGAAAATGGTGCAGATCTTGTGATTGAGCTGCCGTTTTTGGTGTCGGTTCAGTCGGCCGACTATTTTGCTCAGGGGGCTGTGGATATATTGGCACGATTGGGCATTGATCAGCTGGTCTTTGGAACCGAGGAAGCTCTGGATTACCAAGCTATTTCAGATACTTATGCAGCTAGGGGGACTGAGATGGAGACCTTTCTTTCCCAGTTACCTGACAGTCTGTCTTATCCTCAGAAGACCCAGAAAATGTGGGAAAGGTTTGCAGGTGTAGATTTTTCTGGAAATACGCCCAATCATATTCTGGGACTCAGTTATGCCAAGGCTTGCGCAGCCTATGGTATCAAACTAACCCCTATTTCGCGTATTGGGGCAGGCTATCATTCCGACAGCAAGCGAGAGCAAATTGCCTCAGCCACTGCTATTCGTAAACATCTGGGGGATCAAGAATTTTTAGATAGGACTATGCCTGCCCCCCAACTTTTGGAGCAGGCAACTATGGTCAGCTGGGCGAATTATTTTTCCTTGCTCAAGTATCAAATCCTGACAAATCTTGATCTGACTGCTATTTTTCAGGTCAATGAGGAGCTGGTTAGCCGAATCAAAGAGTCTGTTAAGACGGCGGTTGATTTTGATGATTTGGTTGATAAGGTGGCGACAAAACGCTACACTAAGGCACGGGTGCGGAGAATTTTGACCTATATTTTGGTTAATGCTAGAGAAGCAGCCTTACCAGAGGCTATCCATGTCCTAGGTTTCACTGAAAAAGGCCAGCAACACCTCAAGTCCGTGAAAAAATCCGTGGAGATTATCACTCGTATCGGTGCTAAACCGTGGGATGCTATGACCCAGCAAGCCGACAAAGTTTATCAACTAGGCTATCTCAATATTCAGGAACAAAACTGGGGACGGGTGCCGGTGAGAAATTCTAATGATTAAGTTGGTTTTCTGATTAATTAGTAAATATTTAAGTATAAAAAGCTACACTGACATAGTAAACCTTAAGAATTAGGAGAAATATAATAGAACTAATTAATAATTTACTTGAGTGGACTTTTGTTTCAGAATGTCAAATTCCAGAAGATGTTTCGTCATCTCTTGTGACTGGTGAAATACCTTATGCTGCTTACAAAACAATCAGAGATATTGCAATTCATCTTTCTTAAAGATTTACATATGAAAACTTGTACAATTTATTGACAAGTTTTTTCTTTTATTTTATACTGTGGTTAAATATTAGGAATTAGTGAGGTTTTATCATGGAAGCAGTCGTTTATTCAACTTTTCGTAATAATCTCAAAGACTATATGAAAAAGGTCAATAATGAATTTGAACCGCTTATAGTTGTTAATAAAAATCCTGATGAAGATATCGTTGTTCTTTCAAAAAGTGAGTGGGATAGTATTCAGGAGACCCTTCGAATTTCACAAAATAAATATCTTTCGGATAAGATTATTGAAGGGCTTGCTCAAGCAAGAGCGGGTCAGGTTGAAGTTCATGAGATTGAGGATTAGTTATGCCTATGAAATTTACAGATTCTGCGTGGAGGGATTACTGTTATTGGCAGAATCAGGATAAAAAGACACTCAAGCGCATTAATAGGATTTTAAAAGATGTTCAACGTTCTCCTTTTGAAGGAATCGGTAAGCCTGAACCCTTAAGGCACGACTATCAAGGAGCATGGTCAAGACGAATTGATGCTGAAAATCGTCTCGTCTATCTAATTGAAGATGATGGAGTCACTTTCATTTCACTACGAGATCATTACTAAATCTAATCTCCAAATTTTTTTGGAGATTTTTCCTTCTTTCCCTTGACCCTTACGCTGCGTCATGGTCTATACTCATAATTGAGGTGAACAGAGCCTACACTTCTGTGAAAATAGCTAAGTCTTTCTAGGTGTTTGATCACTTTTATCAGGCTTACTAAGTTCTGGGAGTGTGCGGCCTTAGTATCCTCAGTAGAGAGGAGGTTTCTATGAAGACCGTTAAGGAGATGAGTCAGCTGTCGGGTGTCAGTGTGCGCACACTGCATTATTATGATGAGATCGATCTGCTCAAGCCCAGTCAGGTGGCTGAGAATGGCTATCGCTATTATGATCATCAGGCGATAGAGCGCCTTCAGGAAATCTTGCTGTTTCGGGAGCTGGAATTTCCTCTCAAAACCATTAAGAAGATTGTGGATAGTCCGAGCTATGACCGCAAGGTAGCTTTGACCAAGCAGATAGCCCTTTTGGAGGCCAAAAAGGCGCACTTGGAGGGCGTTTTGGCGCATGCTCGTCGTCTGCAAGAAGGAGGAGATACGATGACATTTACCGCTTATGATAAGTCTCAGCTGCAAGCCCTTGAGACTGAGGCCAAGGAGCGTTGGGGAGAAACTCAAGCTTACCAAACTTTTGAGGCTAAGACGGATAAGAAAGATTTTGCCCAAGTGACTGATGAGATGTTGGCTATCATGGCTGAATTTGGAAGTCTGAAAGATTTGGATGTTGCCGATAGCAAGGTCCAAGCCCAAGTCAAGGTTCTGCAGGATTATATTTCAGATCATTTTTATCCTTGTAGTCCTGAAATCTTAGCTGGACTTGGAAAAATGTATGCGGCTGATAATCGTTTCAGTCAAACCATTGACCAAGCTGGCGGAGCAGGGACTGCTGACTTTGTTAGCTGTGCCATTGAACGGTATTGCCTATAGTGAGTATATAAAAAGGGAAACTCTTTTGAGTTCCCTTTTTTTGGGTACGACAGGCATGTTATACATCTGAGGTGAAAGTCCTCTGTGGGCACCCGCTACCGGTGAACCAATAGCGACTCCCAAGCCTGACTATCGTGAGGTAGCGGGGAGAGGAAGGGATAGCGAAATCGTGGCTCTAAGAACAGAAACATGATATCAAGGCGTATATAGGGGATGAGGAGGCACATAACTCTAAAGTCCAAAAAGGTAGTCGTAACCTATTCATATTTCCGTAGACACAAAGTGGAGACATAGGTGATGGCGTATGAGGGAATAGATGCGTCCCCTCTTAAATCACATGATTGTGAGCTAGACTAGCACGTACTTTTGTGTGATAGGGTCTAGAGATAAGCCTCTATGGGATCTGTTCAAATTTGAAAAATTTTTGGATGAGGTATTCATGAGTGAGTTAGGTATAATTTCCCCAAGGTTTTATACTTTTCTCAATTACTTTGCGTATAAAAATTTGTAAATTCTTGACGATAGAGGCTACGGGAAAAATCAAAGGGGCGACCGTCAGTAAGGTAGTAGATTTCTTCCATGAGGAGGGCAGGACTTTGAGGGCTTGTACCCAGGTAGGCTGCTTGCTCAGCATCTAGGGCAGCAACCTTGAGGTATTTGTCTGAAAAACCGGGTTTAACTCCCTTTTTTTTGATATGACTAAAAATAGAATGTCGGGCAATACTTTCATCCAGCGGACAGGTACGGTCGGCTAGGTAGTAGGATTCTTCTAAGCAGAATGGCTTGTCTTCTAAAGTTTGAAGGCGTAATATATGATAGACTTGATCCCCTATTTGGCAATCTAATTCCCTGGCTAGTTGATCATCAGCTGTGCTTATTTCAAAAGAAAGAAGCTTACGGGTCATCTGGTCTTTGAAATTACCTGAAAATCCAGTACTATTTTGAAACATAGGAAGATAATCCGAACGGCTTAAACGTCGAACAAAGATACCTGAACCCTGTACTTGGTAAATACGGTGCTGGCTTTCAAGATTTTTCAGAGCCTGCATCATGGTGTTTTTACTGACATTGTAATGCTGAATTAAATCAGCTAAGCAAGGAAGTTTGTGACCATGAGGTAATTTTGCTTGGTCAATATTTTCTTGCAACAGTTGGGCAATTTCTTGGTGTTTAAGCATAAATTCTCCTTGAAAAGTAATTATCTTTATTATAGCACGAAAAAAAACACTTGACAAATTGTTTGGGTATAATATACAATAATTGTACCCAAACAATAAAAGGAGGTGACAAAATGTCTTCCCTATTTACACCCTATACCTTTGACTCGGGAGTGAAAGTGCGGAATCGCTTATTTGTGCCGCCGATGACCATTGGTTCAAGTTTACAAAATGGGGCAGTGACCTCTGAAGAACTAGAATTTTATCGGCATCATAGCAAAGGTGTTGGGATATATGTGACCCCAGCTACCAGTATCAGTCCTTTAGGTAAAGGCTTTGAAGGTCAACCGTCTGCAGCTGAAGATCGCTTTATTCCAGGTCTGACACGTATGGCACAGGCTATTCAGGAAAATGGGACAAAAGCGATTTTACAATTATTTCATGCAGGTCGCATGACGAATTCTATTACTTTGAGAGGAGCTCAACCTGTTTCAGCGTCATCTATTGCCGCTCCGAGGCCTGGCGCAGAAGTCCCCAGGGAGCTGAGTTCGCAAGAAATTTTAGAGACTATTGATGATTTTGCCCAAGCTACTCGCCGTGCTATTCAGGCTGGCTTTGATGGTATTGAGTTGCACGGAGCTAACACTTACCTGCTCCAGCAGTTTTTCTCACCGCACTCGAATCGTAGGACTGATGATTGGGGTGGTAGTATTGAAAAACGCATGGCTTTTCCGTTGGCGGTAATTGTTGCAGTTCAAAAGGTTATCGCAGAAGTCGCAACTAAGCCTTTTATTCTGGGTTATCGTATCTCTCCAGAGGAGCTGGAAGAACCTGGCATTCGTCTGGCGGACACCTTGGTTTTGGTTGATCGATTGGTTGAGGTAGGACTGGACTACCTACATATTTCACTTGGTGATGTTTGGCTTACTTCAAAGATTTATAAAAGCGATAAAGAGCCTATTATCAAGCAGATTCAGAAACAGGTTGCTGGTCGTTTGCCACTCTTCGTTGTGGGAGGGATTGAAGATCCTGAGAAGGCTGAGGAAGTCCGTCAAGAAGGTTTCGACTTTGTGGGCATTGGCAAGGCCATTATCCGTGATCCTCAATGGGCTGAAAAAACTGCCACTGGCAAAGCAAACAGCATTCGTAAAAGTATTTCTCAAGAGCAAATGCTAGCCGAAGGAATCAATCCTGCCATTCAAGATTTGCTTGATTTATTGCATTTTGACACTCGTACAAAAGATTGAGGAGAACTTCACATGGAAGCAAAAATTACTGATATTTTAAACATCGCTTATCCTATCATCCAAGCTCCCATGTTTTGGATTACCGATGCTAAGTTTGTGGCAGCAGTCAGTGAGGCTGGCGGTCTGGGAGTATTGGGACCAAATGCCGGACACCGAACCATTACAGATAGCGTTGAAGAAACAGCTGAGCGCATGCGAACAGAAATTCGCAAAGTGCGTGAACTAACCGATAAACCTTTCGGTGTGAATATTGGTCTGACACCAGACATGACCTTTTCCAATGCCTTGATTGAGGTCATCATTGAGGAAAAAGTCCCTGTAGCGGTCACAGCTGGCTGGCTTGATGTTGATACGATTACACGATTGAAAGCAGAAGGTTTGACTGTGGTTTACCGTGCCTTAACCCCGACGGTTGCAGATGCACAAGTGGCCGAAAAAGCTGGAGCTGACATCATCGTGGCGACTGGCTTTGATGAGGGAGGAACTCTGCCAGAACGTCCTGTTGGCACCTTTACGATTGTACCTTTAATTGCAGATGCTGTCTCTGTTCCAGTTATGGCAGCAGGTGGTATTGGCGATATCCGTGGGGTTCGTGCGGCTTATGCTCTTGGAGCGGATCGTATTTATGCAGGATCGGTCTTTATTCCGACGGTGGAAAACCCTGCAAGTCAGCTGGCTAAGGAAGAAATCGTCAAAGCAACGGCAGATGATATGATTACTTACCGTGCCTTTCCAGCCTATGCCCGCTTTATTCGCAACAATGATCGTGCTCGTGAGATTGAACAGTTGGAAAAAACAGATGCCACCCGTCAAGAACTACAAGACAAAACAGGACGTCTCCGTTTAGGTTTCCTTGAGGGGGACTTAGTTGACGGTGGCATTGCTGTTGGACTTGGCATTACACCGATTAGGGAAATACGTACCGTAAAAGCAGTCATCGAAGATTTGATGCAAGATTTTATTGAGAATTAAGGAGAAGAGATATGTCTGATCATCAGAAACGTTTAGAAATTATCAAAGAAAGCGCAGGCTATTGGCGCGTAGTCTTTAACAACCCACCTTTTAACTACTGGGATCCGTGGCTTTTTGCTGAGCTCAACCAACTCAACTCATGGATGCCGTAGAGTCAGATAAAGAGCTAAAAGTTTTGGTTTTTGAAAGTGCAAATCCTGACTTCTTTTTTAACCACCATGATGTGGCAAACCGCATGGTGGTGCCTGATATACCTGGTGCTAAGCACTTCTTTCATGAGTGGCCACACTTTGTGTCGCGACTCATCAATAGCCAGGTACTCAGCATTTCTAAAGTTCGTGGGCGTGCCTGGGCGCAGGGCTTTGAGTTTGCCTTGGCAACAGATATGATTTTTGCCTCAAAAGAAAAAGCCCTCTTCTCTCTTGTTGAAGTGGGAGGGGGCTCGATTCCTGGCGGTGGCGGGGTAGAATGGCTGACACGACTTGTTGGTCGTGCTCGTGCTTTAGAGATTGTCCTCAGCGCTGATGCCTACGATGCTGATTTGGGTGAGCGCTATGGTTTTGTCAACCGTGCTATTCCAGACGCAGAATTAGATCGTTTTGTGGATAGTTTTGCCCGCCGTATCGCTGGTTTCCCTCAGCGCTCCCTCATTTTCGGAAAACGCTTAGTCAATGCTCATTCAGATTTACCAAGTGAGGCGGAACTTTTTACATCCAACTACATCCTCCATGCCTTTGATGATTGGAAAGAAGGCAAAGCGGAGTATCCAAACGATGGCCGTCCACTTGATTTCAGTAATCCAGAAGATTTGGAACTCAATTTCCCTCAGCGACTAGGAGAAGATAAATGACAGCTTATATGATTTACTTACGGGACAAGGTGACTGACCCTGAAGAAATGAAACGCTACGAAGAACTCTCTAGTAAGGTATCTACTGAAGGCCGCATGGCGCCACTAGCTTTTTATGGTCAGATTGAAACCTTGGAAGGAACTGAGGTGGACGGGGCGACCATCATTCCTTTTCCTGATATGGCATCAGCCCGTGCAGCTTATTATGACCCTGTTTACCAAGAAGCGGTGCCCCACAGACTCAAAGGCGCTACCTACCGTGTTTTTATTGTGGATGGCATGGACTAAAACACAAAAATTATTATAGGAGATTAACAATGATTCATAAAACGTTAAAACCTTTTTCGGATAATTTTTTATGGGGTGCTTCAACCTCGGCCTATCAAGTTGAAGGGGCGAGTCTTGAGGATGGCAAGGGTCCCTCTTTCCAAGATACCAAAGAAATTCCAGAGGGAACCTCTGATTTGACGGTTTCTGTGGACCACTATCATCGTTACAAGGAAGATTGAAAAGGCAACATTTTTCTGTACAAAATTTATAAAGTGTATTCCGTTAGGTCACTATTCTCATCGCCATAGGGGTCTGATAATTGAGACTGCCGTGGATACGGTGATAATTCCACCAATGAACATAATCTCTAGTTTCAATAGCTAATTCTTCCAGAGACGTAAATTGTTCTTGATCGATAAATTCAATCTTGAAGGCGTGGTAAGTACTCTCAGCCACGGCGTTATCATACGGACAGCCTGCTTGACTCAATGAACGCTTGATTTGAAAGACCTCAAGCAACTCATCAATCAAGTTATTGTCAAACTCTTTTCCTCTGTCAGAATGAAAGAGATGAACCTTCATTAACGCGTATGGAATGCTCTGAAGAGCTTGTTTGACCAAATCTGCTGTCTTATGCCAACCAACAGATAAGCCAATGATTTCCCGATTATAGAGGTCAATGATGAAACAGACATAAGCCCACCTCTGACCAACACGAACAGCTATCAAGTTATGAGAATCAAGTGAATTACTACCGTGATTATATTTCAAAGAGAGAAGATTACGAATTAGTAGACATCTATGCGGACGAGGGCATTTCAGCAACCAATACTAAAAAACATGATGCTTTTAACCAACTGATACAGCATTGTAGAGAGGGGAAGATGGATAGGATTTTGGTTAAGTTCATCAGCCGATTTACCAGAAATACCTTGGACTGTATCAAGTATGTCCGTGAGTTGAAGGAACTTGGCATTGGTGTTACCTTTGAGAAAGAGAACATTGATAGCTTGGATTCTAAGGGAGAAATATTACTTACCATTCTGTCCTCTCTTGCCCAAGATGAGTCACGGTCTATCTCGGAGAATGCGACTTGGGGTATAAGAAAGAGATTTGAACGTGGTGAAGTACAAGTGAACGCCACTAAGTTTATGGGCTATGACAAGGATGAAAATGGAAAATTGATTATCAATCCAAAGCAAGCAAAAGTAGTCAAATACATCTATGCTCAGTTTCTAAAAGGCTATAGTCCGGAAACTATAGCAAAAGACCTTAATGAAAACAATGTGTCAGGTTGCTCAGGAAAAGCCAACTGCTACCCAAGTGCCGTTCTCAAAATGCTTCAGAACGAGAAATACAAAGGGGATGCTTTACTTCAAAAAACCTACACAGTGAACTTCCTAACCAAGAAACGAACCGAAAATGATGGGCAGGTCAATCAATATTATGTTGCCAATAACCATGAAGCTATCATAGATGCGGATGTATGGGAGATGGTTCAACTGGAAATTGCAAGGCGGAAAGAATTCAGGGTAAGGCACAAACTGAAATCCTATATGAGGCAAAACAAGGGTAATCCATTTGCGACTAAGGTCTTTTGTTCCGAATGTGGTTCAGCCTTTGGCAGAAAGAATTGGACGACAAGTCGAGGGAAACGTAAGGTTTGGCAGTGTAGCAACCGCTACAAGGTCAAGGGACAGATTGGTTGTCACAATAACCACATTGATGAAGAAACACTTGAACTAGCCGTTGTGAAGGCGATAGAAATGTTGAGTGATAATGCAGACCTTTTACATGGTAAGTGGGAGGAAATCTTAAGTGAAGGTAGATTGCTGGACAAACATTACAGTATGGCACTTGCGGATTTACTTAAAAGGGAGAGATGGGTATTTGATGCAGAGGAGATGTGTCAGGTTTTAGACCACATCAGTATTTCTGAGAATGGACAACTTACAGTGACCTTTCTTGAAGGACCTGAGATTGAATTATGAAAAACTGTGACTGAGAGGTGGCAGTTTTTTTGTGTTTTCGTGGTATAATTTAGCAAGAGAAGGTATGTCATATGATTGAAAACGTAAATCCGAATATAGATCCCAGAATTAGATTTCAGCATTTACCACCAGCCACTATAATTGAGAGGTATGTAGGTGGTGAACCTGATTGTAATTATGAAATTTATTTGTTGGAATTGCTTGATTCATCTCCTTTAGATGATTTATAAAATACAATGTGACAGGGTTTGGACATTAAAAAATCTGGTATAAATTTACCAGATTTTTT
This sequence comes from Streptococcus sp. ELY_137, assembly GCF_058314515.1. NCBI lineage: Bacteria > Bacillati > Bacillota > Bacilli > Lactobacillales > Streptococcaceae > Streptococcus > Streptococcus sp. ELY_137. The sequence goes on from NZ_JBZFUL010000001.1 coordinate 108,029, forward strand.
TGGTACGACTTATCCCGTGAGGTCTCATGAGCGTCTCAGACGTAGTAACAACGAATCATGAGAAGTCAGAAGAGGCCATAGTAGTGAAGAAACTTCTGTAATGGAAGCGGAGCGAAGGGCTGAACAATTAACCGAAGTATACCTACTTCACTTGTGTCTGTAAACTTAGCGGTCTGATAGAACTGGATGCAGTCACGTATTGACTAGAAGAAAGTTCACCAATATAAGATGTCCCTCAGACACCGAAACAAGAAAGGAATACGCACATGTCAAAGTTACTAGATCATATCCTATCTCAGTCCAACATGCTTGAAGCCTACAATCAAGTGAAAGCTAACAAAGGCTCAGCTGGAGTTGATGGCATTACAATTGATGATATAGATGACTATCTCCGCCAACACTGGCGACCAACCCAGGAATTGATAAAACAGAGGAAATACAAACCTCAACCAGTCTTGCGAGTTGAAATCCCTAAACCCAATGGAGGGGTCCGTCAACTAGGAATCCCCACAGTGATGGATAGGATAATCCAACAAGCTATTGTCCAAGTCCTTAGTCCCATCTGTGAACCTTATTTCTCTGAAATGAGTTACGGGTTCCGACCGAATCGTTCATGCGAAAAAGCCATCATCAAGCTACTAGAGTACCTTAACGATGGCTATGAGTGGATTGTGGATATTGACCTAGAGAAGTTCTTCGATACAGTTCCTCAAGATAGACTGATGTCGCTTGTCCATAACATCATTCAAGATGGTGATACGGAATCTCTGATTCGTAGGTATCTCCATTCAGGCGTGGTTATTAACGGACAACGTCACAAAACATTGATAGGGACACCACAAGGTGGCAATCTGTCGCCACTCCTGTCTAATATTATGCTTAATGAGCTGGATAAAGAGTTGGAAAGTAGAGGGCTTCGCTTCGTTCGTTACGCAGATGATTGTGTCATCACAGTTGGAAGTGAAGCAGCCGCCAAACGTGTTATGCACTCTATTAGTCACTTTATTGAAAAACGACTAGGACTGAAGGTCAATATGACCAAGACTAAGATAGTCAGACCAAGCAAACTGAAATACCTGGGATTTGGCTTCTGGAAGTCAGTAGAAGGGTGGAAAACTCGTCCACATCAAGACAGTGTACGGAGTTTTAAGAGAAAGCTCAAGAAACTCACCACACGCAAATGGAGTATTGACTTAGATAGCCGTATTGAAAAACTCAACTGGCTCATCAGAGGTTGGATAAACTATTTCTCAATGACGAGCATGAAGTCTATCATAACAAGCATCGATGAAAGGTTGAGGACACGAATTAGAGTTGTTATCTGGAAACAATGGAAGAAGAAATCTAAGCGACTTTGGGGACTTCTTAAATTAGGCGTTCCGAAATGGATAGCAGATAAAGTATCTGGCTGGGGCGACCATTATCAGTTAGTGGCGCAGAAGTCAGTTCTAAAAAGAGCTATATCAAAACCAGTTCTCGTCAAACGAGGACTGGTTTCATGCTTGGGTTACTACTTAGAACGACATGCGTTAAAAGTTAATTGAACCGCCGTGTGCCGAACGGCACGCACGGTGGTGTGAGAGGGGCTAGTGATTAGCCTCTACTCGATTGAGGATTAATGAATTAAAGTAGCCTTCCCCTTATCGTCAAGTTGGTAGGTATGCCCTTCATAATCCAATGTTCGATTGGTCCAAAGTTCACCAGAGTCGGGGTCGAAGTAGTACTGATTGCCATCAATGTCGACTAATTCCCCCTTGACTTGGATACCAGTGTTGCCTGTAAATTGCTGGCGCTTATATTCTTCACCGACTCCTTTATCGATATGACCAAGACTGAAGTAGTAGGTTTTGCCATCAATCACCTGCCAGCCGGTTAGGACTTTTCCATTAGCATCTAGATAGCGCCACTCATTTCGATCTGGGTATGCTTGATACCAGCCGCTTGGCTTGAGTTCTCCGGTTTCTTTATCAAAGCCATAAACATCCTGATCAACGCCTTGAACTCCGTTTGCGCGTGTGTATGACGGCTGATAGATGCTTGCATTTTCGGGTTCTACGGTATAGTAGGTTTTGCCATCTTTTTCATACCAGCCCTGTTGCAGTTTACCATCAGCACCAAAGTAGCCAACCTGATTATTATAAGATGGATTATAGCCAAATGATGCGAGGTTATAAGGTACTAGGGTGTCGGTGACAACTTGGTCATCTTTGATGTAGTAGATATCATCTTCCACAGTGACAGGGCGTGGATAATTGCTGGAAACGGATTGACCGCCAGCTCCAAAGTAATAGCGTTTGCCATCGATAGTTTGGAAACCTTCAACTCCATAGCCATCTTTACCAAAGTAATAGGTGCTGTAGTAGCGGCTATCCTTGAAACCGTAGAGAGCGTGGTCTTCATCCAAAATAATTTTATCCTTTACCATTTCTCCCGTTTCTTTATCAAAATAATAATTTTTATGATCGATAATGGTCAAGCCCTTGGCATAGTTGCCATCTTCCAGTTGATAGTAAGTTTTACCATTTTCCTTGGTAATAAAACCATAGTTTTCCTGGGCTTTACCATCTTGTCCCAGGGTGTAATCTTTTCCATCAACAGTTACTGTTTTTATCTTTGGATATCCCAAAGGCTCTGAAGGATTATTGTTTTTATCAATAGTGACTGTTTTATTTTTAACCAGCTCACCAGTATTTGGGTCAAAGTAATATTTGGCACCATCAATGATCAGCATTTGTCCCTTAATCTGTCCAAATCTAGTCCGATGATCATAATAGTATGTTGTGTCTTCTGGTTTAGCGAAGTAGTAGGTCTTGCCGTCAATGGTTTTCCAGCCTTCAGCCAGCTGTCCGTCTTCATTGGCGTAGTAATAACCCTGATAGTCCTCAGTATTCACTTGAATAAAGGCATTTTTTACAGGACGACCGTTGCTATCAAGATAGTAGTAGCCGGCAGCACTGCCGTCTAAACCTTGCTCCTGTTGGTGATAGACGGTGTTTTTATACTGTCCGCCGTATTTTTTATCAAAGTGATAGAGCACGCCGTCGATAAGCTGATCGCCTTTGACGGCTTTGCCATCTTCTCCGATATAGAGCCAGCCTGTTTGATGGGCACTTCGTTTGATGTTAGTTGGATAGTCTTTATCATAGACAAAGCGGTTGCTGACAGTATGACTGTTTTCATCGTAATAGATAATGTCAGACTGATCTTTGGTGAAGGTTCTGCTGACTTGGTCACGGTACTGAGCTGTTCTGGCTGCTTCTCCCTCTAGGATGATGCCCGTATCTTTATCTGTGACGATAGCTTTTTCATACTTATCATAACCGATTCCTTTGAGCTGACGCCCGTCCTGTTTAAAGTAGTAATTCAGACCATCAATCGTCTGATAACCATAAACTAATCGTCCGTTTTCGTCAGCATAGTAGTAAACGAGTTGTCCTGAGTCTTCATCAATGTGAGGGACAAATTGCTTCTTAAAGAGTGCACCATCTTGGCTGTCGAAGTAGTAACGGGAACTCTGAATTTTTCTGAGTCCACCTGTGCGGTTTACATAACCGTTTTCATCAAAATAGTAAGTCTTCCCGTCAATGTCCGCAAAGCCATCTTTTACTTGGTAGCCTTTATTGAAATAAACTTGTTTGTTATCGATGGTCTGCCAGCCAGAGAAACCTTTGCTGTCGGCAATGCTGAAATCATCGTTGAAATAATAGGTTCTCCCATTAACTTGATGTAAACCAGTGACTTCTAGTCGACTGCTGTCTTCAGCAAAGTAATAGGTCTTAGAATCAGGGGTAACCCCAAACTTTTCAGTAATGACTTGTCCGCTGTCCTTATCAAGATAATAGGTTTTGCCATTGTTCTCAGCAATGTTACCTTTAGCTTGGTTACCATTTTTGTCGAAGTACAGTTTTTGACCGTTGATGGTCTGCCAGCCAGACACCTTTTGTTTATTGGCATCGAGGAAGTACCACTGACCGTTTTCTTCGTTGAATGAATTAGCCGCTTGGCTGTTGTTTGGTGCTTGGATGGTTAATTCAGCAGGCTGAGCCGGTGTTGCTGGCTGAGCTGCCTGATTGTTGGCTGGTGTCTCTTGCTTCTCAGCTGCTTGGCCATTTTGGGCATCGACTTGTTTATTGTTAGCTTGGATATCTTGATTATCAGCTGCCTTGTCGTTTTGTTCAGCCGTTTGCTTAGCTTCTTCAGCTTGTCCTTGATCACCGCCTGATCCATCTTGACCAGAGGCTACTTCAGGGGTGCCTTGGGCTGATTTTTGTTGGGCAGCTGGAGCTTCTTGGACAACAGGTGCCTGTTCTGCTTTTGGGACACCAGCCTGATTAGCTGGGGTATTTTGCTGAGCAGCTGCCTGTTCTTGAGGAGCTGGTGCCACTTGGTCAGCGCTGGCTTGACTGCCAGCCGCAAAAAGTGCTGTAGCAGCTGTTGCGGTTACCGCGATAGTCACCCAGTGTTTTTTGACTTTATGCAGTTTGAAGCGTTTTTGATTTTCCATAGAAAATACCCTCACTTTAAAATAATTTTTCTTCATTTTAGCATAATTTTACAGCTATTCTTTGCCATCTTAGAAAAGATAATTAATTGTAATTTTTGAGATACAACACTAATAAAACTAAATTTTATTAGAAATGTTGAAAAAATCAGTCTATATCAAAGCTGATATCTGTGCACTTTACGATGGGGCTGGTTCTTAAAATTACTTATAATATTCAGCACCCCATGGCTATAGCCAGTCTTTTATTTTTTATAGAAAAAGATTTGGTTTTCATGTTCTCCTACAGCAGATATTACGTTTTTATGTTATGAAACTTTAGTCCACCGTGAGGCAAACAAACCACCCTTTTGACGGGTGGCCGTGGTTATTTTGCCAAGGAATTCTGTTACTTTTAAGGCAACAGATAAGCAGAGGTAGTGATTGCTATCAGTTATTTGCCTTCGTGGATAATAGCAACGAGGATAGCTGCGATTGCCGTTGCAACTGCCCCTAAAATCATCATGTGTGATTGTTGATTCCCCAATAGCGGATAAATCCAAAAACTAAGCAGAGAACCGACAATTTGAGGGAAACAGATGGCGACGTTTAAAAGTCCGATGTAAGCACCCTTGTTGGTGCCGTTCAAAGAAGAAGTCAACAGGGAGTAGGGGATAGCATTGATCGTAAAGTTACCGATACCATAGAATAAAAATGCAGCCAAAGCGATCCATTTATTACCAGTAAGGGCTACCATTGTGATACCAATAACATTCATAGCTAAACCGAAAGAATACCATTTTTTTCGGCTGCCAGCCTTAGCCTTGGAATAAGCAAGTGCCCAAATCAAGGCAACAACGCTGAGGACGGCTGACATGACGCCGTACCAGTTACCGGCAGCTTGGAAACCAGCTGATGTGGGGTCTGTGGTATGCCAAATATTCTTAGCCATGGCACCGGTAGCATACGTCCAAGTGTACATGACACCGATCCAAGAGAAGAATTGAACGATGGAGATTTCCCAGAAGGCACGGGGGGCTTTGATAAAGAGTTCAAGGATTCCTGGTTGTTTTTCAGTTTCTTTACTTACATCTAAACCTTGATATTTAGCGTAAGTTTCTGGGTCGTATTCTTTAACATTAAAAACGGTAATGAGACTGCAAATTAGCAAGACAGCTGCACTAATAAGATAAGCCCAGATGACAGTAGGCGGGACTTCACCTTTTGGAGCCGTATTAGCCATTCCAATTTGGGTAAAAATGAAGGGAAGCAAGGCAGCGATAATTCCTCCTGTGTAAGCAAAGACTTGTTGCCAAGCCCAGGCGAAATTTTTTTGTTTATTGTTGACCATATCGCCGACAATCATCCGAAATGGAGCCATGCAAACGTTGCTCAAAATATCCATGAGAGCAATAGCAGAAGCAGCATAGACCAGTGCTCCTACAGAACCGTAAGTCAAACCGAAGTGCCCAGAAAACGGTAATAAGCCTATGATTAGGGCAGCAAGAGGTGCTGCGACAAGGAGGTAAATCATTCGTCTACCGAATCGTTTGGTCCATGTCCGATCTGAGTACTTTCCGAGTATCGGTTGGACAATCATTCCTGTTAGAGGGGGTAGAAGGAAGAAGAACCCTAAGCTATTTGGGTTGGCTCCCACAGTTTGAGTGATTCTGCTCATCTGCGCTCCTTGGATGGAGAAAGCCATGTTGATACCTAGATAGCCAAAGGTTATTGCAAGAATAGTTTTGATGGGGAGATCAGGCATGCCTGTATCAACTCCCACGCTGTCGTTTTTTAATTTTTTTGAATCTGCCATTTTAGGCCTCCTTAAAATTGATAAACTTTAGCTTCATAGGCACGCAAGCTATTTCCTTGATCATCCGGATAATTGCTAATCAGCAGTTTGGCATTAGCTGGAATATCGTATTGTCGTACCAAGGTTTCTTTAGTATAGTTTAGAATGACGAGCAAGGTTGTTTGATTGTTTTTTCGGTAATAAGCGTATACTTGATCATCATCTGTGTTGCCTTCCACAAGCGAATAATGGCCATCTGTTATAACTGGCAGGGTGTGCCGTAAACGAATGAGCTGTTGATAGTAGTAAAAAATTGAATGGGGATCTGCTAGGGCTTGCTCAACATTGATCGTTGTAAAGCTTGGATTGAGTTTAAACCAAGGGTCATGGTCAGAAAAACCTCCGTTTTTAGTACTATTCCACGGCATCGGTGTTCTAGCATTATCCCTAGAGTGGGCTGCGATATAGGTCATCATTGTTTCCTCATCAACTAAGTGCTGTTCATCGACAAATTGGTGGTAGGGATTGATAGAATCAAGATCTTCATAATCATCGATATCGGTAAAGTTAGCATTAGGTATACCAATCTCTTCTCCTTCGAAAATAAACGGGGTACCTTGCATAAAGTGGAGCATGGTTGCTAACATTTTAGCACTGAGAACTCGATATTCTTCTGTTGAGTCATCACCAAAACGGGAGACGACTCGGGGCTGGTCGTGGTTATTCCAATAGAGTGAGTTCCAAGCTTTTCCTGCCAGTTTTTGCTGCCATTTTGTAAGATTATCTCTAAGATCTTTAAGACTGGTTTTTTTATTGCTCCAACGTCCCAAAACAGGATTATCATTGCTATCTAGTCCCATATGCTCAAATTGAAAAACCATATTTAATTCTTTACTATCAAGACTAGCATATTTTAAAGCTTCTTCCGGTGTTACCCCCGGTGTTTCTCCGACGGTGACCATCCGATAATGACTCATCACCTCGCGGTTCATTTCTTGGAGAAAGTGATGAATCTTATGACCGTTGGCCATGATTGGTTCTGAATTGGCATACCATTCATGTTCTAATTTTTCACCATCAGAGAAGATCTCTGGTTTAGAGATATAATTGATGACATCCATCCTAAAGCCATCAACTCCTTTAGCTGCCCACCAATTCATCATGTCATAAATTGATTCCCTGACTTCGGTATTTTCCCAATTTAAATCGGGCTGTTCAGGAGCAAATAAGTGAAGATAGTACTGCCGAGATTTTTGGTCGTATGTCCAAGCAGATCCCCCGAAAAAACCTCCCCAATTTGTGGGTTCTTTGTTATTTTTACCATCGCGCCAAATATAGTAATCTCTGTATTTACTGCTGGGATTATTCTTAGCTTCTTGGAACCATAGGTGCTGGTCTGATGTGTGATTAACGACCAGATCCATCATGATTTTAAGATTTAGAGCGTGAGCCTTAGCAATCAATTCATCAAAATCTGCCATAGTTCCAAAATCAGGGTTAATGGCTCTGTAATCAGAAATATCATAACCATTATCAACTTGAGGTGACTGATAAATTGGACTGAGCCAGAGGATATCAACTCCTAACTTTTTCAAATAGGATAATTTGTTGATAATTCCCTGAAGATCGCCGATACCATCATTATTGCTATCTGCAAAACTTTTAGGATAGATTTGATAAATGACAGCCTTGTTCCACCAGTGTTTGTTTTCCATAATTAAACTCCTAACTTTTTTGGATAAAATATTCAAAAGCTTCCCGTATCTGGGGGACGTTTAAACCAACAATAATTTGAATGCCTCCTTTGGAATTATTAATGATACCAGCAGCACCAGCTTCTTTGAAAGCAGCCTCATTGGCTACAATACTTGAATCTTTTACCGTTAGCCGTAGTCTAGTTGTACAGTTAGTAATGTCAATAATGTTATTTTTTCCGCCAACTAGTTCTAAGTATCGAAAAGCTTGTCGTTCAAATCTAGAAGCATTCTTGGACAGCTCTAATGTCGAATTTGTCGCATTTTCTTGTTTTTTCTTTTCATATAACTGTGGTGCTTGGTCACTGCTCTCTCGCCCCGGTGTTTTTAGGTCAAATTTTAAGATCATAAAAGTAAAAACAAAGTACCAGACCGCCGTGGCTACCAGACCGATCAGAATCTGCGTCAGATAGGTTGCACTGTGAAATTTCCACAAGGGCAACCAATCCAGTCCCAACCAGTTAATTAAGCCGCCGCCAAAGTCTCCCACGACTCCGAAATAGTAGGAGACCGTGGCTAAAATGGCATCTAAACCAGCGTGAACAAACCATAAGGCGGGAGCAGCGAATAAGAAAGTAAATTCAATTGGCTCTGTAATCCCTGTTAAAATAGCTGTTAGGGCAGCTGGCGCAACAATAGCAATCGTCTGTTTCTTTTTCTCCTTATAGGCTGTTTTGATAAGTGCTAACGCCAATCCTAGAGTTCCGAATACTTTGGACATACCTGACAGGGCGAAACCACCAATGGGATAGAGTTCTTTAAGGGTGGCCGAGTCGGTTTGAAAGTTAGAAATATGCGATGCCCAGTAGGCCGACATTCCTCCTTTTACAACAGCGTCATCATAGGCAAATGGGGCATAAACGAAATGGTGCAAACCGGTTGGGATAAGCAATTTTTGCAGGAGCTCGTAAATAAACACCCCCAGATTCCCTGAATGGACAAAGAACCCCTGCATATTTTTTATCCCATCTTGTAAAAAAGGCCAAACGAAACATGTTACCAGAGCTAGAGGCATCATCACAAAGAAACCGATACTAACGATAAATACCGAACCGCTAAAAATGGAGAGGATTTCAGGCAGGACCTTGTCGTAATAGCGGTTGTGTAAATACACTGCAACTCCTGACACCATTAAGGAGCCCAACATGCCAGTGTCCAAGGTTACGATTCCTGCAACAGAAGCCAGTCCAGATCCATCAGCAATCTTGTCTGTTATATGAACACCAAAAGAATCTGGCCATAGTGTTAAGATTTCATTGATAAAGTAATTGAAAACAAGGTAGATAACCAAGGCTTCCATTACCGCGCGGGCAGCGTTTTTTTTGGCTAGGCTGATTGGAAGACCGACGACAAATAAAATAGGTAGCTGAAAGAAAGGAGTCCAAGCACCTGCTGCTATAACCATCCAAAATTTGGTCCATGTGGTATTAGGGGCTGCAATGTTTCCCATAATGACCTGATTTGAGAATAGGAGGGCAAGTCCAATGACTAGACCGAAAAAGGAAAAGAGCATGACTGGGGCAATCATAGCCCCGCCAAAACGCTGTAATTTATTTAACATTTTTAACCTCCTCGTATTAAGATACAAAGGGCGTAAAAAGCGACTAGGATTTTAGGAAGGTGACGCTGTGTGCTGGCACACAAGGAAGCTTATCTAAATCCCAAGCTTTTAGCCCGTGTTCAGTTAAGTTTTTGTGTATAGCTATTGTATCCGGTTAGCCATACGCTTGATATAGATCATTAAATAGAAAATTTCATCGTCAGTACAAATTTTTTCAAGTCTGTCTTCCAAAAAACCAATAATACGTTTGGTACAGATATAAACCTCAGGTTCCTTCTCTCTGATAGTATCTATGAATGAACGGAAGTCTCCCTGACTGACCTGCTCATTATTCTTGATTCGTTTGAGGTAATAGCGAAGGTGCATCACAAAACGGTTGTATTCAAAACTTTTGGTATTGATATGGGTGTCAAACTCTTGTTCCAATATGATAGTTATTTGATTAATCAGATAACCATCACTATGTCCATCAATATCTGTGATGTTTTCTTTAGATTCCAATTGGGAATTAATAAGGTGCATGGCAATTGCAGCAATTTCTGTATTTGGTAGTTCAATCCCCAACTCCTGTTTAATCAGATCAACTGCAAAATGACCTAAAGCAGTTTCTTCTGGGTAAAACTGTTCGATTTCGTAGGTAAAAGGCAACTGGAGTTCACTGTAATGCTGGCCTCTTTGAATGGCAAAATTGATATGGTCTGCTAAAGTAAAAATCAGATTGCGGTTAAAGGAGTTTCTGATTCTAGCTTTTGCTTGGTGGACAATGTTTTCTGAGACGTCAAATATTTCTGTAGGGATCTCTTTTAACAGTTGCAGGTATTTGATATCTAGATTGTAAAAGGTTGTTGAAATTTTGCTGAGATCAGTCAGTTCGTAAGGCATTTTTGGAAAACCTAGGCCCTTGCCGAAGGCAACGAGCTGCTCGCCGTTGTCATCAATACAGACTGCAACATTATTATTAAGTTTTTTAACGACTTTCATGCCAGCCCTCCCATTTAGCCTCTTATAAAATACAAGATTATTTCTGTTGGATTGTTCTGCAACTTCTGAATTTTATAACATCAAAAAACTCTTCAAGGCACACCTCTCCTCCAAAAATAGGAAGAAACGGTAATGCCTCAAAGAGCTGAGTAACAATCCTTATAATATGATAACGTTTACAGTGCCAGTATAATGGATTTCTAAAGTATTGTCAATAGAGAAATTAAAGAAACTATAAGGTTAAGCAAATAAGATTTAGCAACTTTGCTGGGAAATTGATAGTGGCTAATTATTAGCATAAATGTTGGTATTTCAATTTGGAACAATGGCATAGTGGTTTGATTTTCAGAAAGGGGCTTCCAAAAGTCAAATTTTACTTTATCTGTTTTTGTATTGATCACAAAAAAGGTCAGCAAAAGTCAAAAAAAACTATTGACCTTTGCTGACCAATGATGTATACTAGAGTCACAGGGATGAAAGGAGCCCTTGCTAAAGATTATCATTACTTGTCGGTCTTAGAGGCATTTTATTTTTTGATAAATAGTCAGTAAAGGTCAGTGTTTTCGATAGCTATTTGAAGCTTAGATGCCTGGCAAAAATTTTCCGACGAAAGGTCAGTGATAGTCAAAGTTAAGATATGGTATTTGACCGATCCTAGGGTTCAGCAGAAAGAAATAAGAATGATTTGTCATCCTTTCCTAATTCTTTGAGTTGTCTAGTGGTTTAGTGTCATATATCTGCACAGGTCTGTATCCCTGCGGAGTTCAATGGGCTGGAGAAGGTTTGCTGAAGCTCATTGCTTAAAAATGAAAGGAAGCATTAGTTAAGCAAGCATTTGATTTTTGAGTCACTTGGTGACTGAGTATTTGTAAGAAGAGAGGTAAGATTATGAACAACAATTTTGAATTCAATAACATGGATGATATTTTTAACCAACTGATGGGAAATATGGGTGGTTTTAATTCAGAAACCCGTCGTTACCGCATCAATGGACGCGAGGTTAGTCCTGAGGAGTTTGCTTATTTCCGTCAAACGGGTCACTTACCTAATCAAGAAGCGGTGCAAGAAGGATCCCCCCAAGCTGGCAAAGGTCAGTTAAAGCAGGATGGCATCTTGGCTAAATTAGGTCGCAACTTAACGGAAGAAGCCCGCAAAGGTCAGCTAGATCCTGTCATTGGTCGGAATCAGGAAATTCAAGATACAGCAGAAATTCTCGCTCGCCGTACCAAAAATAACCCCGTCCTAGTGGGTGACGCCGGTGTTGGTAAAACAGCTGTTGTCGAAGGTTTAGCTCAGGCTATTGTGAATGGCGATGTTCCTGCCTCGATTAAGAATAAGGAGATCATTTCTATTGATATTTCTGGCTTGGAAGCTGGAACTCAATATCGCGGAGCCTTTGAGGAAAACATTCAAAAGCTGATGGATGAAGTTAAGAGTGCTGGTAATGTTATTCTTTTCTTTGATGAAATCCACCAAATTCTAGGAGCAGGCAGTACTGGTGATGGTCAAGGTTCAAAGGGATTGGCTGATATTATTAAACCAGCCCTTTCACGCGGGGAATTGACTGTTATTGGGGCAACGACCCAAGATGAATACCGCAATACGATTCTAAAAAATGCAGCGCTAGCTCGTCGTTTCAATGAAGTCAAAGTTAATGCCCCTTCGGCTGAAGATACTTTAGCCATCTTAAAAGGGATCAAGCCTCTCTACGAACAGCATCACAATGTGGAATTACCTGATTTAGTCTTAAAGGCTGCTGTCGATTATTCTATTCAGTACATGCCCCAGAGAGCTCTACCTGATAAGGCTATTGATTTGGTCGATGTTACAGCCGCCCACTTGGCTGCCCAGCATCCAGTGACTGATGTCAAGACTTTGGAAGCAGATATTGCCAAGGCACGTGATCGCCAACAAGCCGCAGCTGATAAGGAAGACTATGAAGCAGCCTTGGCTGAAAAGGTTAAGATTGATGAGTTGCAAAAACAAATTGACAACCATACTGAAAACCAAAAGGTTGTAGCTACTATTAACGATGTAGCTCAGGCTGTTGAACGTATGACCGGTATTCCTGTTTCCCAAATGGGAGCTTCCGATATTGAACGGCTCAAGGAAATGGGGCAAAGGCTGAAAGGTAAAGTCATTGGTCAAGATGAAGCGGTGCAGGCTGTTAGTAAGGCCATTCGCCGAAACCGTGCTGGTTTTGATGAAGGCAATCGCCCAATCGGTAGCTTCCTTTTCGTTGGTCCAACGGGTGTCGGTAAGACTGAATTAGCTAAACAATTAGCTTTGGATATGTTTGGCACCAAGGATGCCGTCATTCGTCTGGATATGTCTGAATACAGCGATCGTACAGCAGTCTCTAAGTTGATTGGGACAACAGCAGGCTATGTCGGCTACGATGATAACTCTAATACTTTGACGGAGCGCGTGCGCCGCAATCCCTACTCCATTATCCTTCTCGATGAAATTGAAAAGGCTGATCCACAAGTCATTACTCTGCTCTTGCAGGTTCTGGATGATGGCCGCCTGACTGATGGTCAGGGTAATACCGTCAACTTCAAAAATACGGTTATTATCGCAACCTCTAATGCTGGTTATAGCTTTGGGGCTGCCTCAGAAGAGGATGGTAAAGAGCTCAGTCTGCGCGATAAATTGGCTCCATTCTTCCGTCCAGAATTTCTCAACCGTTTCAACGGTGTCATTGAGTTCTCTCACCTCTCGAAAGAAGATTTGAAAGAAATCGTTGATCTTATGCTGGAGGAAGTCAATCGTACTCTAGCCAAAAAGAATATTACACTAGAAGTGAGCGAAGCGGCCAAGGCTTACCTGATTGAGGAAGGTTATGATGAAGCTATGGGGGCTCGGCCTCTGCGTCGAGTTATCGAGGGTCAGATCCGTGATAAAGTGACAGACTTCTATCTTGATCACCTTGATGTTAAAGCACTTAAGGCCGATATGGTAGATGGCGAACTGTTGATCGAAGCAGCTTAGGTCTGGCTGTTTACCCCTACTAGTTGAATGACACCCCAAAAATTAAACTAAAATGTGAACCGATGATTGGCACCTCAAAAGTTAGATTAAAGCTCTAATGATTGGGGTGCTTTTTCGGCAGGCTCGATTTCTACTAGGGAACTTTTTGCCGAATTATAAGTCAGCTGGAACAGTCTTACTGTGCTATAATGAAAAAAAACTAGGAGGACATCATGACAGTTATTGCATTAACAGGAGTTACAGGTCATCTGGGAGGGTTGGTTGCCCAAGCATTAGACGGCAAATCTTTAAAAATCCGCTATCTGGCTCGTCGGCCTGAGAGAGCTCCGCGGACAGAGGGAGTATCAGTCTATCAGGCAAGCTATGAGTATTCTAGGGAAGCCATTGAGGCTTTGAGGGGGAGCGATGTACTTTTTATGGTATCGGCTTCAGAAAGTCCAACACGTTTAGAAGAGCACAAAGCTTTTATTGATAGTGCTAAAGCAGCGGGTGTTAGGCATATTATCTATACTTCTTTTTACCATGCTGATTTGCAGGCTACCTTTACACTTGCTCAAACGCATGCAGCAACAGAAAACTATATCAAGGAAAAAGGGTTTACTTACACCTTTATTCGTGATAATTTTTATATGGATTTCTTTGTCGACTTGGCAAAGGAATATCGTGAAATCAAGGGACCGGCTGGTCAAGGAAAGGTATCTGCAGTAATACGATCTGACGTTGCTCAGGTTGTTGCTAAAATTTTAGAAGATCCTCGCAGTTGGGAAAATCAAATTTTGGATATGACTGGTCCGGAAGAATTGTCAATCCAAGAAATAGCAGATGTGATCGGTCAAGAGCTTGGTTGGCAGGTTGCTTATGTCCCTGAAACAGTGGAAGGAGCCTATGAATCTCGTAAAGCTTGGCCGGCAGAGGACTGGGAATATGATGCTTGGGTGTCTACTTATACAGCCATTGCTAAAGGAGAGCAAGCAGGTGTTTCCAATGATGTCGAGCGAGTTTTGGGGCAGCCAGCCACCACTTTGCAGGCTTTCTTGAAAACGTATAAATAACTTAGAACTCAACGTACTGACAGTGATGTTTAGCTGTAAGAAAAAGGGATGATTAGCATTGAGAAAAATGGTAGACAGCTCGATGTAAACTGGGAAGAGGGGGGAAGAATATCTATTTTTAAGTTTATACGGCGACTACTACGTGACTGCTTGGGGGGGCTTTGTGGAGGCTTATAATAGGGGTATGCCAGAGACTGAGGAAGAATACTTAGGCAGTACGGATAAAAATCTAACACTCCCTAGTTTTCTTAATTTTATAGTTACCTAGTACAAAATCAGTAACTGATTGTAGGCTGATTAAGAGATACTGATGCTCTTTGAGAACTGAAAAAGAACCGAAAATTTTGACTTTTAGATATAAAATTCCTATTTTACGAAATCCAGCTAACGTGCTATAATGGTGACGTTATGCAGAATGTTATCATTCTTAAAAATCGAAAATGAAGAGGTGAAACCCATGGGACGTAAATGGGCTAATATTGTTGCTAAAAAGACAGCTAAAGATGGAGCCAATTCAAAAATTTATGCTAAATTTGGCGTTGAAATCTATGCAGCTGCTAAGCAGGGAGATCCTGATCCAGAATCAAATTCGGCTTTGAAGTTTGTTTTGGAGCGTGCGAAGCAAGCGCAGGTGCCAAAACACGTTATTGATAAGGCTATCGACAAGGCTAAAGGAAATACCGATGAAACCTTCGTTGAAGGTCGTTACGAGGGATTTGGCCCGAATGGTTCGATGATTATTGTTGATACCCTCACTTCAAATGTTAATCGTACAGCGGCTAATGTCCGTGCTGCTTTTGGTAAAAATGGCGGGAACATGGGGGCCTCTGGTTCAGTAGCTTACATGTTTGACCGCAAGGGGGTTATTGTCTTTAAAGGAGACGATGCGGACAGCGTTTTCGAGCAGTTACTTGAAGCGGATGTTGATGTGGATGATGTTGAGGTAGAAGATGGCAGCATCACAGTTTATACAGCGCCGACAGATCTTCATAAGGGAATGGAAGCTCTCCGTGCTAATGGTACTGATGAGTTCCAAGTAACTGAGTTGGAAATGATTCCCCAATCAGAGGTTGAGCTTTCAGGTGAAGATCTTGATGTTTTTGAAGGTTTGATTGATGCTCTTGAGGACGATGATGACGTGCAAAAAGTCTACCATAATGTCCTTGATATGTAATAAGATGCGACAGAGGCTTGTTATCTAAGTGCTTCGCACTTGATAGCAAAGGAGTCTGGACAAAAACTCGTCCAGTATTCCTCTTTTGAAATAAACTCTTGACGCAGTGGTTGGGAGTAAGACTTGTTGGCTAGACCAAGAAGTCTTACTCTTGCACAGTTCATTAGGTGCTTTAGCACCAATGAACCACTGCTGGCTGGTTTTCCTTTTGCCAGAAGGCCAAAGCGGAAAATCTAAACAAATGTGATGAACGCTGTTCATTTTATCGCCAACCTCCAAAGGTTCCCCGAACCTTTGGAGGTATGCGGGGGTTGGTTAAAAAGGTCTGGGAGACCTTTTTAATCGGGAAATAAAACTTGCAAAGCAAGTGTCAAAAACGGTTTGGGGAGAGACTGTTTCAGGTCTTAAAATTAGGGAGTGGTGAGAACCAAAATTTTCAATTTTTGGGTTGATCCCACTCCCTACCTCTTCTGCTAATTTCGTTTAATTAGTAAGCTTAATTAAGCAAACTTCATGTCGAAGGTGCTGATTCGTTTAACGAAAACTATCAACAAATAGGGGTCATCTCAAAATTCTGTTTTTTGAGGTGACTTATTTTTTGCTTAAGGCAGTATTAATCATGTGTTCAGTCTCTAAGGGACACAGTGCTGGTTCGACTTTATATAAAATTCCTATGGCGCAGGGTAGCTTAGTAAACTAGGTTAATTGCTGTAAACTAGCTGATTTTTTTGCTGAAAAAAGATGAAACCGTTATCAAAAAATGTTATAATGAGGCTAAGAAAAAATAAGTGAGGATGATCAACTATGGCTGTTAAAGATTTTATGACTCGCAAGGTCGTCTATATTTCGCCTGATACAACAGTAGCTCATGCTGCAGATGTTATGCGTGAACAAGGGCTTCGCCGTTTACCGGTCATTGAAAATGATAAGCTTGTAGGTTTGGTGACAGAGGGCACTATGGCAGAAGCTAGTCCGTCAAAAGCGACTAGTTTATCGATCTATGAGATGAACTACCTGCTCAATAAGACTAAAATTAAAGATATTATGATAAAGGATGTGGTGAGCGTTTCGCCATTTGCCAGTGTAGAAGATGCTATTTATATCATGATGACTCATAAGGTTGGTGTCCTTCCGGTCGAAGAGAATGGAGTTGTTTCAGGGATTATCACTGATAAAGATATCTTTCGAACCTTCCTTGAAGTATCTGGTTATGGAGAAGAAGGAATACGGGTGCGTATTCTAGCTGATGATAGCGTCGGTATTTTGGAAAAAATCGCCAGCACTATTGCCAAGGAAGGTCTTAACATTCGTCGAACAGTGCTTGCAGGTGCTAAGGATGGTAAGGTTGTTAATGAAATACAGCTCGATGGCAAGACCGATGTTGCTGCACTCAAGGCCAAGTTAGAAGCGGCTGGCCTGCTTGTTGACGATATTCAAGAAACGAAAGCCAAGGTGTTATTTTAACTGAAATGGCAGGAAAGCCATCTTAAATTTTCATGACTGGTGGGAGAAATCTTGCCAGTTTTTTGGTAAAATAAGTTTAGTATGAAAAATGTAAAAACGGATAAAACAGGCCGATTGGTCACTCTGGAAGGACCGGATGGTGCTGGTAAAACCAGCGTTCTTGAACAGTTAGTCCCCCTTTTAGAAGCTAAGGGGTATGAGGTAGTGACCACCCGTGAACCTGGTGGTGTTGCAATAGCTGAAAGCATTCGTGAGGTTATCCTTGATGTTGCTAATACGGCAATGGATAAAAAAACAGAGCTTTTGCTTTATATTGCTGCTCGGCGTCAGCATCTTATTGAGAAAGTCCTGCCAGCTTTGAGTGAAGGTAAGCTTGTTTTGGTTGATCGGTTTATAGACAGTTCGGTGGCTTATCAGGGCTATGGTCGCGGCCTGTCAGTCAGCGATGTTACTTGGCTTAATGACTATGCCATTGAGAATACTAAGCCTGATTTAACCCTGCTTTTCGATGTTCCTTCGGAACTTGGTCTAGCTCGTATTGAAGCTGCTGATCTACGTGAGGTCAACCGTTTAGATTTGGAAAAATTAGAGTTGCATCAGCGAGTGCGCCAAGGCTATTTGGATTTAGCTGAGTCTAATCCCGAACGCATTAAAGTTGTTGATGCCAGTCAGCCATTAGCAGATGTTGTTGCTGATGCGGTGCGAGTTATTATCAAGGAGCTTGCAGGATAGTATGAATTTACCAGAGTTGCAGCCTAAGATTTTTCAGGAATTTCATCACATTTTGCGTCAGGGTAAGCTCAGCCATGCTTATCTCTTTTCTGGAAATTTTGGCAGTTTTGAGATGGCACTTTTTCTGGCTCAAAGCCAATTTTGCGAAAATAAACAGGATTATTTACCTTGCGGCAGCTGTCGTGAATGTCGCTTGATTGCCGAGAGGGATTTTTCAGATGTCAAGGTGATAGAACCGCAGGGAAATGTGATTAAGACGGATACCGTCAGGGAGCTGTTACGCGATTTTTCGCGCTCTGGTTTTGAAGGTCAAACGCAGGTTTTTATTATTCGCGATGCGGATAAGATGCATACTAATGCAGCTAATAGCTTGCTTAAGTTTATTGAGGAGCCCCAGTCGTCCTCTTATATGTTTCTCTTAACATCCGATGACAGCAAAGTTTTACCTACTATTAAGAGTAGGTGCCAGATTTTTCGTTTTTCTAAAAATGAGGCTTATCTTCAACAAAAACTAGAAAGTCAGGGACTTTTAAAGGACAAGGCCAGTTTGATTGCAGCTGTAGCTGAGGATGAAGAGATGGCTGAGGCTTTGGCAGATATGGGGAAATTTGATGATATATGGCGCAGTCTGGATAGATTTGTCGGCAGTTTATTAAAGTCTCCTGAGCAATCTTTTTTGCAGGCTACTCATATTGCTAGTGTGGCTGGGGAAAAGTTTGAGCAAGATCTAGCTTTTAAAATTATGCTAGTATTACTAGCTAAGGATAGGAACCCAGAAGCTGCTACTAAGGTTTATCAGGCTAGGCAGATGTGGCTAAGCAATGTTAGCTTTCAAAATGCTTTAGAATATATGGTGTTAAGATGACAGAAGTAATAGGGATCAAATATGAAGAGAATGAGGCTCTTTCTTATGTTTTGCCCGATCAGCAGTATAAGAAAGATGATCTGGTCGTTATTCGATTGCAAAAGGGAGACCGCTTAGCGTGTGTGGTTCGCCCTAATGTTAGCTTGGCCAGTGAAACACTGCCAGCTCAGATGGACAGGGTCTTAGGGCTGGCTCGGCCTCAAGATATTGAGCGGCATGAGGCTAATCGAGCTTTTGCTCGTGAGAATTTTTCTTTTGTTAAGGAGATGATTGCCCAGCGCCAGTTGGATATGAAGCTAGTCAGAATCGCATTTCCGCTGGATCGCAGCCATGTGTTCATCTCTTTTACGGCAGAAAAGCGCGTCGATTTTCGTCAGTTGCTCAAGGATTTAGCTGGCTATTTTCGAGCGCGTATTGAACTTCGTCAGATCAATACACGTGAGGAAGCTAAAATATATGGTGGACTAGGTCCCTGTGGTCGGCCCCTGTGCTGCTCGACCTTTTTAGGCGATTTTCCGCCCGTGTCTATTAAGATGGTGAAAAATCAGAACTTATCTCTCAATACCGGTAAGACAACGGGACTTTGCGGCCGTCTCCTCTGTTGTCTCAGCTTTGAGGATTCTTTTTATCAGGAAGCTAGGCAAAAATTTCCAGATTATGGCAGTAGAGTTAAAACGCAAGAAGGAATGGGGATCGTCGCTGGTATGGATGTTTTTGCAGAGACCATTAAGGTACGTTTTGAAGATAAGGCCAGTTTGTTGACCTATAGTTTGGAGGAAATTAGTCTATATGGATAAAAGAGAGCTTTTTAAAGCTTTTGAGGATGTCTCCAATAACCTTATGGAAAATTTTGCCCAAGTTGAATTAATGAAGAAAAAACTTCATGAAATCATGGAGGAAAATTCGCAGTTACGATTGGAGAATGCGAAATTGAGAGAGCGCTTGTCCGATATGGAGCCAGAAGTACCAGTAAAGTCATCTGTGCAGGGGCGAGGTAATTTAGAATCTATCTATGAAGATGGTTTTCATGTTTGCAATAATGATTATGGTAAACGCCGTGATAATAATGAGGACTGCCTCTTCTGTATGGAATTGCTGAATAGGGAATAAAACATGCAGGTACAAAAAAGCTTTAAGACGGATACTGGGAAGGGAAGTCTCTATCTAGTCCCCACCCCTATTGGCAATTTACAGGATATAACCTATCGTGCTGTGCAGGTGCTTAAGGATGTGGATTGTATTTGTGCCGAAGACACCAGAAATACTGGTCTTTTGCTCAAGCATTTTGGAATTGAAACAAGGCAGATTTCATTTCATGAACATAACGCCCATGAGAAAATTGCCGATTTGACTGAGTTACTCTTATCTGGCAAGTCTCTGGCTCAAGTTTCTGATGCTGGCCTGCCTAGTATTTCTGATCCAGGCCATGACTTGGTGCGGGCTGCGATTGATAAGGATATTCCTGTCATTGCTTTGCCGGGAGCGTCAGCGGGCATTACTGGTTTGATTGCCAGTGGCCTAGCTCCCCAGCCTCATGTCTTTTACGGTTTTCTGCCTCGCAAGAGGGGGCAGCAGGAAGCCTTCTTTCATGAAAAGGTGGCCTATCCTGAAACCCAGATTTTCTATGAGTCGCCCTATCGGGTAGTTGATACCCTGACTAATATGCAGAAAGTATATGGGGATCGTCAGGTTGTTTTGGTTAGAGAGCTGACCAAGCTGTATGAGGAATATCAGCGAGGAAAAATTTCTGAACTGTTAGCTTATATAGCATTAAATCCGCTTAAGGGAGAGTGCCTCTTGATTGTTGCTGGTAATGAAAATTTACCTGTAGCTATTGAAGCACAAGATTTGGATATTAAGGCTTTAGTCGCCAATTTGGTCGCTGGTGGTATGAAACCTAATAAGGCTATCAAAGAAATCACGAAAGAGTATCAGCTCAACCGTCAGGAAGTCTATAATATCTACCATGATTTGTAGAACAGAAGCCACCATTAAGCGTCTGGGAGAGGATCAAGCGATCCTCTTTTTTGGCTCTTTGTCAACTGTAAGGTGATCTTTTTGAGCTTTAGTCAGCTGATACTGCTGATCAGCTATGGTTTGGAAGGGTTTAGCTGGGTCTGCTATTTTGAAGGGGGAAGCCATCAGGATTACGGTGCATTATCAAAATTATAGCTGAGGTGCCGATAAGGTGGAAATGTATTTACCTAAAAATCTGATTATAATAATGGCTTTATGCCAAAAGGTTCGGTTATTAAGAAACTTTTACCACTATATTGTGATAAAAATTACAAAATTCAGATAATTGTGCTATAATATTTCCAACTTTATTTTGGAGGTATCGTTATGACGGTTTATAATTTTTCGGCAGGGCCTGCTACCTTACCAAAACCAGTTTTGGAACAGGCGCGTGATGAGATGCTTGATTATCAAGGTTCCGGTATGTCGGTACTAGAGATGTCCCACCGTTCTCCAGAATTCGACAAGATTATTAAAGACGCAGAGAAGTTACTGCGCGAATTGATGGCTATTCCTGATAACTACAAAGTTATGTTTTTGCAAGGGGGAGCCTCCCTGCAATTTTCAATGCTGCCGCTTAACCTAGCACAAGGTAAAAAGGCTTACTATTTAGTAGCTGGCTCATGGGGGAAGAAGGCCTATAATGAAGCTGTTAAACTTGCTAAAACAATTCCTTTTGCCCCCCTTTTACTAGCTTCGTCTGAAAATACAACTTATGACCATATTCCTGACTTTGATCCAGCTAGTATTGATGAGACTGCAGCTTATGTTCACATCACAACGAACAATACGATTGAAGGGACGTCTATCTATGATCTGCCGGACACTAATGGTGTTCCAATTGTAGCAGATATGTCCTCCAATATTTTGGCAGCTCGCTATAATGTAGAGGACTTTGCCTTGATTTATGCTGGCGCTCAAAAAAATATTGGACCAGCAGGTGTTACTGTGGTAATTATTCGAGAGGATTTCTTAAATGATCAGCCTCAATTATCTGCTATGCTGGATTATCGTATTCAGGCGGAAGCAGGGTCTCTGTACAATACGCCACCTGCTTACAGTATTTACATTTCAAAACTTGTCTTTGAATGGGTCAAAAATACTATTGGTGGTGTTGATAAAATGGTGGAGATTAACCGTGAAAAATCCGGTCTCCTCTATGATTTCATAGATCAGTCATCATTTTATACTAGCCCAGTGAAACGTATTGCTGAGCGCTCAGTGACTAATATTCCATTTGTGACACCAAGTAAAGATTTGGATGCTAAATTTGTGGCTGAAGCCGATAAACTAGGCTTTAAAAATATTAAAGGACATCGTAGCGTTGGTGGCATGCGGGCCAGCCTTTATAATGCTTTTCCGCTCCAAGGTGTTCTTGACTTAATTGATTTTATGAAAAAATTTGAAGCTGAAAATGCATAAAAATATCCCCAAAAGGAGAGAATCCAATGAATATTCGTTTAGCTTTTCCCAATGAAGTATCCCAGATTATGACTATTATTGACGATGCTAGACGTTACTTAGCGGAGTCTGGCAGTGATCAATGGCAAGGCGCTTATCCCCAAGAGGCTGATATTTTTAATGATATTCTTCAAGGTCAGGCTTGGGTCGGTCTTGAAGAAGGAGAAATAGTGGCATATGCTGCGGTTATTGATGGCCGCGAACCAGCTTATGATGCAATTTATGACGGGCATTGGGCGCACAATAATCACCGCTACATAACCTTTCATCGCATTGCGGTATCGGCTAAAGTTCGCGGCCGTGGTTTAGCTCAGACATTTTTGCAGGGATTAATTGAGGGGCATGATGGGCCAGATTTTCGCTGTGATACACATGAGAAAAATTTAGCAATGCGTCATGTTTTAGAAAAACTAGGCTACATCTACTGTGGAAAGGTTACCTTTGAGGGTGAGCGTTTGGCCTATCAGAAGATTAAGCGGAAAACTGAAAAAGGCTTTTACCAAGAGGTAGATGAAGCCGATTACCATAGTTTTTAAAAGAAATATTAAAGCAGTAAGGAAGTGAATGTATGGTTTATAGTGTTAAAACTTTTAATAATATCAATCAAGTAGGACTACAAGAGTTGGGCAATCAGTTCCAAATAGATGGTGATTTATCGGAAAATCCAGATGCCTATATTATCCGCAGCCAAAATCTTCATGATGCAGTATTCCCGAGCAATCTTAAGGCAATTGCGCGTGCAGGTGCCGGAACCAATAATATCCCTATTGATATTGCCACGGAACAGGGAATCGTTGTCTTTAATACCCCTGGTGCTAATGCCAATGCGGTGAAGGAGGCTGTGACGGCATCTATTCTGTTATCGGCGCGTGATTACATTGCTGCTAACGCTTGGGTTAATGGGCTTTCAGGTGCTGATGTCCCTAAACAGATTGAAGCTGGTAAAAAACAATTTGCCGGTACTGAGATTCGGGGCAAGACACTGGGTGTTATCGGTCTGGGAGCTATCGGTGCCCGTATTGCTAATGATGCCAGGCGCTTAGGCATGTCTGTTTTGGGTTACGATCCTTATGTATCTATTGAGGCAGCGTGGAATATCTCTCATCATGTCAAGCGGGTTCAGGATTTGAAGGAGATCTTTGCTAACTCTGATTACATTACAATTCATGTTCCGTTGACGGATGCAACGCGTGAAACCTTCAGTACTGAGGCTTTTGCTCTTATGAAAAAGGGGACAACGATTATTAATTTTGCCCGTGGAGAATTAGTCAACAATCAGGCTCTTTTTGAAGCTATTGAAACAGGTGTAGTTAAACGTTATATTACGGACTTTGGAACAGACGAGTTGCTTAATAAGAAGGGAATAACTGTCTTTCCCCATGTTGGTGGTTCAACAGAGGAAGCAGAGCTCAACTGTGCCGTCATGGCCAGTCAGGAAATCCGTCAGTTTATGGAAACTGGCGAAATCACCAATTCGGTTAATTTTCCCAATATGCACCAGGCTCTCGAGGCTCCTTACCGCATTACTTTGATTAACCGCAATGTTCCCAATATTGTGGCTCGTATCTCGACCGCAGTTTCTGATGCCAACATCAATATCGCTAATATTCTCAACCGTTCCAAGGGGGATTTTGCCTATACCTTGCTGGATCTGGATGAAACCGATAAAGATAAAATTAATGCTCTCGTGGCGGCCTTTGAATCCAGTGACAATATCATCAAGGTACGCTTGATTAAGGCTCATAAGTGAAACCATGTTCTTTCGTCAAAAGCAGTGTCTCTTTGAAGGCATTGTTTTTTTCTATAATTTGGTACAATAAGACTACTGACTATCAGCTAGGAGGATCTCATGGATAAAAGAGATTTAAAAGACTATCAGAAATCACTAGGAGAGCAGTCTTATGCACTTAATTTTACGCCTAAGGCACAGGGTATTTATGGAGCGGGTATTCTGTATACAGGTATAGAATATCTTTTTGTTGTTGCTGGTGTTTCTGGCGGCAGTTTAATGCCTTTGCTGGCAGCCCAAAAATCAATGAAAAGTGGCGAAATGGAGAATTATGATTTATAAACAAATCTATCAGTCTCCTTTGGGCCCCATTTCTTTGATTGCTGATGACCGAACTCTTTTAGGAGCTTGGTTTCTCGGTCAGAAATACTGTGAAAAAGGTTTTGAAGAGACTGATTTAACCTTCAAGGCTAATTCTGTTCTTGAGCAGGCTAAGGTTTGGCTGGATACTTATTTTGCTGGTCAAAATCTGCCAGTTGCTGACTTTCTGGCTCCTCAGGGTACAGCTTTTCAGAAGCAGGTCTGGCAGGTCTTGACCACAATCCCTGCCGGCTCCACCATGACCTATGGTCGGATTGCCAAAATTCTTAACTGTCGGTCTGCTCGAGCTGTTGGTTCTGCTGTTGGCAAAAATCCTATCAGTATCTTTATACCTTGCCATCGTGTCTTAGGCAGTCAGGGCCAGCTGACAGGCTATGCAGGAGGTTTAGAACGTAAAATCTGGCTCTTAGAGCATGAAGGTGTCCAGTTACAAACGAATTACTAGAAAAGAGGAAATCATGCTTACTTTCTATGAATATCCCAAATGTTCAACCTGTAAACGAGCTAAAAAAGAACTTGATGAGCTAGGTGTGGACTATGAATCTATTGACATCAAGCAAGAACCGCCCAAGGCTGAGGTGCTTAGGGAATGGATTAGTACCAGCGGCGTGGCTATCAAAAAATTTTTCAACACCTCAGGACAATCTTACCGAGCACTTAATTTGAAGGACAAGATTGATAAAATCAGTCTGTCGGAAGCCGCTGATTTACTAGCAGCCGATGGTATGCTGATTAAGCGGCCTCTGCTGGTTAAGGATAATACAGTCTTGCAAATCGGGTACCGAACTCCTTACATAGATTTGAATCTATAGTATATCTAAACTGCTTCTGTTTTTGAGGCCGTTTTTTTCTAAAAAATAACCGTTCACGACAAAATAACAACCATTCACGACATAGATAATCCAAAAATAAAAAAACGAGTATAATGGATTTATCAACATAACGCTAACTGTGTTGATAAAAAAGGAGCGAGGATATGTAAGTCGATTATTAGAAATCTTGTAAGAAGTTGAAATTAACTTAGAAAATATAGAATCACTTATAACTGATAATTTGTTGTGCTGACTAGATGAGTCATTGTCATGATAATAGAATATCATTTTACGAGGAGAATTGAGATGTTAGGAAAATCACTTGAACTTGGTGAACTCTATAAAGAACTTAGGATGGCCAGAGGACTGAAGTTGAAAGATGTGGCAAGGGATAATCTATCGGTTTCTCAACTATCCAAATTTGAAAATGGTCAGACCATGCTGGCAGCTGATAAGCTTATTTTAGCCATTCAGGGTATCCATATGACTTTTTCAGAATTTAGCTATGCTTTAACCCAATATCAAGAAAGTAATTTTTTTAAGACGGGTCAAAAACTAGTGGAACTTCAGGCGAAAAAGGATACTGAAGGATTGAAGCAAATATTGGCTGATTACCAAGATGTAGAGTCTTATGATGTTTATAATCGCCTTAATACTTTAGTGATCAAAGCAATTATTTATAGTGTAGACGAAAACTTTGAGATTTCAAATGCCGATAAAGAGTTTCTAACTTCTTACCTTTATGCTATTGAGGAGTGGACGGAGTATGAACTCTATCTTTTTGGCAATACTTTATTTATTTTATCCGATGACGATTTAGTTTTCCTAGGGAAGGCTTTTGTTGAGCGAGATAAATTGTATCGGGAACTTCCTGAGCATAAGAAACGCTCAGAGTTGGTTTTAATTAATCTTATCCTTATCTTGATTGAGCACCGTAAACTCTATCATGCTTCATATTTTGTTGAAAATCTTGAAAAGATGTTAACTTACCAAGATATGTTTGCCAGAATTTTTTTAAATTTTTTAAAAAAAGTGATGAATTACTTGACAGGAGGGGGCATTAGTCTATCTGATGTTGAAGACTATATTAGCTTAATTGAGCAGCTGGATAACCCTACACTTGTTATGTTTTTAAGAACGAATTTGGAACATCTTGTAGCAAGAAAAGAATAGAAAAGTGTACAATACGTATAAGTAAAGTCGCTCTGGATAAAAGGATAAAATCCAGAGCGACTTTTAAGTATGAATCTTTGCATTACCTATGTGATGGTATAATGATTTGTTGAATAAGAAATTATAGGTGAGAAAGTAGAATTTCTATAATAATAATGGTAATAGAGCAATCGGTAGACAAAAAGCAAGCGTGATTAATCTTTTAAACATAATGAATTTCAACCCCTTTCATGTTTATTCTACTAAGAAATTTTTGTAAAACGGCATATTCGCAAATATGAAAAATTAGAATCAAAAAGAATCAAATTTGCGAAAATGATAATTTAGATGATAAGCATGTTAATCTATTGTTAATGATATATATAATTTAAAGGAGGAGGAAATTTGGCTAAAATTACTGAGCAACAAATTATAAATTATTGGTTACGATATTTTCCAGAATGCTCTTCTAGTAATGAATTAGCTGAGTTATTTACAGAAAATAGTACAAATGGGTTAGTATCTCTAAAAGAAGAATATAATCAATATGAATTGGCGAGTGAAAATTTTGTATATGATTATTTAAATTTTCTAAATACTGAAAGATTGACGACTTGTGAAGCTTCTTTTTCGAAAAGATCTTTATTTTTACCCTATGTACGCCCAATCGTAAATAAATTTTTTGATGATTTTTATTTTAAACTGAAGACAAACTCTCTGATTTATGATTTTGATTTCATGCTTAATAATGTTGTAGAAGATATATATTTGAGAGTTGAAGGAATTATATATAAATCAGTAATTAGTTTAATTAATGATTTAAAATATTCAAATAAGCTACAAGGTGATAGTCCAAAAGCTCGCCTTGATTACTTTCAGTTTATATATTCTAATATTGATAAAAATATTGTGAAGTTCTACCAAAGATTTTCTGGAGTGTTAAAACTTGCCTCTCAAACTGTATTTGACTCTTTTAACTATATCTTACAAATTTTTAAGCATATTACAATATGTAAAGATAGGATTCAAAAAGAATTTTCATTAGATCTATTGGAAAATATATTAAAGCTAGAGCTAGGAAATGGGGATACACACCAAAATGGAAAAAGTGTGGTTTCGATATATCTGAAAGATGGGAAAAAATTTTTATATAAACCACATTCGCTGGAAATAGATTATAAGATTAACAGATTAGTGAGTTGGTTGACTGAGAGATCAAAGATAATTCTTGATCATAAATTCGCTAAGGTTGTTTTAGGTGATACATATGGGTTTGCCGAGTTTGTTGAGTTTGAAGAATGTAAAGATAAGAAGGCCGTAGGTAGATTTTATGAGAGGATAGGTGAGTTACTATGTGTTCTATATTCCTTAAATTCTGTTGATTTTCATTATGAAAATTTAATCGCACAGGGTGAATATCCTATGTTGATTGATTTAGAAACTATTATACATCCCAATTTTATTTCAAACGATTTAAATATTCAAAAGGATGCCTTTTTTAAAGCTGGTAAGGAGTTTGATAACTCAGTATTAACAACGGGCCTACTACCTATCTATTTAAAAGGAAGTGAAGTTGGTGGAGTCAGTGCTAACAAGGAGCAAGTTTCTACTTTTAAAACTGACTTCATTACGGATGCAGACAACGATAATATTCATATTGTTAGAGACTTATTTACTATATTGCCAGAAAATAATAATCCTATGTTAAACGGAGAAGTTATAGATTCAAGTAAGTATACCTTGGAAATTAAAGCAGGATTTAAAAGAGTATATAATTGGATACTAAAAAATAAGCAAGCATATGAAGAAAAAGTTAACGCCTTACTAGTAGGATGTGAGGGGCGCGTAATTTTGCGACCTACACTATATTATGTTCAATTGCTAAATATTTCATATAATCCGGAATTCACTAAAAAAGAATTTGAAAGGGAACTAATTCTAAAACGGCTCTATGTTGGAGAACAGCGATATTCTAAAGAAAGTATTAATGCTGAATTCAATGATCTATTAATGGGCAATATCCCATATTTTAAGTTTGTTATAGGGGAAAAAATTATTAAAAATTCTGCCGGAATTGAGGTTTCTAATGTACAGATTTCTAGTTTTAAGATGGACATTGAAGATAAAGTTTCATCTTTTAGTGAAAAAGATTTGTATAAACAACTTGGATATATAGATTCATCTTTTACTTCTAGATTCAATCAGTCTGATAAAACGTCTCTAAAATTTCGTACATATCAGAATAGACTTAATACATATAAGTGGCTTCAAACAGCGGAATCAATAGGGAACTTGATTATTGATAAATCTTTTGAAGGTGTAAATCAATTTGGAAATGAAGATTTAGCTTGGGTCTGTGTAACTATGCAGGGATTTGAAGAAGATATTTGGATTCCATCAGTTTTAGGCCATGATTTTTACAGTGGAAATTCAGGAATAGCATTTTTTTTGGCACAACTCTATAGATTGACTGGGAAAAAATATTTTATAGATTATGCCAGAAAAGCAATAGAGTTTCCATTTCAGTTACTAAAAGAGAATATTTTAGAGAATTATTCAAGTCTTGGTGCTTTCACAGGGGTAGGGGGGACTTTATATAGTTTAAACGAGATAGCGAATTTAACAAAAGACGATAAATTAATTTTGGGATTCGAAAAGGACATATCAAAGTTAAGACCATTGATAAAGGAAGATCAATATAAGGATGTTATTAGTGGGACAGCTGGGTTTCTCGCAGTTTTGCTAAAATTGTCCAAATATAGAAATAGTTTTTCAGGTAGTTTATATTCTCAATTTATAAAAGAGTGTGTAGATTATCTCGTAGCTAGTAAAATTGAAAAGAAAGATTATATTTATTGGGATAGTTTTTCTAATAAGCACTATTCAGGATTTGCGCATGGTAATGCTGGAATCCATACTTTTTTATATCAAGGTATGGATTATTTAGGAGATGAAAGGAAAGATAGTATTTTAAAGAAATCATATGCATACGAAACAAGGTGTTTCAATAAGGATAAAAATGATTGGGAAAGGTCAGAAATTGAAAAAGAAGTATCTTTTGCATGGTGTCATGGATCTCCTGGTATTTTGCTAAGTCAATTAATACTCAAAAATAAATGTAACTTATTGGATGATATAATCATTAGGCAAGCTCTTCATAATACGATTAAAAACGGATTTGGAAATAATCCGACATATTGTCATGGGGATTTGGGCAATCTAGCTATTGTAAACTATTATTCCAAATTATTTAAAGATACAGATATGGAAAATAAATCATTTCATATGTACCAGAGATTATTTGAAGAAGTTTTATCTAAGGAGTGGCATAATCGAAATTTAAAATCTACAAATACATACGGTCTAATGGTAGGATTGGCAGGCTGGGGTTATTCAATGTTATCAAATTATTCAAAATATGAGATTCCAAATTTCCTATGGCTTGAATGATGAGTTTTGTTCCACCTTACCTGAAGATATTATTCTGGGCTATAGTTAGCTATATATGTGAAAAGGAGAGAATTAATGGAAAATCCAATTATTTCAAATGTAGTAAATAGTCAACTTCTGGAAGAAATCAATGATAGCATGGTCGTTGGTGGCGGATGGGCTCAGTTGAGTCCAATTAGCAGATCACTTGGTAATAAGGGAGCTGTTTGTACTGGGACTATTGAATGTCAAAATAACTGTAGATAAAATAATTAAAGTGAGGTAATAAGAATGGAAAATATTACTGGACAAATTGACGAACTTGAATTGGAAAAGTTGATTAATGATGATGAAGTGAACGGTGGTGATTTTTGGGATACAATTACTGGCGCTCTTCCAACTGTTCCATGTACAAAAAGTTGTAACAGATAGTTAGCTGTTACAATTGCTATAGCCCAGTGTAATGTCTTCAGGTAGGGGAAAGATTAGGTATGTATAATTATTTAGAAAATATTATTAATTTTTTAGATACTATCTATTTAACTGAAAATTATGAGATATCATTTTACAGTTTTAACGGTATCTTTTCAAAATTTCTTAGGAAAAAATTGAGAAAAACTTTCGATGGTTACTTAAATGAGGCGATTTTAGATGATATAGAAAGATATTTTTGTAAAAACATTTGTGATTTAACAATTAGAACAATGATATTTCAGTTTCAAGAATGGCAAAGAGCAAAAAAAAATTTACCTAGGGAAATCTTGTATAGTTCGTTTTGCTCAGAATTGTGTAAAAAAGATTTTTTAATAAAACTTTTTAATAAATATCCGATTCTACTAAAAAAAATTCATTTAAGACATCAATATACTATTGGGCTTATTAGTGACGCATTAAGGGCGATAAATAATGATAAGCAAAGATTATTAAAATATTTGAATTTTAATGCGGATAAGCTTAGTCGAATAATTTTTTCGAATGGGGATTATCATAATGGAGGTAGAACATCTTTAATATTTAGTGATAAAAATAATAAGAAAATAATATACAAACCACATTCATTAAGTAATGATAAATTTCTATCAGAAGTGTTTACAGAATTTAATAGATACTTACCGCTAAAATTGAAGCATCCTAGTGTAATAAATTGCTCAGAATATGGATGGCAGGAATTTATTAGTCATGAATCTCCGACTCAAGAAGATGATTGGAGAAAATATTATTTTAGATATGGAGAACTACTATTCATTTCATTTTTATTAAAAGTGACAGATTTACATCAAGAAAATGTAGTGATATCACAGAGTTTTCCAATGATTATTGATTCTGAGACAATATTATTTAACAATAATTTTTGTTGGAGCTCTGATGATAAACCTGAATCATTTAAAGAGTTTAGCGGTAAAGTAATTGCTGAAACAGTATTAAGTACATACTTACTACCCAATGATTTTTTTGATGTGGACTTTAGCCCACTTGCTTATGAAAGTCAAATTTCAAAAACTATTGAGCAATATGTTCTAAAAAATGAATTTACTGATAAAATTTGTTTAGTGAAGCAAAAAGGAGAAGTTAGTCCAACAAAGAGAGTTAAAAAACATGATTTAAAACTTATTAGTAACAATATTATTAATGGTTTCGAAATAGGATACCAAATATTTCTTGAACACAAACAACATTTTGTGAGATATATTAATAATTTACTAAATGTTAATAAGTTAGTTGTTAGACAAGTACTAAGACCTACTTTTATTTATGAAAAACTTCTGGAAGCCTCAACTCATCCAGAATATTTAGTTAGTGATCAGAAACAGCAGTTACTTTTTAATAAACTAAGAACTTCTAAATATACTCGGAACGATAAACTACAGTTTCAGGTGGATATAGAGGTGGAGAGTTTATTACGCGGTGATATTCCTTATTTCTATACTACTTTAAATAGCAATGACTTGTTTTCTGGCTCATATATCATCAGATCTTTTTATAATATGAGTTTAAAGGAGTTATTAAACCTTCACTACTCAGAGCTAAATAATGATGATTTAATTTCTGAAATTAGAGTGATAAAAATGTCATTATCCACAAAAAATATTGATAGTAGTGGAAGTCTTCTAAAATACTTTTATGATGAAGATGCTCAAGGAGCAATTAAAATTATAGAGAGCATAGCAGATTACATCTGTCATGAAGTAAGGTGGAATCCTAACAAAAATTTTTGTACGCTTATTAATCATATGGAAATAGATGATAAAATAAGAATCTCGCTTTTAGACTACTCTTTTTACAATGGTGGAGGTATTGTATTTTTTCTATATGCTTTATATTTAATAAACGGTAATTGCAAGTATAAGAAAGTAGCAGAAGGGCTTTTGAAAGGATTTGAACAGCAATTTCTTGAACAAAATAAAATCGAGAGTCTATCTGCTTTTAAAGATATTGGATCTCTTATTTATATAAACTATTTACTATATAATCTTACTAAGATGGACAAATTTTATTCTAGCTATCGTTTTTTCTTAAAACAATTGAATATTGTTAATATTGAAGAAATTGAGAGAATTGATTTTGTTGGGGGAATATCTAGTTTAATTGTACTATTATCCAATATCTATAATAGAGAGAAAGATATAATGTTGATATCTCTAATAAAGAAGTATACTAATTACTGCATTGATAATCTAAAAAGTGTTAATGTTACTGGATTAGCTCATGGATATTCAGGGCCAGCTCTAGCATTAGCTTGTTCCTATAATTTATGTAAAGACAAGCGTTATTTAAATATTGCTAGAGAGTTGATTATAAAAGAAGATGAATACTATAATAGACAAGAAAAAAATTGGATGGATATTAGGGAATTCGCCGCTGAATGCTATCCAGTATATTGGTGTTATGGAGGTGGTGGTATATTTGCTACTAGAATAAAAATAGAAAAACTAATTTCTATTGATTGTGAAAGAGGAGAAAAAATATTCAATATAGAAAACTTTTCTGAGAAATTATATAGTATGAAAAATTACTGTTTATGTCATGGTAAGTTTGGTTTCTTGAATTGTTTGCTGACTGGTGTAGCAGATACAGATGTCTATAGTAAATCAGCTCTGAAGAAAGTGAGAGAGGAGTTTGATAATCAAATAAAACTGTTTATTGAATGTAGAGAAAAGATAGGTGATAATATAGTTATGAATAATAATAAAGACCTCTTCTCATTTATGCTTGGTTTGCCTGGTGTAGCCTACGAAATTCTGAGATATCAATATAGCAAATTACCAAATTTATTATTCTTAGAGGTTTAAGAAAGATGATAAAAAAGAAAAGAGTGCCTTATCTAGAACAGATGACCCAAACTGAATGCGGCTTATGCTGTTGCCTATCTATTTTGCGTTATTTCGGAAGTAAGGAGGAAATACTTGATTTAAGAAAAGAAAAAGAAAAAGGACGAGATGGGTATAGTTTACGTGATTTAAAAGATTTCTTTATCTCAAGAGGGATTGAAGCATCGTCTTATAGAGTGACCGCTAACGATGTAAAAAAATTACCG
This sequence comes from Streptococcus sp. ELY_137, assembly GCF_058314515.1. NCBI lineage: Bacteria > Bacillati > Bacillota > Bacilli > Lactobacillales > Streptococcaceae > Streptococcus > Streptococcus sp. ELY_137. Next base: position 141,393 of record NZ_JBZFUL010000001.1, read on the forward strand.
CTTCCTTTGATAGCTTTTTGGGATAATGAGCACTTTGTTGTTGTATATCAAGTTAAAAATGACAATATTTATGTGATGAATCCTGCGACAGGATACAAAAAATATTCTCTTGACGAATTTTCTAATCATTTTAGCGATGTGGTGCTTCTAATTTCTGAAACAAAAGACTATATTCCAAGAAAGTCTAGTGTACCTTCTCCTTGGAAGATAGTTTCTAAAAGTTTTTTGCACAATAAAAAGGGAATATTCTTAGCAATAATTTTTTCTATAATGAGTTACTTTATAACGCTTTTGGTTCCTCAATTAACCTCTAATCTTATTAATACCTCAATACATGGGATGTCTACAAACTATTTTAATAAATCTATAATTATCGTAGTGACTCTGCTTTTCTTATATCTTTTTTCAGTATTTATGAGGAGCATAGGGGTATTAATTTCCAATTTATCTTTTAGTTATGATATAGAGAAAAATACTTTTAAACATTTACTAAAGTTACCGTATAGTTTTTTTGAACTTCGTGCAAAAGGGGATATTCTATTTAGAATATCAAGTCTTAGTGGCTTTAGAGATTTGTTTACTAATCAAGTTATCAGTGGTGTTGTAGATCTTGGTACAGTCTTTTCAGTATTTATATATATGTTCTATAATTCAGTTACTATGGCAATGTTTACATTGGGAATAAGTTTACTGAATCTTCTATTTCTTTTTAGTACAAGAAATATGCTGTCTGATACCGTAAATCGGGAATTACAGGAACAATCATTACTCTATAGTGTTGAGAATGAAACATTAAGTACAATATCTTCGGTTAAAATTTCAGGATTGGAAGACGAAATTTATCAGAATTGGTTCACTCATTTGAAAGATGTATTATTAAAATACCGTATTAGGACCTTAGCGTATGATTTTTACACTTCTGTCACTACTTCCTTTCAAGTTTTTGCTCCGGTTGTCATTTTAATGGTTGGTTTGTGGCAATATCAACGAGGTCAGAATAGTCTCGGAGGTATAATTGCGTTTCAAAGTTTGACGGCGATATTGTTTAGCTCTGAAGTATCGATTTTTAACTCTTATACACAATTTGCATTAGCTTCTGGGTATTTAAAGAGAGTGAATGATATTTGGGTTGAGGAGGAAGAGGAGACTTCGCAAGGGGAAATACTAGCTAATTTTAAGGGAAATATAGAAGTTAAAGGATTAAGTTTTTCTTATTCAAAAAATTCTGAAAATGTTTTACATGATTTATCATTAACAGTTCAGTCTGGACAGAAAATTGCAATAGTAGGGAAATCTGGATCTGGGAAAAGTACTTTAGGTAAGATTTTATCAGGGCTTTATCCCATAAAAAAGGGAAAAGTTTACTTTGACTCTTATGATCTAAGTACTCTGAACAAAAAAAGTCTAAGTTCTCAGATAGGTGTTGTTCCACAAGATGTTTATTTATTAAACCGAAATATTATGGATAATATTCGTTTAAATAATACCTCCATTACCGAAGAGCAAATTATTGAAGCTTGTAAAGCTGTTCAGATATATGATGAAATTTGCTCGATGCCTATGGGATTTCACACAATTGTTTCAGAAATGGGATTAAATTTATCTGGTGGACAACGCCAACGTATCGCACTTGCACGTGCATTAATTATTAACCCTAAGTTAGTTGTTTTAGATGAAGCTACTAGTGCATTAGATAGTCTCAATGAAAATCGGATTACAGAGTATCTTCGTCATCAAGGATGTACGCAAATCATTATTGCCCATAGGCTATCTACAATAGTCGATGCAGATAAAATATATGTTCTTAAAGAAGGTAGGATTTGTGAAGTTGGAAATCATAGTCAGCTAATGAGTAAGAAGGGTGAATATTACCAGCTTTATTTAAGTAGTAGTAAGTAATATTTCTATTGTGAAAGGATTGGTTTGATGTCTAAAATTGTTGAATTAAAAAGTGTTACAAAAAAATTTGGCGGTATTACTGTTATTGATAATGCCTCTTTCAAAATAGAGAAGGGGAAAATATATGGATTTATTGGTCCCAATGGGTCAGGAAAGACAACTATTATAAAACTTATACTAGGTATTTTGCCTCTGACATCGGGTAAGATTAATATATTTAATGAAGGGAGTATTATTAGTAACGAAGAGTTGTTAGCCAAGGTTGGTACAATAATTAGTGGTTCTAGTTTTTATGGTCATCTAGATGCTTACCAAAATATGAAAATTATGGCAAATATGAAGGAAGTCACGATTTCTAGTGAACAAATTGAAGAGTATCTTGAAATGGTGGGATTAAAGGATGTTAAGAAAAAAAAGGTAAGAAAATTTTCATTAGGAATGCAACAAAGATTGAGTATTGCTGAGTCCCTTATTGGGGAACCAGACTTTCTTATTTGGGATGAGCCCATTAATGGACTTGACCCACAGGGAATATTGGAAATCAGACAATTAATCATAAAATTACACCAGCTAAAAGGTGTTACTTTTCTGATTTCTAGCCACATCTTAAGTGAGCTGGACAAAGAAATTACAAATGCTATTGTAATTAATAAAGGGAAGATACTATTTGCTGGAACATGTGAAAAATTCTTAAGACAGTATGGTAGTGAAGACTTAGAGCAGGCATATTTAAAGTGTTTGGGGGTGACGAGTAATTTATGATAAGGGCAGAGTTAAGAAAGCAAAAAATAAGTGTACTTTGGATTAGTATTTTATTTCCCATATTTTTAAATATTTTGCTTTATTTTGATTTATCTTTTAGATATCAAGGTTATTTACTGCCTCATCAGCATGAATTAAACTTATTTGGCTGGCAGTTAATTCTAAAAGAGCAAACTGTATTTTATTTTTCAGAGTTATTTTATATTATTTTTGCTGTTATTATATATGATATATTTGCTATAGAATTTAAAGAGAATGCGTGGTCGACGGTTGTTTCATCTAAATCAAGAAAAAAAATAATTTTAAAAGGAAAATTATTTTTATCTTTTGTTTATAATTTTGTTTTTTGGGTAACTGATTATATTACATTATTTATCGTTGGAACTTTAATAGATGAAAAATTGGCTGGAAATGTATTGTTAATATTGAAAACTTTTATTATTCAACTTTCGGCTGCTACTATGATTATTGCATTTTACTTCTTCATTCTATCTATCTCTAAAAGATTACTCTCTATCATTCCTACAGGTATAATTTTATTTATTATTACTCTAGTAACATATTATCCAAAAGCAGTTTTTAGGTTATTATATCCGTTTACCTATATTTCTCATACATATAATTCTAAAAATCCGGAAATGATCTATATAGTTGCCATTTCACTTTTATTAACTGTATTTCTGAATATTTTTTCAAACCATTTTTGGAGTAAAAACTATACATTGAGGCGTTAGAGAGGTAGTGTAGGATGATTAACTTAATTAAAAATGAGTTTATAAAAGGTCACCTAGTATTTTGGCTGGTATTTAATTTATTATTCCCTGTTGCAGTATTTATTTTAATAAAAAATTTTATTGTTGATCCAACTTACCAGTACTCTCCTTTGCCTAAACAAACATATTGTTATGTTATGTTTTCTGAAATCTATTTATTGGGGATTCTTCCTGCACAAGTAATTGTACATTGCACGCTTAATTCTTTGATTGAAACTATTAATAATGGCTGGTCAATAGTTATAGTTCATAGTAATAAATTAAGTAAATTAGTTAAAGTGAAATTTATTATAACTATCTTATGTAGTGGACTTTCATATCTAACTTTTACAGTTGTTACTGTATACTTACTACATGATAAAGGCTTTAATATTTTATTAAAGGAAGTTATAATTTCTAATCTGGCTTCCTATTTATGCTTTCTACCGATTGCTTTAACCATACAGATTTGTACATTGTTATTTGATTCAGTTACGCTTAAGATACCAACTTGTATTACAATCTTACTAATTACTTTGGCAACTTTTCAAACAAAGATAAATATCTACTTTCCCACAACATATTATTTTACAATCTTGCAAACATTTGATAATGGTTATTTTAAATTCCTAATCTGTACATGTGTGGGGTTAGTTGAATTTTTTGCTTTTCCTATTATTTTTAATAGGCTAAAAGTAATAGGAAACTTGTAATAGATCTACTCGAATTTTGAATGATTTAAAATTACTATTAATCAAGCTTCATTTGTTTTTTCTGGTATGGCGTTATCATAGACTAATGTCTAGATCAAAAATTCGAAAGTGTTTGTTGAGGGAAGTAGGCAACAACGTAAGGTATGGTTCGACTATGTTTAACAGCCGAGGTTTATCCATTTGGTGTTGTAACTTATACTTGATATCAAGGTATTCAAATTCAAAGGTAAAATTCTCTCTTTAATACTGATTAAGAATTTAAAGTTTTCTGAGTTAAGTATTGAATCTTTTTATGAATAATTGTTATCGTTTAATCTCGAGCAAAATTGATTCATGGTCTTGGCAGTTACTCGAGTCAATCATGTCAGATTTGGTAATTTTATTGGCGATGGGTTGCTGGTTAGCCGGTAGTCAATGCGCCAGCCAGTGTTGCTGATCTTACTGGCCTTGCTGTGCTTATCAGGAATAGATAGAATGTCACTGTATTTATAGCAAAAGCTATCAGTGGAACCTTCTTCTAGCAGAGTAGTGAAGCACTGTGATCTTCATCGGCGAAGTCAAGAAAACGGTGATTGTTCTCTGGTTTGGTGAGATCAAATTCTTTGTAGAGATATGGTACTCATTCGTAAGGGGGCACAAAAATAATATTGTAAGGCAGTAGCTAGTAGTGACTACTGCTCTATTTTTGTTTGTCTAGTTCGGTTGGGGAATCGGTGTGTTTGGTTTTATTTTAACGGCGCAACACATAGTCCCAGAATTAGGATATGTGCTCCCTTTTGCTAAACTGGCCGCTTCCATGAATCAGATGACTGCTGTTAATCCAGAGATTACAAGTTTTGAATGGCTGAGATTGGTTCTCTATACTGTGCTAATCGTGTTAGGAGCTAGCTTTTTACAGATTCGTCATCTTAAAAAAATAGTTTCCTAATGGTTTAGTAGGAGGATAAGATGTGAGGCACCTTATTTTTATGGACAGTAAGGTCTATCGTGTTAATAGTAATAAACATTAACGTCAATATACAAATAAGCCACCATACCATTTTGTATAGGTGGCTTTTCTATATGGAATGTTATAAATCGATCTCCAACAAAATCGGTCCGTGGTCTTGGCGGTCGCCTGAGTTGATCATATCGGATTTGATAATTTTATCAGCGATGCGGTTACTGGTCAGCCAGTAGTCGATGCGCCAGCCGGTGTTGTTGATCTTGCTGGTCTTACTGCGCTGTGCCCACCAAGTATAGACATTGGGAATGTCGCCATGTTTGTAGCGGAAGGTGTCTGTGAAGCCTTTGGCCAGCAGGTTGGTGAAGCCTTCACGTTCTTCGTCTGTGAAGCCGGGAGAACGGCGGTTACTGCTAGGGTTAGCGAGGTCGATTTCCTTGTGGGCAACATTATAATCCCCACTGGCTAGAACAGGTTTTTGGCCATCAAGTTGGGCTAGATACTCAGCGTACTTTTGATCCCAGATCTGGCGTTCGTCCAAGCGTTTGAGCCCATCACCTGCATTTGGGGTGTAGACTGTAGTGACAAAGAATTTATCAAATTCTAACGTGATGATACGGCCTTCACTGTCCATGGTAGATGGAGCATCGATTTCAGGATAGGTTATGATGGGATCGGGAAGATTCTTTTTATAGAGAAAGAGGGTTCCCGCGTAGCCCTTGCGTGCAGGCTCGACGGATGAGCGCCAAACATGACGGTAGTCTGGAAAATAGTCTTCTAGGATTTGAATATGCTTTTTGGTTGGTCCTTTGGCAGAGAGTTTAGTTTCCTGTATAGCGATGATATCAGCGTTTTGATCAATTAGAGTATCAATAACCTGACGGGAAAGCTGAGCGCGTGTTGACTCACTCGTTAGAGCAGCATTAAGGGAGTCGATATTCCAAGAAATGAGTTTCATAATCTATCCTTTACTTTATACATAAGGTTTTCTTCATTATAGCAAAATGCCCAAGGGGGCGCGACTGTTTTGTTTGATATTCTCAGCTAAATTAATACAGATTAAAAGATTGAAAATAGAGTGGAATATTCAAAAACTGACTTGACAGCAACAGCATAAGGCTTTATAATAGTATCGTTATTGACAGAAAAGTCAGAATATTCTATAGATAGGAGTCAACTATGGTTGAACAAACGCAATCTACATCCACTTGGAAAACGAAATTAAGAGCCTTAGGACCTGGTATCCTTATGGCTTCGGCGGCCGTTGGTGGTTCACATATCGTATCATCGACACAGGCAGGAGCAAAATTTGGCTGGCAGTTAGCCATATTAGTCCTCTTGATTAATGTTTTTAAGTATCCTTTTTTCCGTTTTGGATCGCAGTATACTGCTGAGACAGGTAAAAACTTGGTTGAAGGCTATGCCGAAAAGGGCAAGCTTTACCTGATTGTTTACTTTATTTTGAATATCTTTTCGGCTGTGATCAACACGGCAGGAGTGGGAATTCTCTGTGCCGCCATCGTTGCTAGCGCAGTTCCTAGCTCGTGGGGACTTGGTATTAATCAGTTGACGACGATCATCATTGTGATTATTTGGGGGATGTTGCTTCTTGGCGGCTACCGCTTTCTTGATGGTTTATCTAAATGGATTATGTCGGCGCTGACAATTGCGACCGTTCTGGCAGTAGTGATTGCCCTTTTTAAGCATCGTGAATATGCTCCTGATTTTGAAGCCGTATCTCCTTGGACAATTGCTTCTTTACCATTCTTAATTTCTCTTATGGGGTGGATGCCAGCACCAATTGAAATTTCAACGATCAATTCTCTCTGGTCAGTGGAAAAGCGCAAGACAGTTGACTTCAATGAAGAAGACGCAATGTTTGATTTCAATGTCGGCTACATTGGAACGGCTATCCTAGCTTTTATCTTTCTGGCCTTAGGCGCACTTATCCAGTACGGTAATGGTGAAGCTGTTCAAAGTGCTTCGGCAGCCTATATTTCTCAATTTGTTCAGATGTACGCCTCCTCTTTGGGAGCATGGGCTAAGCCGCTTATTACCTTTATTGCCTTCTTGTGTATTTTTGGGACTGTCATCACTGTTATTGATGGTTACTCACGGGCCAACGACGAGGCGCTCCGACTTCTTTTCAATAAGGAAAAAACGACCAAGATCTCATTGACGATTTGGATGAGTCTTACTTCAATTGCTGGTCTACTTATCGTTTATCTTTTCTCTGGTCAAGTGGCACAAATGCTTCAATTTGCCATGATAGGTTCTTTTATCACAACACCATTCTTTGCTTACCTGAATTACAGTTTAGTTAATAGTCAAGGGAAAAAATTACCTGGTTGGCTTAATGGGCTATCTATCGCTGGTTTGATTTACTTATTTGGCTTTGCGATTGTCTTCATCGCCGCCTGGTTGACAGGAAATATTGGCTAATGCCAAAGGGGGATCTGACTGTGAAATTAAGACGACATTTTGCCGAGATAGTTCGCTGAATCTGGCAATCTGTTCTTTCGATCCCAATAACATTTCAGATTTTTCTTATAGGAATACAAAATAAATAATCCACCTGTAGCCTAACAGGTGGATTATTTATTATTTTAGAGCAATTAAAATAACTGTTACAATATAAAAAATTGCTGTTAAGAGATAGCCCATTCGCCAGAATAGCTTGAAGAAGCGCTTGTAAGAAAAAACTTTAATTTTACCTGTTCGCCTTAGAATAAAGAGGCAGGTTGCAATTGCCAGCAAACACATCATGAGTAAGTACTGAGGCAGGAAGCTGTGAGAAAAGTAGATACCAGAGACATAGATAATAGCCCAAGCTAAGAAGGGAAGGGAGAGGTCTGGGAATTTGATGCTGAACCGTTTAAGGTCAAAATACCTAACTAAGGATTGAGCTAGAAAGGGGATTAAAAAGAAATAAAAGACTGCTAGAAAGTATATCATAATCCTATTTTATCCTGATTACCAAAGAAAGTAAACTTATTTCTATAGATAAAAGAGAAAATTTACTGCAAATAGAAAACTTATCTAAATAGAGTTATTTCTGCGATGTTACCGCTTACAAAAATATGTGCTATAATATTTTTGGTAGGGGAAATTTGTCATTTTATAGGCTGCAGATTGTGATAAAAAGATAGTTTTTCATAGACACAAGCGCTTTTATCCAATCTTCGATTTTTGCTTGATCTGCGGTTGCCCTTAGTATCATAGTAATCGAACTTGGTCTAAAAGGCTCAGAATTTAGCTAGGCTATCTTGTTTGTAATTAAGTGACGGTAGGCTTCTAAAATTCCAATCGCTTTTTACGGCCTTAGTATCTTAATATATAAAGGAGTAGAACAATGAGTGAAGAAATTCGTGTTGCTGTTGTAACAGGTGGTGGTCGAGGTATCGGTAAAGGCATTGTAGAACAGTTGTGCACAGACGGTTATGCGGTTGTTGTTGCCGATCTTGATCCGGCAACTGCTCAATCGACTGCTGATGAAATGATAGCTAAAGGATTTAAGGCTGTCAGTGCAGCGGGGGATGTTTCTAAGCGAGAGGACCACGATAAGTTTGTCAAGGCAGCTATTGATAGTTTCGGACGTCTTGATACTTATATCAATAATGCGGGTATTGCGCAGATAAAAACATTGCAAGAAGAGACTCTTGAAGACATGGAAAGAATATACGGCATTAATGTCTTTGGAACCTTGTTTGGTATTCAGGCAGCGACTGCCCAGTTTAGGCAGCAAGATGATGGCGATAAGGTACGAAAAATCATTAACGCTTCCAGTATAGCTGGACATATCGCTTTTGATTTATTGGGAGCTTACTCGTCAACTAAATTTGCTGTGAGGGGGCTAACGCAGGCGGCTGCCAAAGAGCTAGGAAGTGAGCATATTACTGTTAATGCCTACTGTCCAGGTATCGTAGGAACAGACATGTGGGAACTTATTGATGAAAAGATGGTTGACATCAAAGGCGGACAAAAGGGTCAGTATCTGGAACAGTATTCACAGCTAATTACTTTGGGGCGTGTTCAGACACCGGCAGACGTTGCTAATTATGTTTCTTATTTAGCTTCTTCCAAGTCTGACTACATGACAGGTCAAGCTGTTCAAATTGATGGTGGTATTCAGTTCATCTAGTGCAGTTAATTGTTCTGTCTGTAAAACACATGAGGTTTGATTAGGTGCCCATGTGTTTTTTGTTTTCTGCTAAAAATCTTGCATCTTAAAATTATTCCTGTATAATAGTAAGAGTATGCTTGTTGCATACTTGTGGGAGGTAAAAATCTTATCCTTACCGCCAAAACCACAAAGGAGGAAATTACAAATGGCTAAAAAAGTCGAAAATGTCGTAAAACTTCAAATTCCTGCTGGTAAAGCTACACCAGCTCCACCGGTTGGTCCTGCACTTGGTCAAGCCGGAATCAATATCATGGGATTCACTAAAGAGTTTAATGCTCGTACGGCTGATCAAGCTGGTATGCTGATCCCAGTTGTTATCTCTGTGTATGAAGACAAATCATTTGATTTCATCACTAAAACTCCACCAGCTGCTGTTCTTTTGAAAAAGGCTGCAGGTGTTGAAAAAGGTTCAGGTGAACCAAACCGAACAAAAGTTGCTTCAGTAACACGTGCACAAGTGCAAGAAATCGCTGAAACAAAAATGCCTGACCTGAACGCTGCAAATGTCGAATCAGCTATGCGTATGATCGAAGGTACAGCACGTTCAATGGGATTCACTATTACTGACTAATAGAATCCACCTTCACCGAGTTTAAGCATAGTGCTTACGGTGTGGAAGATGAAAATCGATAGGACCACATAACACAAGGAGAATAGATAACATGGCTAAAAAAAGCAAACAAATGCGTGCTGCCTTAGAGAAGGTAGACACTTCAAAGGCATACAGCGTGGAAGAAGCTGTAACACTCGCAAAAGAAACAAACTTTGCAAAATTTGATGCAACAGTAGAAGTTGCCTACAATCTTAACATCGACGTTAAGAAAGCTGACCAACAAATCCGTGGGGCAATGGTATTGCCAAATGGTACCGGTAAAACTCAGCGCGTTCTTGTATTTGCGCGCGGTGCCAAAGCTGAAGAAGCTAAGGCGGCTGGTGCAGACTTCGTTGGTGAAGAAGAACTTGTTCAAAAAATCAACGACGGTTGGCTGGACTTCGATGTTGTTGTCGCTACACCTGATATGATGGCAGTTGTTGGTCGTCTTGGACGTGTCCTTGGCCCACGCAACCTCATGCCAAACCCTAAGACCGGCACAGTAACGATGGATGTTGCTAAGGCTGTTGAAGAATCTAAAGGTGGTAAAATTACTTACCGTGCTGATAAGGCAGGTAATGTTCAAGCTATCATCGGTAAAGTATCGTTTGATACTGATAAACTGGTTGAAAACCTCAAGGCTTTCAATGATGTTATTGTGAAAGCTAAACCGGCGACAGCTAAGGGTGCTTATATCACAAACTTGTCAATTACTACGACTCAAGGTGTTGGTATCAAGGTTGATGCTAGCTCATTATAGTTAAAGAAGCTCGAGCCTGTGCTTGAGTTTTTTTATGTCTCAAGCTGATTTAGTCTCAAACAGTATTGTTTACCTTTTGTTATTTATTTTTTAAACTGCTAGGAGAAAGCCTTATTTTATGATAAAATAATTAGGATAAAATGTAAGGAGAGTGAAGATGGTAGAACCAAAGTATAAACGTGTCCTGATTAAACTATCTGGTGAGGCCTTAGCCGGCGATAAGGGTGTTGGCATTAATCTGCCAAAAGTACAAGCAATGGCTAGGGAGATCGCAGAAGTACATGCATCCGGTGTTCAGATTGCGCTGGTTATCGGTGGTGGTAATCTCTGGCGCGGTGAACCGGCAGCTGAGGCTGGCATGGATCGTGTTCAGGCAGATTATACTGGTATGCTTGGTACAGTTATGAACGCTTTAGTTATGGCGGACAGTCTTAAGCAGGTAGGAGTTGATACGCGCGTTCAGACAGCTATTGCTATGCAGTCAGTTGCCGAACCTTATATTCGAGGGCGTGCTCTTCGTCATTTGGAAAAGGGACGTATTGTTATTTTTGGTGCAGGTATCGGATCTCCTTATTTTTCTACCGATACGACCGCAGCTCTGCGTGCTGCAGAGGTTGAAGCTGAAGCTATCCTGATGGCTAAAAATGGTGTTGATGGGGTCTATAATGATGATCCGCGTAAGAATGCTGATGCTATTAAGTTTGATGAGCTGACTCATGTTGAAGTGATTAAGCGCGGGCTGAAGATTATGGACGCCACGGCAGCTACTATGTCTATGGATAACGATATTGATTTAGTTGTCTTTGATATGAATGAGTCCGGCAATATCAGACGTGTTGTCTTTGGTGAGGCAATTGGGACAACAGTTTCTAATAAACCCTCCAGTTAAGTAGATTAATAGATGTTAAAAGCATAGTAACTCTTATGTAAAGTGGTTATTTAAAAACACCGGCCCTCTTCAATTGCTCTTTTTTCTTGAAGTTTTTAATACTTTATGGCTTTGTGGCTTGGTATCTTATGAAAGGAATAAATATAAATATGGCAAATCTAATTATTGAAAAAGCAAAGGAACGTTTTACACATTCTCACGAATCACTTGGTCGTGAATTTGCGGCTATCCGTGCTGGCCGAGCAAATGCTAGCTTGCTTGATCGCATTGAAGTCGAATACTATGGTGCCCCAACACCCTTGAATCAGTTAGCCTCTATTACAGTGCCTGAGGCACGTGTTCTCTTGATTTCCCCCTTTGATAAGGGCTCTATCAAAGATATTGAGCGTGCTATCAATGAGTCCGATTTGGGTATCAATCCAGCTAATGATGGTTCTGTCATCCGTCTAGTTATCCCTGCTCTTACAGAAGAAACGCGCAAGGAGTTGGCTAAAGAAGTGAAGAAAATCGGTGAAAATGCTAAGGTTGCTATCCGTAATATCCGCCGCGATGCGATGGATGAGGCTAAAAAGCAAGAGAAGGATAAGGAAATCACCGAGGATGAATTAAAGTCTCTTGAAAAAGATATTCAAAAGGCAACTGATGATGCTATCAAAAAAATTGAGGGCATGATCAGCGAAAAAGAAAACGAACTGCTTACTGTTTAGGGTAAAACAAGTAAAACTAGGGGTCTGGGACAGTGGCGTCTCAGATCCTTTTTTATTGGTAAGTCTAATAATTTTTAGAATTTAGAAGGAATACTGAGAGATGAATGATTTATTAGCTAAGACTGTTTTAGCAATGGTGACCGACGAAAATACGTCTTATTATTTTGCGCAAAAAGATGGACAGACTCTTGCTTTGGATAAGAAGGAAGGAGAGCATCATCTAGGTGATATGGTAGAAGGTTTTGTGTATAGCGATTCACACCAAAAGCTGCGTATGACAACTCTGCCTGTGACGGCCAGTCGTTCAAGCTACGGCTGGGGTGAGGTGACAGAAGTTCGCAGAGATTTGGGAGTGTTTGTAGATACAGGTCTGCCGGATAAGGAAATTGTCGTATCGCTTGATCTCCTACCTGATATTAAGGAACTCTGGCCTAAAAAAGGGGATAAACTTTACATTAGACTGGACATTGATAAAAAGGGGCGTATCTGGGGTATTCCTGCAGAGCCATCAATTTTTCAAAAATTAGCTGGTCCAGCTTACGATAATATGCAAAATCAAAACTTACGCGCCATCGTTTATCGCCTCAAATTGTCTGGAACGTTTGTATACCTACCGGATAATAATATGCTGGGATTTATTCACCCTAATGAGCGCTATCAAGAACCACGCCTAGGTGAAGAACTTGATGTCCGAGTGATTGGTTATCGTCAAGTTGATCGCACGCTAAATCTGTCACTGAAGCCGCGTTCATTTGAAATGTTGGAAAATGATGCTCAAATGATTCTGACGTATTTAGAAAGCAAGGGAGGTTTTATGGCCTTGAATGATAAGTCTTCGCCTGATGACATCAGAGCAATTTTTGGCATTTCTAAAGGGCAGTTTAAAAAAGCATTGGGGGGACTGATGAAAGCTCAAAAAATTAAGCAAAGTCCGGAAGGAACGACTCTCCTTTGAATGAGAAGGCTAGGCAAAAGCTTATACACCTCTCATACTTTAGAATAAGCTCTTAAGCGCAGTGATGTGGAGCGGGGCCTCACCCTGCTATGTTTATCAACAATCAGCGCTCTCAGCTGGGGGCGTTTCATTTTGCATAAGGCTCAAGCGGAGACTGTTAAAGGTGCAAATCTTAAAACAGAAAGGTAAGCAGTAAGCAGATATGTTGGGGAGAGTGTTTCAGGTTACTGCTTAGTAAGCAAAGAGTGGTGAGGATCAAAATGGTTTTTCCCACTTCTTTTTTATAGTTATTCGAAAGGGGCTAGCTAAACTATTAAGCTTTAATGACAGCCTGTAAGGAATTTGTAAGCTAGCTAAAAAGCATTCTTGTGTCAGTGATTTTTTCGGGGATTTATGCTGTCATAGAATTATCACAAAAGAAAACTCCTGTTTTAGGCTTAATGCTAATGTTTGACAGTCTAGAACCAAGATTGTAGAATGTGGGCAAGATAAATACAATGGTGTGTTTATCGAAGGGAATTAAGAGTGGTAATAACCGACGATTGCTGATTTTAATTCCTAGAAGGGTTATTGTTATTTTAGTTTGTCGGAACGAAAATACTTAACCTAGTCGTGAGTCGGACGAAAATGTCTATCTCATTCATCATTAAAAAAGGAGATGATTCCCATGACTAAAATGAAAACAAAATTAATGCTTAATAAGAAGAAACTTGCTCTTGCAGCAGCTATTGGTTTAACAGCTGTAGGTGGTGTTGGTGCGGCTAAGGTATCGGCTGCAACCGATATTGGTGCTGAACAAGCTAAAACGATTGCTTTGCAGGATGCGGGACTTAGTGCTAGCCAAGTGACAGCTGTGAAGGTTGAAACGGATTCTAATAACAATATCGCTGTTTATAAGGTAGAGTTTAAGCGTAATCATAATGAATATGATTACACTATCAACGCTGCTGATGGAAGTATCACAGAAAAAGATAATGATATTGATGATGCTTCATCTAACAGTGGTAATAATGGAACAAATGGCAATAGTGGCAGCAATGCTCAAAGAGCGGCTCGCCTATCGTCTGCTGATGCTAAGTCTATTGCGCTATCGGACGCTGGACTGGCAGAAGGAGATGTCACAGCACTGAAAGTTGAATCAGATTCTGATAATGATATCCCTGTTTATGAAATAGAATTCAAACAGGGGGACATGGAGTATGACTATACCATTAATGCTCTTAATGGTGCCATTACAGAAAAAGATATTTCTTAAACCAGTAATCAGGTTACTTTGACTTTAACAACGGTGGCCGAACTAGCTTGCTAGTTCGGCTTTTTTGCTAGGTTCTGGCAGTGATGTGATATAAATTCTTTATCAGTTGATAAGTTTTAAATATTTGTTCAGCTTTGTTAAAGATGGTATGATAGGCTTAAGACTAAATACTATAGGAGTTTTTTTATGAAACTTAAAAATATTGTTAAATTTGGGGCAGTAGCTGTTGCTTCGGTAGCTTTGCTAGCGGCCTGCAGTTCCAATAGTTCTGGTAAGGGAGCTAAGGAAACAGTTACCTTTGCAACAGTTGGTACAACCAACCCTTTCTCTTACGAGGGCAAGGATGGAAATTTGACAGGGTACGATGTTGAAGTTGCTAAGGCAGTGTTCAAGGGATCTGATAAGTATCAGGTTGAGTTTAAAAAGACGGAATGGTCGTCAGTCTTTGCTGGTCTTGACTCTAGTAAATATCAAATGGCAGGCAATAATATTAGTTATTCTGATGAGCGGGCTTCAAAATATCTTTACTCTGAGCCAACGGGGACAACGCCTTCTGTCTTAGCTGTGCCAAAGGATAGTGATATTAAATCATTCGATGACATTGGGGGTCATTCCACTCAAGTTGTTCAAGGAACTACAACAGCTAAGCAACTAGAAGATTATAATAAGAAACACTCAGACAATCCAGTTGATATTAAATATACGGATGAAGATATTACTCAGATTTTGGGTAGCTTGAATGACAGCAAGTTTGATTTCAAACTGTTCGATGCCCCAACGGTTAACAGTGTCATTAAGAATCAATCATTAGATAACTTAAAGACTATTGAATTACCTTCTGATGAACAACCGTTTATTTACTTTGTATTCTCTAACGATCAAAAAGATTTACAGAAGTTCGTCAATAAACGTTTAGAAGAATTGCAAAAAGATGGAACTTTAGCCAAACTCGCGAAGAAATACTTAGGAAATGAGGATTATATTCCAGAAGCTAAGGATATGAAGGTGCCATCTAAAAAAGGATAAAAGGGCAGTGGCTCTTTTATTTTTGACTAATGAAGAGTCAATAGGCAAAAGGCTATAACTTTCAGCTATATGTTTATACAATTATAAACAATTTGAAAGCTTTCAGGCCTTATGAGATAATAATTCCACGATCATAAAGAAAAGAGGACTTGGTATGAAGTTGAGAAAAATTCTTGGTGTTTTGACTGTATTTGTGGTAGCAGCTTTATTTCTGGCAGCCTGCGGCAATAAATCGTCAGATAAAAATACATTGAAGGTTGGTGTCATGACGCTGGATGATGCGACTAAACCGGTTTGGGATCAGGTGAAAAAGGATGCTGCTAAGAAGGGCGTTAAGTTAGAGTTTGTTCAATTTACAGACTATAACCAACCTAATAAGGCTTTGGCTGCCGGCGATATTGATGTCAATGCCTTTCAAACCCGCTATTTCCTAGAGGATTGGAATAAGAAAAACAAGGAAAACTTGGTATCTGCGGGAGATACCCTAATCAGTCCGATTCGTCTTTTCTCGAAGGAAGCCTCAAAAGGTAAGGCTGCTTATTCTGATATCAAGGACCTGCCGGAAGGAGCAAAGATTGGGCTAAATAATGATGCAACTAACCAAAGTCGTGCTCTGTTTTTACTACAGTCAGCAGGCTTGATTAAGCTGTCTACTAAGGATGGCGAACTTGCTTCTGTTAAGGATATTACTGAAAACTCTAAAAACCTTGAATTTAAAGAAGTGAGTGCAGAACAGGTGGCTAAGACTTTGCAAAATGGTGATGTCGATGCTGCTGTTATTAATAACTCCTACGCTCAGACGGCTAAGATTAACTACGATACGACCTTGTTTGTAGAGGATGTTACTGGTCCTAATGCTAAGAATTGGATCAACTTTATTGCTGCTAAACCAGATTGGAAAAAATCAGACAAGGCTGATGCTATCAAGACTTTAGTGAAGGTTTATCAGACTGATAAGATTGGTAAATTGATTAGCAAGGCATCAAATGGTGTCGACCGTCCTATTTGGAAGGGGGCACCAGATACAACCTCATCTAGCAAATAGGTTCAGATGAAGTACTTATCCTGAAAATAGCTAAAAGGAGCTGGAAGGTAATAGCTTTCAGCTCTCTTTATCATTATTAACCGTATTAAAGGAGACTACATTATATGAGTGAACCCATTATTCAGCTGGATCACATTGATATTACATTCCAGCAAAAGAAGCGCCGAATAGAGGCTGTTAAAGACGTTACTGTTCATATTGATCAGGGTGATATTTATGGAATTGTTGGTTATTCGGGGGCTGGGAAATCGACCTTAGTTCGTGCTATCAATCTCCTTCAGGTTCCAACGGCGGGTTCTGTAAAGGTTGCTGGCGACAGTCTTTTTGAGGGTCAGCAAGTTCAGTTAGCCAGCGGTGCTCTGCGTCAGAAGCGTCGTGAGATTGGTATGATTTTTCAACATTTTAATCTAATGTCGCAGAAAACAGCGCGACAAAATGTGGCTTTTGCCCTGCGACATTCAGACCTTTCATCAGATGCGAAGGGGAAAAAAGTTGATGAATTATTAGAGTTAGTGGGTCTTGCGGACCGAGCTGATAATTATCCTGCGCAACTATCTGGTGGTCAGAAACAGCGAGTCGCTATTGCACGTGCTCTTGCCAATGATCCTAAAATTCTGATTTCTGATGAGTCCACTTCTGCTTTGGATCCTAAGACGACTAAACAAATTTTAACCTTGCTGCAAGATTTGAATAAAAAACTTGGTTTGACGGTTGTAATGATTACGCATGAGATGCAGATTGTCAAGGATATTTGCAACCGTGTAGCTGTCATGCAAAACGGTGTTCTTATTGAAGAAGGGAGCGTTTTGGACATCTTTTCCAACCCCAAGGAAGCCCTGACTCAAGATTTTATTAAAACAGCAACGGGGATTGATGAAGCCTTGGTGAAAATAAATCGACAGGAAGCTGTTGAACATCTGGCTGAACATGACCGCTTGGTCCTTTTACGGTATGCAGGTGCCTCGACAGATGAGCCCCTGCTTAATAGAATCTATAAGCAGTATCAGGTGACGGCTAATATCCTTTATGCCAATATTGAAATTTTAGATAATACCCCTGTTGGAGAGATGGTCGTTATTTTGTCAGGGGAACAAGTATCGTTGGCTTTAGAGGCTGTTAAAGCGGCAGATGTATCGGTTTCTATTTTAAAAGGAGGTAAGGCATGATCGAGTTTTTTGAAACTTATTTACCTAATGCTTATAGTTTGGGCTGGGGAGGCGATGCGGGCTGGTGGTCTGCTATTAAGGACACCCTTTACATGACTTTCTGGGGCTTTGTTATCGGTGGCTCCCTAGGCTTGATTGCTGGACTCTTTCTTGTTTTGACTGGACCTAGAGGAGTCATTGAAAACCGCCCAGTGTTCTGGGTTTTGGACAAGTTGGTATCAGTGTTTCGAGCTATTCCTTTTATCATCTTAGTTGCTGTTTTAAGCGGTGTAACAAAAGTTTTTGTTGGCTCGACAATTGGAGCTACGGCGGCTCTTGTGCCTTTATCAGCAGCAACTTTTCCTTTCTTTGCTCGTCAGGTTCAAGTGGTCTTTTCAGAGATGGATTATGGGGTTATTGAAGCTTCCCAAGCCAGCGGTGCGACTCTCTGGGATATCGTCAAGGTTTACCTCAGTGAGGGCTTGCCAGAGTTGGTTCGTATTTCAACAGTAACCTTAATTTCTATTGTTGGTGAAACAGCCATGGCTGGTGCTATTGGTGCTGGTGGTCTTGGTAACTTTGCTATCTTTCAGGGTTATACCTATTCAAGAACAGATGTAACTATCGTAGCAACTGTTTTGATATTACTGATTATTTTTATCATTCAATTTGCAGGTGATTTCTTAACTCACAAAATTAGTCATCGTTAGTAAAAAGTAAGGCAGGATTAAAGGCGCTTCATTTTGCTGGGGGTCTTGATTCTGTCTTTTTTTGTGATGTTGACGATTGTTGACTTTTGTATTATAGTTTTACTTGTCTTAGTAATTTAGGAGTGGGTTAAAATCATCATTTTGAGGACAAGGATTTTATGGTCTTACTTGTGCAAGATTGCCCGAGGTCAAAAATTAATAAACATTTTGAGGCTGGGAATCTTCGCCAAGTGAACCGCCCCTTAGTATCTTAGTAACTGAACATAGGCCTAATTTCCTCGGGAAAAAGAAGGAGCTTCTTGTGCGTCAAGCACACGTCGTCGCTCCCCTATTTTCCTGTCAGAAATTTTCGCTAAGCGAACTGCCCCTTAATATCTTAGTAACTGAACACGGGCTGCGGATTGTGCAAAAAAGATAGTTTCTTCCCAGACGCAAGCGTCCTCGTCGAACCTCCTATTTTTGCTTTATCCTTGATCCGCGGACGCCCTTTGCGACACGACGTTTGGTTAGTCGATTTTACTAACCAAACGGAAGTTAGTGGGAGAGGTAGCCAATTCACTCTAGTGATTGGCGTTTGTTATCAAGTGCGAAGTGCTTAGATAACAAACCTCTGCTGTATCTTAATAATTGAACACGCCTACGACTCTGTGGAAAAAGATAAAGTCTCCTAGATGCCTGCTGCATCTGCGTCAACTTTCCTATTTTCCTTTGAGTCGCTTAACGGCTTTGCGACACGACGTTTGGTTAGTCGATTTTACTAACCAAACGAAGTTAGTGGGGGAGGTAGCCAATTCACCATAGTGATTGGCGTTTGGTATCAAGTGCGAAGTGCTTAGATAACAAACCTCTGCCGTATCTTAATAATCGAACACGCCTACGACTCTGTGGAAAAAGATAAAGTCTCCTAGATGCCTGCTGCATCTGCGTCAACTTTTCTATTTTCCTTTGAGTCGCTTAACGGCTTTGTATCTTAATATAAGGAGTATTTATTGTGAAACGTCTCTTTTCGGTTTGGAATCGTACTAGTTTGCTCAAGCGCATAACTATTGGAGTTCTTATG
Source organism: Streptococcus sp. ELY_137 (assembly GCF_058314515.1). NCBI lineage: Bacteria > Bacillati > Bacillota > Bacilli > Lactobacillales > Streptococcaceae > Streptococcus > Streptococcus sp. ELY_137. The sequence goes on from NZ_JBZFUL010000001.1 coordinate 160,789, forward strand.
GGAGCAATCCTTGGAGTTTTGTTACCTAAGCTTACGGTGATTGGACTTTTGGGGGAATTATTTGTCGGTGGTCTTAAGGCTATTGCGCCGCTTTTGGTTTTCGCCTTGGTTGCTAATGCTCTTTCTCAGACACGGGAAGGGCAGAAGTCAAATATGACGACGGTTATTGGCCTTTATTTGTTCGGGACTTTTGCAGCAGCCCTGACTGCGGTAATTTCTCACTATGTGTTTCCCATTCGTCTGACTCTGTCACAAGCAGCAGGCAAAGCTGCTTCAAGTATGTCCCAGTCACCTAAGGGAGTCGGAGAGGTTTTTAATACTTTGCTCTTAAAGATGGTCGATAATCCTATTCACGCCCTAGTAGATGCCAATTATATCGGTGTACTGGTATGGGCTGTTGTCTTTGGTTTTGCTATGCGGACAGCTAGTGAAAATACTAAGGACCTTCTCAATACGATGGCAGAGACAACGTCACAGATTGTCCGCTGGATTATTAATCTAGCCCCCTTTGGTATCTTGGGGTTGGTCTTTACGACTATCTCTGAAAATGGGATCAGTGTTTTATCGCGTTACGGTATTTTGATCTTAGTATTAGTTGTGACTATGGCTTTCGTAGCTTTGGTTATCAATCCGTTTATTGCTTTCGTTATGATGAGACGCAATCCCTATCCCTTGGTTTTTCGCTGCTTGCGGGAATCGGGGGTAACTGCCTTCTTTACACGCTCCTCGGCGGCTAATATTCCTGTTAACCTGAAATTGTGTGAAGATTTGGGACTGGATCCCGATACTTATTCTGTTTCTATCCCGCTGGGGTCTACGATTAATATGGCAGGAGCAGCTGTTACCATTAATGTTTTAACTCTAGCTGCAACAACGACTTTGGGGATTCACGTAGATTTTGCCACAGCTCTTATTTTGAGTTTGGTTGCTGCTATATCAGCTTGTGGTGCTTCCGGGGTAGCAGGAGGATCTTTGCTTTTGATACCGGTTGCCTGCAGTCTCTTTGGTATTGACAATGATACTGCTATGCAAGTTGTTGGAGCTGGCTTTATTGTAGGTGTTATCCAAGACTCTTGTGAAACGGCCCTCAATTCTTCAACAGATGTTCTCTTTACTGCGGTTGCCGAATTTTCAGCATGGGGAAGAAAGAAAGTAATGTAATATGATTTAGGAGTTTGGGACAAGATGTCGCAAACTCTTTTAGCTACTAAGAAGTTTGAGGAAGGTATACTCTTTTAAGTCTGCTGACCAATTTGTTATCTATGCTTTTATAATAGTTATAGCTTATTATAGTAAAAGACTATCTGGTGCTAGCCTGCGAATATGATATAATAAGAACTTATAACAGGGGAAAGGAATGGCGTATGTCAAATTATTTATTAGTCTTACAATCCGATTTTGGTTTAGTTGATGGTGCCGTCTCGGCGATGGTGGGTGTAGCTCTGCAGGAGGAGCCAAGATTAGGTGTCCATCACCTGACTCACGATATCACCCCTTATAATATTTTTGAAGCGAGTTACCGTCTTTTTCAAACAGTTGAATATTGGCCTGAAGGAACGACCTTTGTGTCTGTTGTTGATCCTGGTGTCGGCTCTGATCGAAGAAGTGTGGTTGCTTTAACAAAGAAAAATCAGTATATTGTCACTCCTGATAATGGAACACTTTCTTATATCAAAAAGCATATTGGGATTAAAGCTTTACGGGAGATTTCTGAGATTAAGAACAGACGTGAAAATACAGAGTTATCCTACACTTTCCATGGACGTGATGTTTATGCTTTTACAGGTGCAAAATTGGCTTCTGGCCATATTAACTTTGAGGATGTTGGGCCTGAATTGCGAGTAGAGGATATTGTTGAGCTGCCAGTTGTTGAGACCCTTGTTGAAGAGGACTTGGTGCGCGGTGCAGTTGATATTCTAGATGTGCGTTTTGGATCTTTATGGACTTCTATCACGCGTGACGATTTTTATACACTTAATCCCCAGTTTAACGATCGATTTGAAGTTACTATTTATAATAATGACATGCTGGTCTACCAAAATCAGGTGACCTATGGAAAATCTTTTGCGGATGTACGGATTGGTCAGCCTATTATCTATATCAATTCACTCTATCGTGTTGGTCTAGCAATTAACCAAGGATCCTTTGCTAAGGCTTATAACGTCGGCGTTGGACCGCAGTGGCATATCGAACTCAAAAAGATCTGAGGACCGAGGGCTTAAGATAGAGCTAAATTGTTAGGTGTGTACGAATAGGAGGCATTAACAGGCAGCAGATATGGTAGCACGTTAAAGAAATCTGTACGTGATGCTGATGTGTTCTGTTCATTTTGTCATATGGGAATATATCATAAGGAGTTAATCATGAAAGCTAATTCTATAAAAACCGTTGTCGCTACTGGTATAGGAGCAGCCCTCTTTGTTATTATTGGAATGTTTGTTAATATTCCTATCTTTGGAAATACCAGCATTCAATTACAATATGCTGTACAAGCACTTTTTTCAGTCATCTTTGGGCCTGTGGCTGGTTTCTTTATCGGATTTATTGGTCATGCCCTCAAGGATGGTATTCAGTACGGCAATATCTCGTGGGCTTGGGTTCTGGCCAGTGGATTAGTTGGGTTAGGTATTGGTCTTTTTCGCGGTTTTTACGATGCGAGCAAGGGGAGATTTAGCTTTAAGCAAATTGTTTGGTTCAACTTAGTTCAAATTTTTTCTGTCTATGTGGGCTATGGCTTAATTTGTCCGTTAGGGGATCGGCTCTTTTACAGACAGGCTTGGTCCTACCTATTTGTACAAGGAGCAGTTGCCGGAACGGCTAATGCTTTGACAATCGCCGTCGGCGGTACGATTCTACTTTTGGTTTATGCCGGTACACGCGTTCAGTCAGGAAGTCTTTCTAAAGATTAGTGGTGAAGCAGTTGATTAAGTTTGAAAATTTTTCTTTCAAATATGACGCACAAACGGAACCAACGCTAAAAAATATTACGCTATCAATTAACAAGGGAGAAAAGGTCTTAATCGTAGGACCGTCAGGCTCAGGGAAGTCCACCTTGGCTCAAGTTATTAATGGGATTATTCCAAATACTTACAAAGGAGAACACTCTGGTCAGGTCTTTATCGATGGTCAAGATGCTTTTGAGCTCTCTATTTATGATAAATCCCATTTAGTCAGTACCGTTTTGCAAGACACAGATGGACAATTTATCGGTTTATCTGTAGCGGAAGATCTAGCTTTTGCTCTTGAAAATGATTGTATGCCTCAGAGCGAGATGGTTCAAACTGTACATAACTGGGCTGGGAAATTAGACTTGGTTGATTTGCTCAATCATAGGCCGCAGGATTTATCTGGCGGGCAGAAACAGCGTGTCAGCTTGGCGGGAGTTCTTGTTGATGAGAGTCCTGTGTTGCTTTTTGATGAACCCCTAGCAAATTTAGACCCCAAGTCGGGACAAGATACTATTGATTTGATTGATCAGATTCATAATGAGACAGGAGCGACTAGTCTCATTATAGAACACCGTTTGGAAGATGTTCTATATCGCCCGGTCGATAGGGTTATTCTCATTAATGACGGGTGTATTCTTTTTGACGGTTCCGCAGATGAGATTCTATCCACTCCCCTATTAACAGATAACGGTATTCGTGAACCACTGTACATTACCGTTTTGCGTCAATTGGGAATGGATATCAGTCAGGTCAAAGGTCTGTCAAGGCTTTCAGATATTGATTTATCAGGGGTAGCTTACAGCAGCAGCCCTTTGGAACATGTACGGCCGACTTCACAAGCGTCCTTGCTTGAGGTTAAAGGACTCCAGTTTGCTTATGAAGCTGAGAATCCGATCTTGAAAGATGTCAATTTTACCTTTCATAAGGGAGAACGTATCGCGATTGTTGGTAAAAATGGTGCAGGGAAATCGACCTTAGCTAAGGCTTTGACGAAATTTGTATCGGCAGATGGTGACTTAATTTGGCAGGGGCAAAATATCTCAGGTGACTCTATTAAAGAGCGTGCTAGTCGGATAGGTTATGTTTTGCAAAACCCTAATCAGATGATTAGCGAAACTATGATTTTTGATGAAGTTGCTAAAGGTTTGCGCCTGCGCAATATGTCTGAAGAAGAGATTGAACCACTTGTTTTAAGGACGCTTCAGATATGCGGTCTGTATGAATTTCGCAAATGGCCGATTGCGGCTTTATCCTACGGTCAAAAGAAACGGGTGACGATCGCTTCGATTTTAATCCTTAATCCTGAGATTATTTTTTTAGACGAACCTACGGCTGGTCAGGACATGAAAAATTATACTGAGATTATGGACTTTCTTGATGAGCTTAATCAGGCAGGGCGTACGGTTGTTATGATTACACATGATATGCAGCTGATGCTGGACTATTCTGACCGCTGCCTTGTTATTGCTGATGGCGGAATTATTGCCGATCGATCTCCCATTGAGGTTTTAGCAGATAGGGAACTGATTGCTCGGGCTAATCTGAAAGAGACTAGCATTTTTCATCTGGCTCAGATGATGAGGGTAGATGCTGGTTCGTTGACACAATTTTATCGGCAGCGTAAGGGGGCGTACTATGGCAGATAAATTGATAGGCTATCATGAGGGAACAGGATTTCTCTACCGGTTGTCAGGTAGTACGAAACTCTTATTTTTTGTTTTGGTGTCCATCGCCTGTATGACAACTTACGATACTCGCTTGATTGCTATTGTTGGCTTGGGGGCACTTGTTCTTTTTCGCTGGGCTAGAATTAAGTGGTCGGAAGTCTCCTTTGTCATGCTTATTGTTATGCTCATTGCTTTATTTAATATTGTAATGGTTTATCTTTTTTCCCCTTCTTATGGTGAGGAGCTCTATGGGAGTAAGACAATATTACTGGCTGGCTGGGGGCGCTTTTATCTAACGAGTCAAGAACTATTTTATCTTTTAAACTTGATTTTGAAATATTTTTGTACGGTACCTCTAGCTATTCTTTTCTTGATGACAACTCATCCCAGTCAATTTGCAGCCAGCTTAAATCGTATTGGAGTTCCCTATAAAATTGCCTATTCAGTGAGCTTGACACTGCGCTATATTCCTGATGTTCAGGAAGAGTTTGGTATGATCAAATTGTCACAGGAGGCGCGTGGTTTGGAATTGTCCCAGAAAGCAAGCCTTATCGGTCGTATTAAGGGGAATTTGCAAATTGTTATCCCCCTAATTTTGGGTTCTTTGGAGCGTATTGATACTATAGCAACTGCGATGGAGCTGCGCCGATTTGGAAAATATAAGAAGCGGACTTGGTACCGCGCTCAAAAAATGACAGTCGGAGACTGGTGGACCTTGCTTTTGGCCATTATTCTATTATTGATCAGTTTTCTACTTATCTTTGCTAATGATGGCCGCTTTTATAATCCTTGGCAGTAACCTTTTACAGTCAAAAATGGTAAGTTAGAATGATATATCGGGTTTACTTTTTAGTACTTAGGGGGCTTTTCCTAGTGTTTTCTGACAGCGGATTTGCTGATTTTTGGTAAGCTCTAAGAAATATTTGATAGCCAAAAGGCTCTATAGTTTCTAGTGAGGATTCTGCCCACTACAGAAATTATAGAGCCTTATTATGTTAATTTTCAGCCTGTTTCATGCTCCTTGATGTGATACATGCCCCTATGCGAGCGGGTGAGTATCGAAGGCTATTTGAGAGCATTCAGATAGTCGTATTTTTCAAAGGTATCGGAACCAGCTACAGCGACAATGGAGGAATCTTCAGGAAAGATGGTATCGGCTAGGAGATTGGTTTTTAATGTCTCATTCTTTTTTGGGCGATAGCCGATGACATTGATATCATACTTACTGCGCAAGTTAAGTTTAGAAAGTTCTTTGTTGCGCCAGCTTTCAGGGAGTTGGAATTCTATGATAGCAATGCCTTCTTCCAAATGAAAGATATTTTGGATACGATGGCGCAGTATGGTGGAGGCTAGGGTACGGCCAGATTCTCGTTCGGGTGAGATAACACGACTAGCCCCCATTTCATAAAGTACTTCTTCAAAGGTCGTATTACGAGCCTTGGCAGCAATAAAAGGGACACCCAGTTTCTTACAATTCATCAGCGCTAAGACAGAAGAATCTAGGCTATTACCCGTAGCAATGACAACTTGTTGGCATTGGTCAATACCAGCGTCCCGCAGGGTATCAATATTGGTAATATCTCCTAGAATGGCTTTGTTGACCTTATTAGCAATGGCTTGAATGTGGTCGGGATTATTGTCGATGGCAATGACCTCCTCACCGAACCTTGCGAGTTCTTCGGCAAGGGTAGTTCCGAAAATACCGAGTCCCAGAATACCAACAATTTTTTCTGACATAATATTCCTTTCATTAGCCCAAAGTTAGATCCGTCTGGGCGTAGTTAATGGTTTGTTTATTTTTTTGTCGCAAGCTCAGGAGCACTGTTATTGGCCCGACACGTCCAAAAAACATCAGTGCCATGATAACCCAGCGTCCCCCCGTAGATAAGTGGCTTGTCACGTCCATAGAAACACCGACAGTTGCTAGAGCGCTGCAGGACTCAAATAAAAGCTTGAAAGGGGATATATGAGGTTCAAGCTCCAACAGGCTAACATAACCTATCATTAGAATGACAAAGAAAAAGACTAAGATCGTCAGTGTTTGCTTTAATAGCTGGATAGGAAGGGTTCGATTGTAGACACTGACTTGAGTTTGTCCTGACAGCTCAGCTCTGAAAATCAGGAAGGTAATAGCAGTGACAATGAGTTTCAGGCCTCCAGCAGTCCCGCCTGGTGCCCCTCCAATAAGCATTTGAAGCATGAAGATAAAGTTGATGGAATTGCCGGCCTGTGTGTAATCAATTGTTGCAAAACCTGCAGTTCTCATAGTGACCGTCTGAAAGAAGCTAACGAGACCTTGCTGGTAGAAGCTAAGGTTGCCGATAGTGGCGGGGTTGTTTAGTTCTAGGAGCCAGGCCAATACAGTTCCTAGAATGAGAATGGTAGAAGTTGTGACTAAGACCAGTCGAGTCTGAACAGAGAGCCTTCGCCTTGCCAAACGAAACTGACGAGGACGTTCGCTCAACCATGATTTTATCATGTCGACAATAGCCATCCAGTTACGAAAACCTAGGCCACCTGATATGATAGCGAAAGCAGTGGCTAGGTTGACAGTCCAGTTGAGCTGATAATGAAGTAGGCTGTTTGCGCCAAGATTGTCAAAGCCTGCATTGCAAAAAGCTGACACAGCAAGAAAGAGGCTGTTGAAAATGCCGTGTAACCAGCCAAAACGAGGAATAAAGTCTGTCATTAAAATAAGAGCGGTCAGACTTTCTATAGTCAGTGTTATCTTATAAATGCGAAAAAGGTAGCGTTTAAGGTCGGCGCTAGAATTATTGCCAATAGAAGACTGAAGCAATTCCTGTTGTTTAAGCGACATGTGACGATTGATACTGTAATAACTGAAAGCGATCAGACTGACAAGCCCAAGTCCACCAATTTGCATTAGGCACATAGCAACGACTTGACCTATACCATTGTAGACTTCTCCCATGGGGAAGACAGATAAACCGGTAACACAGACCATAGAGACAGTATTAAAAAGATGATCAAGATAGCTTGTGTTTTGAGCAGAGCTGTATTGCATGACGGGCAGGGATAGGATTAGACTTCCAATCACAATAGTGGAAATGAAGCTTAGGCTAATGCGCTGAGCAACTGAGAAATTTTTAAAAAGTTTAAACATGATTGATGAGATTTGTTTTATAGCGGTTTCTTATTTGGAAGGCCTGCCCTGCGAGGGTATTTATTTGGAGTTTCCTTTTTCTTTTCGATAATAGTAATGGTTCGCGGATCTCCATTGGGCAGATGGTAGGTTTGGGTATCAGTAACTTTAGCAAAGAGCAGTATCAATGCTTGCTTGGCTTGTAAGAGTTCTTCGTCAGCAGCAGCAGCTTTAAGAGCTATGAGATGACCGTTGACCTTGAGAAAGGGGACAGTCAGCTCTGTCAATATTTGCAAACGGGCAACAGCTCTGGCAGTTACTAGATCAAACTGTGCTCGGAAGGCCTTATCTTGTCCAAAGTCTTCAGCCCTTCCATGGTAAAAATGAACACCAGTTATGTTGAGTTTTTGAGCAAGGGTCTCAAGAAAATTAATACGCTTATTGAGGGAATCGATGATAGTCACCTGAAGTTCTGGACAGATAATTTTCATGGGCAGGCTGGGAAAGCCGGCGCCGGCTCCAATGTCTAAAAGTCGTATGGGACGATTAGTGACCATGCCTTGCAAAACAGGAGCCAAGGAATCGTAAAAGTGTTTTAGATAAACCTCGTTTTTTTCAGTGATAGCTGTTAGGTTAATCTTGTTATTCCAGTCAATCAAGAGTTCAAAGTAGGTCGCAAATTGCTGTTTTTGCTGTTCTGTCAGGGGAAAGCCGGCTGCAGCCAGCTGCTCGTAAAATTCTTGAGGTGTCATCAGTTTCCTTCTTTTATCCATTTTAATAGCTCTATTCTACCATGTTTTAGATTATAGGTAAAAATAAGGAATTATTGGTGGAGAAATTTTCTTTTTTTCAATGCTTTTGAAAGTCTGGACAAAAACTGGTTCAGTCCTTATGTTTTTTGGATAAACTCTTAAAACAAAGGTTGCTAATGAGACTAGCTCCACTGCTCTTATCAATGATCTTTAACGATCCCCCCGCACGGTTGAGGTACGTTTTTATCACAAGGACAAAACGAAAAATACGATCCATCTAACTGTGTGGGATCCGATAGCTCGAGGTGCAATGGCTCTCTAAAAACAAAAGGATGGGCTGATATTTTGGGGTTCAGACCATTCCAGCAGATCGAATACCTGAAAATAAGAGAGTTGCCGGCAATCAATTCCTTCTAATTTTTGAATTTTGTCCACTCCCTTTTAATTTCTCCTTACTGAAAAGGCTTTCTTTTTGTATAATAGAGGTGTATCTTTACTTTTATTTTCAAAGGAGATCACAATGTCTAAACATCATTTCTTAAAAAGTGCGCTAGCACTATCTCTTTTTGTGGCAGCCAGTGGTACTGGCCTTCTTGTTCAAGCAGATGAATTACCTTCGGCTAATAGTGGTGCGGTAGCTTCAACAGCAAGTAGCAATATAGCTGAGGAAGACGGTCGAGGGGTTCCTAATCAGGCTGCCGAGTCGGCTGTGCCAACTTCTGCACAAGCCAAAACAAGCACTCAACCTTTATCTGTTGAATCCGTGCCTTCATCTGGAGAAAGCTCGGAAACGCTAACAGGTGAAGCAGATACTGCAGGGTTTAAAATGGCTCCTCCAGTTACAGCAGCATCTCAAACTAAAGAGACTGTGAAAACACCAGAGCCTGTTGAAGGACAAACGGTTGACATGCGTATTCTCTCAACAACTGATCTCCATACCAACCTAGTCAACTACGACTATTATCAAGACAAGGCTTCCCAAACTGTCGGGCTTGCTAAAACTGCTGTGCTTATTGAAAAAGCGCGCAAGGAAAATAGCAACATTGTCCTTGTTGACAGCGGAGATACGATTCAAGGAACCCCATTTGGCACCTACAAAGCTCTTATTAATCCTGTAAAAGAAGGCCAAACCCACCCCATGTACAAGGCCTTTGAAAAATTAGGCTATGACGCTGAAACTTTGGGCAATCATGAATTTAATTACGGACTTGATTTTCTCAACCGTATGGTTAATACATCAGATGTCCCTATCGTCAATGCCAATGTCCGCGATGCTCATACAGGCCAGCACTATTATCAGCCTTATATCATTCTCAACAAAGTTTTCACTGATACAAATGGCAGACAAACAACTGTCAAGGTCGGCATTACAGGCGTTCTGCCAAGACAAATTCTAGTTTGGGATAAGGCCAATCTTGAAGGCAAGGTTATCGTTGATGATCCTGTTGAAGCAGTCAAAGCCATCGTTCCAAGCATGAAAGAAGCTGGTGCTGACATCGTTTTGGTTCTAGCTCATTCGGGTATCGGTGATGATAACTATGAAGTCGGCGAAGAAAATGAGGGCTATTTCCTAGCTGGCATTGATGGGGTTGATGCTGTGGCTACGGGACATTCACATGCTGATTTTCCTAATGGTGACGGTACAAGCTTTTACGCCAAATACAAAGGTGTCGATGATATCAACGGTCTCATCAACGGCAAGCCGGTTGTTATGGCTGGAAAGTTTGGTGATCATCTTGGTATTATGGATTTGACTTTGACCTACAAAGAGGGTAAGTGGCAGGTAACCAACAGCAAGTCTAAACTCCGTAAAATTGATACGACTTCTCCTGTGGCTGCCCAAGAGCTGATTGATATGGTTAAAGAAGAGCATCAAGGTACGATAGATTATGTTCGCCAAAAGGTTGGCCAAACAACAGCACCGATTAACAGTTACTTTGCTCAAGTGCTGGATGATCCGTCTATTCAAATTGTAAACAATGCCCAACTCTGGTATGGTAAAAAACAATTGGCTGGTACAGCTGATGCTAATTTGCCAATTCTTTCTGCTGCCGCACCGTTTAAAGCGGGTACGCGCGGCGATGCCACTTACTACACAGACATTCCTGCCGGAGCATTGGCTATTAAAAATGTTGCTGATCTTTATCTCTATGACAATGTCACTGCTATCATTAAACTTACAGGTGCTCAAATCAAGGAATGGCTGGAAATGTCTGCTGGACAATTTAACCAGATCGATCCAAACAACAGCAAACCTCAGCAGCTGATTAACAGTAACTATCGTTCTTATAACTTTGATGTGATTGATGGTCTGACTTACAAATTTGATATCACGCAGCCCAACAAGTATGACTACGAAGGAAAATTGGTTAATCCGACTGCCAGTCGCGTTCGCGAACTTAAATATCAGGGACAGCCAATTGACCCCAATCAAACTTTTATCGTCATCAGCAACAACTATCGGGCAACAGGTAATTTCCCTGGTGTCAGAGATGCTGCTGAAAAACGGCTGCTCAATCTGGAAAACCGGCAGGCCATCATTGACTATATAATATCTGAAAAAACCATCAACCCTTCAGCCGATGGCAATTGGTCCTTTACAAGTAGTATCAAGGGCTTAGATATTCGCTTTTTATCATCTGAAAATGCTCAAAAATACCTAGCTGACCATGCTGAGATTTCCTATATAGGACCGTCTGCTTCTGAAGGCTTTGGGGAGTATCGCTATACTTACATGGATTCTGACGTATCTAGTTCACTTATATCGTCAGCTGCTCCCTATGCAAATCAATTTGACAATCAGAATATTTACATTCTAACTACTAAATCTTTTGTCCAAGGTAGAGTGACTGCAAAGCCTGTCTATGTTCAGGCAACTGCAGAATCACTGGCTAAGACTAGTAAGAAAGCTCAGGAAGACCCAACATCACTACCTAAAACAGGTTTTTCTGACAGTATGGTATATCATGTAGTTGGCTATCTCTTCCTGACTTTAGCTGCTTTCTTAGTTAGAAAAAGGAAACTATAATTTGATGAGTGTCAAAAAATTTTAAAAGATTCAGTATTGATTTATCTCATGCTGAGTCTTTTTGTTTTTTTTATCATTTAATTCACTTAGACAGCTTATCGGTTTAAAAACTCACACTCAAAGGCATTCCTTCTCTTTTTCTTTTAAAAGATAGCGATTGAAAGAGCTGTTTTTTACTAAGGTTTCTGCTATAATAAAAGGGTAACACAAAAAGGATGGCAAGTTTTAATTTTACTGAGATTGGTATGAGCGTGGCTTCTGCCTGTTTCCCTTGTTAACTTGGAGGATAGATCTATGCTGTGGATAATATTAGCAGTTGTTATTATAATCGTTATTGGTTTTATTGTAGTCAGCTATAATGGTTTGGTACGTTCACGTATGCAGACGCAGGAATCTTGGAGTCAGATCGATGTTCAGCTGAAACGTCGTAATGATCTTATCCCTAATTTGATTGAGACTGTCAAAGGCTATACTGCCTATGAAGAAAAAACTCTAACAAAAATTTCTGAACTGCGTGCACAGGTAGCCCAGGCCAAGAATCCAGCAGAAGCGATGCAGGCTAGTGATGCTTTGACCAAACAGGTATCAGGAATCTTTGCGGTGGCGGAAAATTATCCTGATTTGAAAGCCAATGCTAGTTTTGTAAAGCTGCAAGAGGAACTAACCAATACAGAAAATAAAATTTCTTACTCACGTCAGCTTTATAACTCAACAACAGCCAATTACAATACAAAACTGCAAACTTTCCCAAGTAGTTTAGTTGCTGGTGTCTTTGGATTTAAACCGTCTCAATTTTTAGAAACAGCTGAAGAGGAAAAGGCTGTTCCCAAGGTTGATTTCGACTTATAGGAGACACTCATGCTCTATCAACAAATTGCATCAAACAAGCGGCGCACAGTTCTCCTTCTGCTCTTGTTTTTTAGCCTATTGGCTATTATTGGAGCTGCTGTCGGCTATCTCTGGTTGGGGAGTTTGCTTGGAGGTCTCATTATTGCCCTCATTATTGGAACTATCTATGCTATGTCAATGATTTTTCAGTCAACTAATGTGGTCATGTCTATGAACAATGCCCGTGAAATTACAGCTGGAGACTATCCTGACTATTATCATATTGTAGAAGATATGGCTATGGTAGCACAAGTTCCCATGCCTCGAGTCTTTGTTATTGATGATCCCTCTCTCAATGCTTTTGCGACTGGGTCCTCACCTGAAAATTCAGCAGTTGCTGCAACTAGCGGTATTTTAGCGGCTATGAATCGCGAAGAATTAGAAGGGGTTATCGGCCATGAAATCAGCCATATTAGAAATTACGATATTCGTATTTCAACTATCGCTGTAGCTTTAGCCAGTGCCATTACTCTGATTTCCAGTATCGGTGGTCGCATGATGTGGTGGGGTGGTGGTAGCAGACGTCGCTCTAGCGATAGTGAAGGTGGTGGCAGTATCGGCGTCCTGATGCTGGCTTTCTCTTTAATAGCCCTGATCTTGGCGCCTTTAGCTGCTAGCTTGGTTCAGCTAGCTATTTCTCGTCAGCGAGAATATTTGGCTGATGCCAGTTCAGTAGAGCTGACGCGAAATCCTCAGGGGCTGATTAGTGCGCTCAAAAAATTAGATCGATCCCAGCCTATGCAACAACCAGTTGATGATGCCAGTGCAGCTCTTTATATCAATGATCCTAAGAAAAAAGGCGGGGTTAAATCTCTATTTTTCACCCATCCGCCAATTGAAGAGCGGATTGCCCGCCTAGAGGCAGCTTAACTTAAATATGACAAAACTATCGCTCTCGTTGGGCGATTTTTGTTTTCTTGTAAAGAAATTGCAAACTATTTCTGCTATATTAAGAGCAATCAATTTTGTGAGAGTGATATTCCTTGAAAATCAAAATAGTATTTTATCGCGGCAAGCGCTGTATCTTTTAGATGAAAAAATGGAATTTTTCCCATCTAGAATAGCTGAGTGTTCACTGGGTTATGTTCTGAGGCTTATCAATATAAGTCTCATCTCTTATTATTAGCCAGTTGAACCTTCCAGAGCTTTTAGCTTGTATTGATTTTCTTTGAGTAGGCAACTTAACGACTTGATTAGGAAAAATTACTAATATCATACGTAGGTCGTACTTTCTAAGAAAGGCCTATGTTTATGTTCATCGATTGGGAGAAATTATGTTTAACATTGCAGAATTAAAAAAAAATCCGGATGGTCTTCGATTTGATCAAAAACTGGATATCAAGACTATGCTATTGGAGCGCAATTCAGAAATTATAGATGTCACAGACGTTAAAGCCAAGGGATTAGTTGGTTATGATGAAGGCCTCTTTTTACTGAATTATGATTTAACTTATCAATTGGTTCTTCCGTCAAGCCGATCGATGGAGCCAGTTTATTTGGATCAAAATATTTTTGTATCAGAAGTCTTTGTAGAAGCAGCAGAAGCTGAGGTCCAAAAAGAATTAGTTGAGGATGATTTGGTTTTAATTTTAGAGGATGATCAGATTGATCTCAAAGAGAGTGTTGTTGATAATATTTTGCTCAACATTCCGCTCAAGGTCTTAACACCAGAAGAAAGAGAAAGCGATGTTCTGCCATCGGGGCAGGATTGGTCTGTATTGACGGAATCACAGTATCAGACTTTGCAGGACGAAAAGAAAGCAGCTAAGAGTCCCTTTGCTGCCTTGGAAGGCTTATTTGATTCGGAGTAAACCTGAAGAAGGTGAATAGGTAAAAAGAAAGAGGAGAGTCTATCACTGTTTTACGGAAATAGAGATAGACAAACGAATGGAGGTAGGAGTATGGCTAAACGAATCCTAATTATTGAAGATGAGAAAAGCTTGTCACGTTTAGTATCTCTAAGGTTACAAGAAAAGGGATATCAAGTCACAGTCAGTCAAGATGGAAAATCAGGATTGACGATGGCTCTGGAAAGGGATTTTGAACTAATTTTTATTGATCTCAAGCTGCCTGATAAGGATGGTTTAGATTTGATGCATCAGATTAGACGAGAGAAGTCCATGCCGATTGTGATGATGGTCGATCGAGAAGCAATTGCCAGCATCCAATCAAAGACTGATGAACTAGCGGATGAGTATATGATTAAGCCTTTTGCTGTTGAAGAATTACTGGAAAAGGCAGAAGAAGCCTTTGCTCGCGGAAAAACAAGGATTTATCGCCAAAAGGCTCCTTACCATGATCTGATATTAGATGAAGCCAATCGGTCAGTGATACGTAAGGGGGAGAGTATTGCTTTGACCAATCGTGAATTTGCCTTATTATCGACCCTGCTTAGGCATATCAATACAGTAATGACACGTGAAGAACTGCTGGACTATGTTTGGAGCTACAGTAACGGCGCGGTTGAAACCAATGTCGTTGATGTCTATATTCGTTACCTTCGCGGTAAAATTGATATTCCTGGCAATGACTCATACATCCAGACAGTGCGAGGGATGGGGTATGTAATCCGTAGTTAATTGGGCAATAGTCTGATGAGATAGAGTGGCAATAGATAAGAGATGACTGGATTTGACAGGGAGGGTCAATCCTTTTTTTATACCTAAAAATATGATAAAATAAGGTATTACTAAAAAATGATAGAATTGGGGTGTTTGCATGCGTTGTCCAAGATGTAATCGTAATAAATCCAGCGTTATTGACAG
This sequence comes from Streptococcus sp. ELY_137, assembly GCF_058314515.1. Taxonomy (NCBI): domain Bacteria; kingdom Bacillati; phylum Bacillota; class Bacilli; order Lactobacillales; family Streptococcaceae; genus Streptococcus; species Streptococcus sp. ELY_137. The sequence continues at coordinate 175,940 of NZ_JBZFUL010000001.1, forward strand.
CCGTCAGGCTGAAGATGGCAATACCATTCGTCGCCGCCGTGAATGTGATAACTGTGGCGCGCGTTTTACAACCTTTGAGCGCATCGAAGAAGTCCCCCTCTTGGTTGTTAAGAAGGATGGTACGCGGGAGCAGTTCTCTCGTGATAAAATTCTCAATGGCATTATCCAGAGTGCTCAAAAGAGGCCTGTCTCCAGTAGTGATATTGAAAGTGTAATCAGCCGTATTGAACAAAAGATTCGTGGAGAATACGACAGCGAAGTTACCAGCGAAGTCATCGGCAATCTCGTAATGGATGAACTAGCGGACTTAGATGAGATCACCTACGTCCGCTTTGCCAGTGTCTACCGCAGTTTTAAGGATGTGGATGAAATTGAGGATCTCTTGCAGCAGATAACCAATCGTGTCCATAGTAAAAACAAGAAAAATAAGGAACAAGATGAAACCGATTGATAATTTTTCTTTTGTGAAAAATAATCAGGTCAGCAGAGATATGACTAATCTGATTCGGCTCTATTTACCGATTATAGGCAGTGATGCTGTGGTGGTTTATCAGTATCTGACTAGCTTTTATGATAACGGTCAACAGTTGCATAAGATTGCTGAAATTTTAAATCACACACTCTTTGATCTGCCGCGTTTTGAAAATTCTCTTGCTGTTCTGACTGGGATGGATCTGGTGGCATTTTATCAGGATTTGGATAAATATATTATCGAACTTAGGGAGCCTTTGACACCAGAACATTTCCTCTCTCATGCTGTTTATAGGCGTTTGCTGGAGAGACATATTGGTGATGTTGCTGTGGCAGATTTGGAAAAATCCGATCTAGATCGGGTACGCAACCTTTCCAAAAAATTTTCAGAGGTTTTTTCAGATACGGGTGAGATTGATGTGCAGCCTATGAGATCCAAAACCTATTTTGACTTGGATAGTTTTAAACAAAGAATGACTATTGATGGTCTGCATTTTAGTAAGGAAAAAGAGGATGTTATCGCACTGAATAATCTTGCTGAAAAATTCAGCCTTACTTGGTTTGATGTTTATCAGTTGGCGAAGGAGACTGCCAGTCACCATAAGATTTTACCTAAGCGCATCGCAGCCAAACTCCATCAGCCTAAGTCCAACAAAGCCACTGAACTCAGCCGCGAAGAGGAAATTATCATCAGAGAGGCTAAATCCTCAGTACCTGAGAATTTTTTAGCCAAGATTAAAGTTGGCTTGGGTGCTGTAACAACGACTGATAAGGAAAAGAAGATTTTGTCAGACTTGGTTGAGATGGACTTTCTTGATGAAGTTATTAATGTCATGATAGTCTATTATTTTAAACGACACAGTTCTGCTACTTTGGCTAGAAATGCTATGATGAGTCTGGCAAATGTCGTGTCATCACAAAAGGCTACGACAGCTGAAGCTGCTTTTGAAGCCCTGCGTCAGCACGGTCGAACAAGAAATCAAAAATCCAAGCAAACTGTTTCCAGTGTGCCCGACTGGAGTAATCCAAATTACAAAGAGCAGACGACACCTGAGGAACAGCAGAAGCTTGATGAGATGAAACGTCAAATGTTAGCGAAACTTGGAAAGGGTGGTGAGTAGATGGAAAGTATAGGGGAGACCTTGGCAAAAAAGACTGCTCATGAGCGTGTTGATCTAGAAGCTCTGACTAACCAGATTATGGCTGATCAAGCAATCGCAGATTTTATTCAAGAACATCAGTTGACATCTGATGAGATCAAACGGAGCCTGCCCAAATTTAATCAGTTTTTAGGTGAACGTCGCAAGTATCAGACAGCCGATGATAGGTATAGAGCTAAGGGGTATGAGCCTATTCTTGTGATGAATGAGGGTTACGCAGATGTCTCTTATAAAGAAACACAGGCCCTCAAGCAAGCGCAGGCGCAAAAGGCCATTGCTGATCGTATTCATGTAGTTAGTTTACCGAGATCTTATAAACATATTACTTTTGAGGATGTCGATCTTACTGGCTCTCGTGCGGATGTCTTTAAATATTTGGTTAGCTTTGTAGACAGTTATCCGGCTCCTGGTCAAAAAGGCCTCTATCTGTACGGGGATATGGGAATCGGTAAGTCCTTTATGCTGGCGGCCATGGCGCATGAATTGTCTGAAAAAAAGTCTGTTGAGACAACGATGCTTCATTACCCTAGCTTTGTTATTGATATAAAAAATGCTATTAATAGTGGCAATGTCAAGGAAGAGATCGATGCCGTTAAATCGGTTCCCGTTTTGATTCTAGATGATATTGGAGCAGAGCAGACAACATCTTGGGTACGCGATGAGATCTTGCAGGTTATTTTACAGCACCGTATGCTGGAAGAACTACCAACCTTTTTCACCTCTAATTACAGCTTAGCTAATTTAGAGGCTAAGTTTGGTAATATCAAGGGAGCTGATGAAACTTGGCAGGCTAAGCGTGTACTGGAGCGTGTACGCTATCTGGCTAAGGCTGTTCATCTCCTAGGGGAAAATCGCAGATAGAACTGCAGGGAAAGCAGTGAGTATAGAAAGGAACTTAAGGAATGGCCTTACCAACTGTGGCTATTGTAGGACGTCCCAATGTCGGGAAATCAACTCTTTTTAATCGGATTGCGGGTGAGCGCATTTCAATTGTTGAGGATGTTGAAGGGGTTACTCGGGATCGGATTTATACTAAGGCTGAGTGGCTGAATCGTCAGTTCAGCATTATTGACACGGGGGGGATTGATGATGTTGATGCCCCCTTTATGGAGCAGATTAAACATCAGGCTGATATTGCCATGACGGAAAGTGATGTTATTGTCTTTGTTGTCTCAGGCAAGGAAGGCGTGACAGACGCTGATGAATATGTTGCTAAGATTCTCTATCGGACACATAAGCCTGTTATTCTGGCTGTCAATAAGGTAGACAACCCAGAAATGCGCAACGATATTTATGATTTTTATACCTTAGGGTTGGGAGATCCCTATCCTCTTTCTTCAGTTCACGGCATCGGCACGGGGGATATTTTAGATGCTATTGTAGAAAAACTTCCCGCTGAGAAAGAAGATGATGATCCTAACATTATCAGGTTCAGTTTAATTGGACGTCCTAATGTTGGCAAATCCAGCCTCATCAATGCCATATTGGGTGAGGAGCGCGTGATTGCTAGCCCCCTTGCTGGAACGACCCGTGATGCCATAGATACTAACTTTAAAGACAGTGAAGGTCAAGAGTATACTATGATCGACACTGCTGGTATGCGTAAATCTGGCAAAGTCTACGAAAACACTGAGAAGTACTCAGTAATGCGCTCGATGCGGGCTATTGACCGCTCAGATGTTGTACTGGTTGTTATCAACGCCGAAGAAGGTATTCGAGAGTACGACAAGCGAATTGCTGGTTTTGCTCACGAGGCTGGCAAAGGGATTATTATTGTGGTCAATAAATGGGATGCCATTGAGAAAGATAATCACACCGTAAGTCAGTGGGAAATGGATATCAGAAAGAACTTCCAATTTTTGGCTTATGCTCCAATAGTCTTTGTATCTGCGGAGACTAAGCAGCGGTTGCATAAGCTACCTGAGCTGATTAAACGCATTAGTCAGAGCCAGAATAGACGGATTCCATCTGCTGTGCTTAATGATGTCATTATGGATGCGGTCGCTATTAACCCAACACCGACTGATAAGGGGAAACGCTTAAAAATCTTCTATGCGACCCAAGTTTCGGTCAAACCGCCGACTTTTGTTGTCTTTGTTAACGAAGAAGAGTTGATGCATTTCTCTTATCTGCGCTTTTTGGAAAATCAAATTCGCGAAGCCTTCATTTTTGAAGGAACACCAATTCATTTAATTGCTAGAAAGCGCAAGTAGGTTTAGATAAAGTAGCGATATACCCGTTTGGATTTATACATGAGACTAAGCAGTGGGTGTCTTGTTCAATTAAAGCAGGTAATATCTGTAGAAGAAAGCCTAGTTTGTCTCTTTGTTTAGCAACTTTAATGGCTATTTATAGCAAAAAGAGGTTGAGACAAAAGTTCTCAGCCTTATTTATTTGGTCAATTTTATTTACTAGGCGCAGTGGTTGGGAGAAAAACTGGTTGGCTCTGCCAACTTAGTCTTTCCCCAGCACAGTTCATTAGGTGCTTTAGCACCAATGAACCACTGCTGGTTGGCGGTCCTTATCTTGGGGCGCGGTCATTAAACAGCCCACTGGACTGTTTAATGACCGCGCAAGTGATAGCTCCAACAGTTTGGGGAACTGTTGGAGAATATCCAATTCTATGAACGTGAGTTCATCTCATTCTCTATTTTATTCTAGCTTTTATACTCTTGATAGAGAGAAGTTTCTGAAAAGGGGATAATAGGCTGGGGTAGGCTGGGGTTGGTAGCAAGAGATTTTTCCAGCCATTTCATATCATACCAACGACCAAATTTATAGCCGGCTTGTTTGAAGTGTCCTACAACCTTATATCCTAGATGCTGATGGAATTCCTGACTATTGTTCGTCAGGCGGCTATCTGCTTTGGCTGTTGTTGCAATACAAGCCAAAGCTGTCAGAATTCCTTGGGCTTTCAAGCAGGATTCTAATTGCTCATAAAAGAGGCGTCCTAACCCCATTCCCTTAGCGTTGGGAGCCAGATAGATAGTGACCTCAGCCAACCACTGGTAAGCTTCTCTGGGATGGAAAGCTGAGGCGTAAGCATAGCCTAGGATCTGCTTCTTGTCTTCAGCAACGAAGTAGGGATAGATTTGGCTAATACTTTGCCAACGCTGAGTGAAGTCTTCAAGGGAAGGGCAATTGTATTCAAAGCTGATAGCTGTCTCTTCAACATAGGGTTTATAAATTTCTAACAAATAGGGTAAATCTTCTTGCGTAGCAAGACGAATAGTCGGTGACATAACAGAGATTCTCCTTATCTCAAAATACTAAGCTGTAGGCGATTCAAAGAAAGTTGGGAATAGCCCTTAGGACTTAACTATAGAGTTCAAATGCTGACTTGCTTGCTGGTTTGCAGCCTAGGTTTTATGTGTTACCAGTATAACATAAAAGAACTTTATGGCACTATTTTTGTGAAATAGTTTATATAATCTGCTATAATGACAAGATAAGTAAAATTAGATTGGACTAATGTTTGGTATGGCAAGATTGATTCCGGGACGTATCCGCAATGAAGGAATCGTCCTATCTGAAGCAGGCAAAATCAAAATATTATCCACGGTTGATAAGATTATTAAAGCAGAAGTAGATGGAGTGGCCCTTTCTTTTTCCTTTGATGACGATAAAGTAAGCTGCGAGTGTTTGATGTTTGCGCAAAAGAATTACTGCCCCCATCTAGCTGCTATTGAATATTATTTAAAAAATGATGAGATTGGTAAAGAATTGGTTGAACAGTTGGTTAATGATGACGTTTACCAACAGCATCAAGAGAAGCTTTTTTCTTTCGGCAGCATTTTTTTAGATGGCTTAGCCGTTAATGAGGATGATAGTCTCAAATATCGCTTGTCGGTTACCGGAGAGCAAGATTCTTATTCCTCAGCTATCTGGTGGACGCTTTATATTAATCGCCTGCCAGACGATCGTCGCTATATTATTCGGGATATTAGCACCTTTTTAAAGGTTCTAAGGCGTGAGGATTCTTATCAAATTGGTAAGAATTATTTTGAGCCGATTTCTTATATTCAATTTGATGAAGCTAGTCGGGAGTTTATTGACTTCCTCTGGCGTCTGATTCCTGATGATGATCCCAATCACCTAGATTATCTTTTGCCTAACCGTGCCCGGCATTTGAGCTTACCGCATGGCTTTTTTGAAGAGGGGATCCAGCTGATGCAGGATCTCTACGATTTTCAGATCAGTCTCAATCATCATGATTACCGAGAAATTTATTTTAAGGAGTTGACAGGGGAAGACAGCTTATATACCTTCAAAGTTCTTGTCCATCAGTTATCTTTGGAGCTGATTATTTCAGAAAAAACCAGTCAATCTTTCTTTGATCACGCTTATGTGCTCTACCGTCAGACCTTTTATCACCTTACTGCAAAGCAGCGTAAGCTAGTCAAGGCTATCAAGGGATTAGCTATTGAAGAAGACTTGAGTAAGCATGTCCACTTTGATTTGGACGACCAGGGGAAATTGGCTGCCAGTCTTTTGGATTTTGCAGAGATAGGTCGTATTGATGCGCCTAGATCTTTTGCTATCAGGGATTTTAAGCCTAGTTTTGACTTGGATTTGGCTGACAACCAAGAGATTTTGCTCAAAGTAACGTATGATTACGATGGCGTTAAGGTAAGAAGCCGGGACGGTTTAAATGAATTACCCTTTAGCAGTAACTTTAAGCGCGAAGAACAGATCAATCGGGTGTTGGCAGCAGAGGGCTTTATGGGGCAGTTCACTGCCCGTCATCTGCCACTTTACGGTGAGGAGCTTTATAATTTCTTTACTCGTACGATCCCTCGTTTGCAGAACTTGGGTCAGGTTCACTTAAGTGAGACTTTAGATGCCCTTCGCTATTATGAAAGCCCACAGGTCAAAATATCAGCCCAGCAGGGATTGCTTGATGTATCTTTTGACTTTTCTTCTATCTACGAGGGAGATATTAATCAAGCCCTTCAAGCTTTATTTAAAAATGAACCTTATTATGTCAATGATCAGGGGCGGTTAGTTGTCTTTGATGAGGAAACCCAGAAGATTAGTCGTACTCTAAAATCTCTGCAGGCTCAACCGCAGCAGGATGGCCATCTCAAACTGAGTAATTTGGCTGCTTTTCAAATTTCCCAGCTCTATCAGGATTCCAAACGGGTAGATTTTTCAGCTGATTTCCAGCAATTAGCCTATGATTTGACTCACCCTCAGGAATTTAAAACTACTCAGATATCTGTTCAGGCCCAGTTGCGGGATTATCAGCTGACGGGTGTTAAGTGGCTGTCTATGCTGGATTATTATGGATTTGGCGGTATTTTAGCTGATGATATGGGATTGGGTAAGACCCTGCAGACAATTGCTTTTTTAACTTCCAGATTGCAGGAAAGTTCTCGAGTCCTTATTTTATCACCTTCCAGCTTAATCTATAATTGGAAGGATGAATTCACTAAATTTGCTCCCGAACTTGATGTAGCTGTTTCTTACGGTTTAAAACAAGAAAGGTTGTCTATCATTGAGTCGGGGCACCAGATTATGATTACCAGTTATGCCTCTTTTCGTCAGGATTTTGATCAATATCAGACGCAGCACTATGACTATTTAATTTTGGATGAAGCTCAGGTAATGAAAAATACTCAAACCAAGATAGCTCAATCATTGAGAGCCTTTGAGGTTGATCATTGTTTTGCACTCTCTGGTACGCCGATTGAGAATAAGCTTCTGGAAATTTGGTCAATCTTTCAAATTGTGCTACCAGGGCTTCTGCCACCAAAAAAAGCCTTTCTTAAACTAGAAGCTGCGGAAGTAGCTCGTTATATCAAACCATTTATCATGAGGCGCAAAAAAGAAGAGGTTCTGCCAGAATTACCTGAACTGACTGAAACGACCTATTATAATGAATTAGATGATAAGCAAAAAGCTATCTATCTGGCCCAGTTGAGGCAGATGCAAGATAGTGTTAGTCAGGCTTCCGATGCTGAACTTAATCGTCAGAAGATCCAAATTCTAGCAGGGATTACACGATTGCGCCAAATCTGTGATACACCGGCTCTCTTTATGAATTACGATGGGGAAAGCGGCAAGATTGACAGTCTGCGTCAACTTCTCAGCCAGATTCAAGATAGTGGACATCGCACCCTAATTTTCTCGCAGTTCAGAGATATGTTAGAGATAGCAGAGCAGGAAGCTCATGAACTCGGTTTAACCACCTATAAAATAACCGGCTCTACACCGGCTGAGCAGCGGCAGGAAATGACCAAGGCCTTCAATAATGGCAGCAGGGATATTTTTCTCGTTTCTCTCAAAGCTGGTGGGGTTGGTCTTAACCTAACGGGGGCTGATACAGTTATTTTAATTGATCTCTGGTGGAATCCGGCAGTGGAAATGCAGGCTATCAGCCGTGCCCACCGCATCGGTCAGCAGCAGAATGTTGAAGTCTATCGACTGATTACGAGGGGAACTATTGAAGAAAAAATCTTAGAAATGCAGGATTCTAAGAAGAACTTGGTTACTACGGTCCTTGACGGTAATGAGAGTCGTGCCAATATGACAATCGAAGATATCAAAGAAATTTTGGGCGTAAAAAGCTGATATCTTTTTGACAAGTCCATCATTTAGGGTATAATAGTAATGTTAGAGCCCTACTTAAGGGTCGAAAATGCGATTTGTATAGAAAAAGCAGCGAAGTTGTTTAAGCTTTGACTATTCTGGAGTATAACCGTTTTTTAGAGGTTAACATCTTTGTCAAGTTTTCTATTTTTCAATCGGATTTCACTGGTACTTGCTGTGCAAGGTTTAACCGCCGGTTGCTATAGTTCAGAGAGTTATAGCATGGCCCTGAGTATCTTAAAAAGGAGAGAGATCTATGGTTAGAAAAAAGGATCAGTTTCCATTAGTAGCGGATGATGAGTTGGTTATTGCGACAGCTCCTCAGATGCAGCTCTATGATAATGAAGATTTAATTAATAATATTCACGGAGACTATCATGATAAGTCTTACAGCGATAATTATGTGATGGGGGAACAGTCTGCCAGTTCGGCAGGTCGAGCCTATGCTCAAGGGCGCGTTTCTGAAAGGGAAAAGGCCAAGTCTTATGCTGAGCTGGCGCGTGAAGAAGCTAGACAGGATTTGAAGCGTAAGCGCCAGACCTATATTGCTCAGGAGTCTAAAATCCCTGCCAAACCCAATTTCCAGCGTCGCGAGTTTACTGATAAAGCACCAGCCTCTAAACCTACTATTTTCTTTAATGGTAAGATGGCAGATACTAGTAAAGAATCGCCGGTCAATGAGCTAGCGCGGTTCAGCCATAATCTACATCAGGATCACTATATTTTAGCTGAGTTGCCTAAGACCTACCAGAAACCTAAAAATCCTTCAAATAGGCAGGCCAAGAAAAACAATTACGACTTCCTCAAGCGGAGCCAAATTTACAATCAAGAAGAAACCAGACAGCGTCGTACGCATCAGATTGCCAAAGAGTTAAATCTAATGTTGGATGGCGAATAGGAGAAATGGAAACACATGTCTAAAACCTATCATTTTATCGGAATCAAAGGCTCAGGGATGAGTGCCCTGGCTCTGATGTTGCACCAAATGGGGTACAAGGTTCAAGGGTCTGACGTTGAAAAATATTATTTTACCCAACGTGGACTTGAACAAGCTGGGATTACGATTCTTCCCTTTGATGAAAGCAATATTACGGCTGATGTTGAACTGATTGCCGGCAATGCTTTTCGCCAAGATAATAACATTGAGGTAGCTTATGCTGTGCAGCACGGTTTTACCTTCAAGCGCTACCATGAATTCTTAGGTGATTTCATGGAACAGTTTACTAGCTTGGGTGTAGCTGGGGCTCATGGCAAAACTTCAACGACGGGGCTTTTAGCACATGTGTTACGCAATATTACGGATACCTCTTTCTTAATTGGTGACGGGACCGGTCGCGGTTCAGCTAACAGTCAATACTTTGTTTTTGAATCTGATGAGTATGAGCGCCATTTCATGCCCTACCACCCTGTCTATTCCATTATTACGAATATTGATTTCGATCATCCTGATTACTTCACTTCTATTGATGATGTCTTCAATGCCTTTAATGACTATGCCAAGCAGGTACAAAAGGGGCTATTTGTCTATGGTGAAGATCCTTATCTGCGCAAGATTACGGCTCAGGCTCCGATTTATTATTATGGATTTGAGGAATCTGATGATTTTATAGCTTATAATATTGTCCGTACAACTAACGGTTCTGACTTTAAGGTTAAGCATAAGGGACAGGATCTAGGAACTTTTCATGTACCAGCTTATGGCCGACATAATATTTTGAATGCGACAGCTGTTATTGCTAATCTCTATGTTGCTGGTTTTAATATGGATTTGGTCGCTCAGAACCTTAAGACCTTTGCAGGTGTTAAGCGTCGGTTTACGGAAAAACTTGTCAACGATACTATCATTATTGATGACTTTGCTCACCATCCGACAGAAATTATTGCCACTCTGGATGCAGCCCGACAGAAATACCCATCGCGGGAGATTGTGGCGATTTTTCAACCCCATACGTTTACACGGACGATTGCTCTTTTGGATGAATTTGCAGAAGCGCTGAATGAGGCAGATAGTGTTTACTTGGCTCAAATCTACGGCTCAGCCCGCGAGCGTGATAGAGGTCAGGTCAAGGTTGAAGATTTAGCAGATAAGCTACAAAAGCCTGCAAAAGTTGTGACAGTGGATAATGTATCACCGCTGCTTGATCATGATAATGCTGTTTATGTCTTTATGGGAGCTGGTGATATTCAGCTTTACGAACGCTCCTTTGAAGAATTGATTGCCAATCTGGCTTCCAATACGCAATAGCGTGATAAGAGGGTGAGAATTGGAAATGTTTGACGTTTCCAGCTCTCACCTTTTCCTTTTGGGGAAAGTGAGCCAACTTTGTCCCCTCGAATTCTGCTCGTTTCTCACTTCAGAATATCTACAGGCGGTCGGGTACGCTAGAGAGTTGAATTTGATTAGCTCGCGGGCAAGCCTAGTGGTGACTAGGCAGACTTTGGTAGCGACTGCCGTTAGTTACTGAAGCACTTTGTCGCCTTCTCATTTCTAGACAAGGACCTAAAGCTCTTTGCTGAGCATCTTAGCCGCTTAACTTTGCTGTCTTGCCTAGTTCTGATGGATTTTCTTTGAGTATAAACTAACTTAAACGGAGGAAAAAGATGATAATTAGACAGGTAAAGCTAGAGGATTACGGTGAAATTATCGATATTGAGGAGAGTAACTTTTCCGCCGCAGAAGCAGCGAGCCCAACTGCTATAAAGGAGCGGCTGGGAAAAATTCCTGATACTTTTTTAATTGCTGAAATAGATGGGCGTGTAGCTGGTTATATTGTAGGCCCAGTGATGCAGAACCGTTATTTGACTGATGAATTATTTAATACAGTGGAGGCTAATCCAGCAGTTGGCGGGTTTATTTTGGTTCAGTCTTTATCGGTTGCTCCCTTCTATCAGGGGCAAGGAATTGGAACCGCTCTTCTTGCAGCGCTTAAGGATTTGGCTGTGGCTCAAGAACGTCAAGGAATCAGTTTGACTTGCCATGGAGAGCTCATTACTTATTATGAGATGAACGGTTTTGCTGATGAAGGTGAATCATCTTCCAAGCACGGTGGTAGTATCTGGTATAATATGGTTTGGGAAATCAATAAGGAATAGCTGTTAACTTGAGGCAAATAGGACAGAGAAACCGTGAAAAGTTGCATTTAACCGTAATTTTAGATATAATGGCGTCTGATAATAATGAGGAGGACAAGCTTTGACCGATTTTAAGGATGATAAGTCAAAATCTATTGGCAATGATTTCAAAGGCCAGATTTTGAGCGAATTAGAAGAAGCCAAGCGTTCAAGGGGGATCCAAGATGACGGAACGGTCCAATCAATTGTCGATAGTCTAGATGCCGACAGTAATCGTGAGATTGATCCTAATTTTAATTGGCAGGAGGCTGCAGCCAAGCTGAAAGAACAAGAGGAGCTAGCAGCTAAATCGGCAGAGGAAGAGCAAAAGCGAGCCTTGGCAGAAGCCGAAGCATTAAAAAAAATTCAAGAGCAGGAACATCTAAAAGAATTGAATTTGTTAGGAGAAAGTGTGCCCGAGGATGACGGGGATCTTGAGGAGGGCAGTGGTTTTGTCAGCAGTCTTCCCACCATGCCATCTGAAGCTCCTGAGATTGCTGATGTTGATTTGTCAGGCTTTACTATTCCAATTCCTATCAAGGATATCAACTCAGCTAGTTCCACTATAGGTTTAGTAAACTCAGAAGATGAGGAGAGAAGCGCAGACAGCAGCGATAAAGAGTCCTGGGTCGAGTCTGAATATCAAGAAACTGATAGCATTTCGGAATCTAGCAGTTATTCTGACTACGAGTCAGAGCCTGTTTGGTCTGAGGAAACTGATGACAGCGGTCCCGATGAGGAAGCTGACGATGAAGAACTTGAGCAAGAATCTAAAGCTTCGCGTAAAAATGTCAAACGTAATAAAAAGAAAAAACGTTTAGCTCGCCGTATCAGTACTTGGATTATCAGTCTTATTTTGTTGATGATGATTGCTGGTGGGGCTTATGGGGCCTACTATGTTAAATCCAGCTTGTCACCTGTCAATAGCAAGGCAACGAAGTATGTGACGGTTGAAATACCTAAAGGATCCAGCAGCAAGCAAATTGGTCAAATCTTAGAGAGAAAAGGTTTGATTAAGGATGCTAATGTTTTTAACTACTATACTAAGTTTAAAAATTATAGCAATCTCAAAAATGGTTATTACAATCTCAAGGCTAGTATGAGTGTTGATGAGATAATCAAACAGCTGCAAGCTGGCGGTACGGCTCAGCCTACAGATCCTAACGCAGGTAAAATTGTTATCCCAGAAGGGTATACTGTTGAGCAGATAGCCAAAGCTATCGAAAGTAATGCTAATACTAAAGCAAAAACTGATAAAACACCCTACAATTCTAAAAATTTTCTCAAGTTGATGAAAGATAAAGATTTCGTCAATAAAATGAAGGAGAAGTATCCCAAACTCCTAGCAGATATACCGGATTCCGATAAGGCTAAGTATCAATTGGAAGGTTATCTCTTCCCAGCGACCTATGATTATACAAAGGATGTTAGCTTGGAAGATTTGATTGATCAGATGTTAGGCACTATGGATACTTATCTGGCTGATTATTATGATGCGATTGACCAGTCTAACTATAATGTTAATGAGACGTTAGCTCTTGCTTCTCTGGTTGAAAAAGAAGGGCAGACAGATGATGATCGCCGCAATATCGCTAGTGTCTTTTACAATCGCTTAGATGCTGATATGGAGCTGCAATCCAATATTGCTGTGCTTTATGCTCTTGGGAAATTAGGCGATAAAACATCTCTCAAAGAGGATGCTAATATTGATACCGAAATTGATTCTCCTTACAACGATTACAAGCACAAAGGCATAATGCCTGGGCCAGTTGACAGTCCTAGCTTATCGGCAATTGACGCTACTGTTCACCCAGCAGATACCAAATACCTTTACTTTGTTGCTGACGTTGATACTGGTAATGTTTACTATTCTGAGACCTACGAAGATCACCAAAAAAATGTCGAGACTTACGTTAATAAAAAAGTTTCAGACAATAGTGATTCGAGTTCCAGTAAAGAAAAGTAATTGAGAAATGAGATTCAGGAGTCTGTGATGGTTGTTTCCAGACTTCTGTTTCTGTGTTAGACTTATTTGAAGAAGCAGGCGGGAATAGTCCCAGCCTCCTTTATAGAATATTACATTAAAATAGAAAAGAGAATAAAAATGGCAGAAAAAACTTATCCAATGACTCTTGATGAGAAAGAAAAACTTGAACAGGAATTAGAAGATTTGAAACTTGTTCGCCGTCCAGAAGTTGTGGAACGTATCAAAATTGCTCGTTCTTACGGAGACCTCTCTGAGAATTCAGAATATGATGCTGCTAAGGACGAACAAGCTTTTGTTGAAGGGCAGATCCAAATTTTAGAAACTAAGATTCGCTATGCTGAAATTATTGACAGTGATGCCGTCGCTTCTGACGAAGTCGCTATTGGTAAGACCGTCGTAGTACAAGAAGTTGGCACCAAGGATACAGATACTTATTCTATTGTTGGGGCTGCTGGAGCTGATGTCTTTGCCGGTAAGATTTCTAATGAAAGTCCAATTGCCCAAGCTCTTATTGGTAAAAAAGTGGGTGACACGACCACCATTGAATCGCCAGCTGGCAGCTATGATGTTGAGATTATTAGTGTTAATAAAACAACGGATTAAAAAACATAATAGAAAACGGGTGGATTTTCGCTGATATAATTTTTCCGCCCTTGGTTGAGTCTGAGAGTTTTTGAATCTCAGGCTTTTTTGCTCTTAAGAAGTATCATTATCTTCAGATCTAGCTTTTAGTGGGATGCCTAAAAGCTTATGCCGTAGAAGGTGGTAGCTTTGCTGATTTCTTTAATGCAGCTTCTGAGGGAGCTATCATCGGAGGTGTAGGAGGAGCCGTCACTGGTGGTTTAAATTATTTAATTTAATCAATCATAGCTAGTAATATAAAAACAATTAATCCTATTTTCTAATCTGAAATACAAGAAAAACATATCTGTTGATTTAGTACACTGGTAACAAGAGTGTTTTTGTTGGAAATAATATAAAACTCCCTATGTCGTAAGAATAATCACACCTACGACATAGGGAGCTCTTTTATGGAATGGGAAGACTATTTTTTATGTTTTTGCTTACCAGCGTTACGTTTGCGATTTTTAGTCGTCAGAGCTTGCTGAGATTGTTCAGCTTGCTTAGGTGTAACATCCTTACGAACAGGGGCGGCACTTTTAGGAGCTTTCGGTGGGTTCTTCTTGAATTCTTCTTCGACTTGTTTCTTCAACTTTGGTTTGATGAGGTAGTTGGTAATCAGCTGCTGTAAAATGGAGAAGATCCCGCCGACAAACCAATAGAGAACGACAGCCGATGGCTGAGCTAGACCAAAGAAAACCATCATCAGCGGTGTCATATACATGGTCATTCCAGCTTGTTGGCGCTGCTCTTCTGGCATCTGCTGGACAGCCATCCACGATTGGATAAGATAGAGACCAGCAATAATAATCATCAGGGGAATATCTCGATGGCCAAGGTTGAACCAAAGGAAATCCGAATCAAGAACACCTGGTGTATAGCGGGCTGCAAAGTACATGGCAGAGAAAAAAGGCAGCTGAATTAGGAGCGGCAGACATCCGATTCCCCCCAGCATGCTGACGCCGTTTTCGCGGTTAGCAGCTAGAAGCTCAGTTTGAGCAGCCATTTTTTCCTCTTGGGTTGTCGCTTCCTTCAATCGTTTATTGATAGGTTCAAAGATTGGTGCCAAATGCTCACGTTTAGCAGTCTGGTAAGCAGCACTGCGCGATTGGTGCAAGCCAAGCGGTAGAATTAGGAGGCGAACTAAGACAGTGACAAGAATGATTCCCAGTCCAAAACCGAGACCGAGATCATCGGCGAAATAAGTGATAAGGTGTCCCATCGGTCGACCGATAGTATTCCAAATAGTTCCGGTCGGTTTGCCATTTGAGACACGAACACAACCCGACAGGAGAAGGAGTGTAGACAAACTTATCCCTGCCAACAGTAGACGTTTTATAGTTTTTTTCACAATAAATTCCTCTGATTTTAGTAATACTGTTCTATTTTACTTTTTTTTAGGTAAATTCACAATACTTCTAGAGAAGGATTTTTAATTAGCCATACGAAAATCTGTAAAATCTTCAAAATTAGCCATGCTAACATCTAAATAGGTCACGTTAGACCACGGTGAAGGGCCTTTTCTAATTTCTTGGATAAATTTGGCCAATTTAGCATTATCATTGGACTGAGCTAAGATTTCAACGGTTCCGTCATCCTTATTCCAGACACGTCCATAAATATCACCAATTTCCTTAGCAAGATTAAAGGTAGAGTAGCGGAAACCAACTCCTTGTACGCGCCCCGAGGCAATCATTCTGACTTTCTTCATAAAAATTCCTCCTTTTGACCGAGCTTGACTTTCTCAAGATATGCTATAATAATTATATGATTATTATAACCTCAAAAGCCAATAATCTCATCAAAAAGACAAAGAAACTGCTCCAAAAAAAATATCGCAAGCAGTCTTATCTGATAGAAGGTTGGCATCTCTTTGAAGAAGCCAAGCGTAGCGGAGCCGTTTTTGAGCATATTTTTGTTGTAGAGGAGCAGGCTTATAAGGTTGCTAATCATGAAGGTGTGACTCTTGTGACGCCAGAGGTGCTTAGAGAATTATCTGAAAGTCCGACACCGCAAGGAATTGTTGCTGAGGTTCGTATGGCTTCTCAAACTCTTCCGTTAAAGCTCAAAGGACCCTATTTGATTTTAGAAGATATCCAAGATCCTGGTAATTTAGGAACGATGATTCGTACAGCTGATGCAGCAGGTTTTGAGGCTGTCTTTATTTCTGATAAGTCCGCTGATATTTATAATCAAAAGACCCTGCGTTCCATGCAAGGGAGTCATTTTCATCTTCCTATTTATAAAGGAAGGGTTTTAGATTTTGTAGCAGCTTGTAAAGCAGCTGGTGTTAAGATCATTGCGACAACTTTGGCCAGTAATTCTTTGGACTATCAGGCTGTGAAGGCTGGTGAGCATTTTGCCATTGTTATGGGGAATGAAGGCCAAGGGATTTCGGAGCCGGTAGCTGAGGAAGCTGATATCTTGGCTCATATCACTATGCCAGGTGGAGCTGAGAGTCTCAATGTTGCTGTTGCTGCAGGGATTATAATGTTTCAGTTTATTTAGGAATTTCCTGCTAGTCAGTTAGCAAAGGAGTAAGCAGTTTATGAAACGTTACGAAAAAGATAAAGAATTTATGGCAATTGTTGGCCATTTAATTGAACACCCTAGGTTTCAAAGGCTAGATAAGATTACCCATCACCACTATTCGACACGAATGAAACATTCTATCAATGTGGCTTATTCCAGTTACCGCTTAGCGAAGAAGCTGGGGTGGGATGCGAAGGCAACAGCTAGAGGTGGACTCTTGCATGATTTCTTTTACTATGATTGGCGTGAAACTAAGTTCAATAAGAGCCATGCTTGGGTTCATCCACGAATTGCTGTACGCAATGCTAATAAGTTAACAAGACTTAATAAGAAAGAGAGGGACATTATTCTCAAACATATGTGGGGGGCAACGATTGCCCCGCCTCGCTATAAAGAATCTTATATTGTCACTTTTGTTGATAAGTACTGGGCTATCAAGGAAGGTGCTTATCCTATGCGTCAGCGCTTTAAAAATCGTAAGATTTTTAATCGTAAGCAATTAGGTTCACACAACCATTAATTAGAATGAAGGAGATTATCTATTATGGACTCACAAACAATTATTACTCAGGCCGACGCTGGTTTAAGTCGATTTTTTGCTAAAATTTACGGTTTAGTTGGTTTTGGTATCGGCCTGTCTGCTATTGTTGCAGCACTTATGCTCTATGTTTTCCCTGAGAATATGGCTGCTATTCTTTACAACGCTCCCTACGTTTACTGGGGGGCCCTTATCGTGGAATTGCTCCTAGTTGTCTTTGCTTCAGGGGCGGCTCGTCGCAATAGTCCACTAGCTCTGCCGCTCTTTTTGATTTACTCGGCTTTAAATGGCTTTACTATGAGTTTTTTGGTGGCTATGTATACCCAATCTACAGTCCTAGCTGCCTTCGTCAGCTCGGCCATAGTGTTCTTTGTCATGGCTTTAATTGGGGCGACAACTAAAAAGGATTTATCTGGTATGGCCAAGGCTCTGATAGCTGGTTTGATCGGTATTATCATTGCAAGTGTCGTCAATATATTTATCGGTTCAGGCCCCTTTTCCTTCCTGATTAGTCTTGTGTCTGTTGTGGTATTCTCAGGGTTGATCGCTTATGATAACCAGTTGATTAAGCGAGTTTACGGACAGACCCGCGGTCAGGTGACAGATGGCTGGGCAGTTTCTATGGCTCTTAGTCTTTATTTAGATTTCATCAATCTGTTTATCAATATTTTGCGTATCTTTGGTAGTCGTAACTAGTAACTGGGTTGTTCTGATGCAAACCCCTCCCTTGAAGTAATCCAAGGGAGGGGTTTTATTTGTACAGCAGTAGTAGACATTGTCCTGCATAGGATTAAGCTTATCAGATCCTAGTGGGTCATCATTAATTTAAGCCTTCATAGTCTGCGGAGGTTTTATAGAGGACTTGATTCTTGAACTGATCACTCCCCCCTTCATCTAAGACATCGCTGGCGGCAGTGACTAAGCGATTGCGACTGTTATCAGATGTGTCTGTGCCACTTTGAAAATGACGATCAGGAATCCTTTCACCGGCGCTATACATTAGTATTCCTAGGCTGGTACCGTCTTCATAAGTCACCATCATCAGTGCTTCTCCTTTACCGTCGCGTGTGACGGTTATGCTAGCAGAAGTACCTAAAATATTGGCACTGCCATCCGGAGCGATGATAAGAGTGCGTCCATTTGCATCAGACCAAGTTCCTGCTAAGCTGGAGAAGTCTCCACTTGCTAGGGCATGGTAGTCAAAAGCTGGTTCTGCTGACTGCCCCTGCTCCGTCTTATTAGTATTTTTACTATCCTTACTCTCGTTGCTGCCTGAGTTCTCTGACTTATTTGGAGAGGGTGCTGTCTGGTTGGAAGATTTAGATGTACTAGAATTTTTGCTTTTGGAAGATGAGCGGCTGGTCTGGCTAGTCTTAGGACCATGGGCAGCCTGACTATCTTGCTTCTGACTTTGGATCCCCCAGATACTTAAGGCCAGAATGATAATTGTTAGCCCAGAGATAATAAAAGTTATTTTTTTCTTCATGATATTCTCCTTTGCAGCCCATCATACTATTTTTTATATGGGATGTAAAATAATTTCGGTAGTTTCGACTGGGCACATGTTTGGTCAAATGCTACCCCAGCATGGTATAATGAAGGTCATCTTATTTAAGAAACGAGGATAACAATGTCAAACGATATTCGTGTTCTACTTTATTATAAATATGTCCCCATCGAAAATGCAAAAGCATATGCTCAAATCCATCTTGATTTTTGTAAATCTATTGGCTTGAAAGGGCGGATTTTGATTGCGGATGAGGGTATCAACGGGACTGTTTCTGGTGATTTTGAAACGACCCAAAAATACATGGACTGGGTGCACTCGGATGAGCGTTTTGCAGACCTCTGGTTCAAAATTGACCAAGAGCCCCAGGATGCCTTCAAAAAGATGTTTGTTCGTTATAAAAAAGAAATTGTCCACCTAGGTTTAGAGGACAATGATTTTGATAGCGATATTAACCCACTTGAAACAACGGGTGAGTATCTCAATCCGCAACAATTCAAGGAAGCTCTTCTTGATGAGAATACAGTGGTCCTAGATACACGTAATGATTATGAGTACGATCTTGGACATTTCAAAGGAGCCATTCGTCCAGATATTCGTAACTTCCGCGAGTTGCCACAATGGGTTCGTGACAACAAGGAGAAATTCATGGAGAAACGTGTGGTGGTCTACTGTACTGGTGGTGTTCGCTGTGAGAAATTCTCTGGCTGGATGGTCCGTGAAGGCTTCAAGGATGTTGGTCAACTCCACGGTGGTATTGTGACCTACGGTAAGGACCCAGAAGTGCAAGGCGAACTGTGGGACGGGGCTATGTACGTCTTTGATGAGCGCATCTCAGTGCCAATCAACCGGGTCAACCCAACCATTATCAGTAAGGATATGTTTGATGGCACACCGTGTGAACGTTATGTTAATTGTGCTAATCCATTCTGTAATGAACAGGTCTTCATGACCGAAGAAAACGAGCATAAGTATGTTCGTGGCTGTTCTGCAGAATGCCGTGCTCATGCGAGAAACCGCTATGTCGAAGAGCATGGATTGACCCATGAAGAATGGGCAGAGCGTCTGTCAGCAATCGGGGAAAGTCTAGCAGAAGTCCAAGAAGCATAAAATAGGAAACCTTTAGATGGTTAATGAAGCCCTCTAAAGGTTTTTCGTCTTATTGTCATTAACTGGTTCTTGGTCAACGGCATTGGTCGGTGAAAAGTTTATTAGAAAAAAGGAATGATAAAAAAACACAATCCCTAAGGGGCTGTGTTTTAACGTGCGATGCGTTTTCTTGCAGCTTTTTTACGATTTTCTTCGATGAAGGCTGCTTTCTTTTCTTCTGGTTCGATAATTGTTTTCTTAACAGCGAATACAGCACCAGCAACGGTAGCAGCTGTACCGATAACACCTGTCGCCAGACCACGAGCAAAAGCATGTTTCTTAGCCATAATGGAGTCTCCTTTTCTTCTTATGTTATAATATATACTAGCAAATTCTCGTTTATTTTCAAGGAAAAAGATGCAGACAAAAATTATTGTAGTAGCAGGTCCAACAGCTGTTGGAAAGACGGCCTTGGGCCTTAATTTAGCCCAAACATTTAATGGTGAGATTATTAGTGGAGATAGCCAGCAGGTTTATCGCTTTCTAGATATCGGAACGGCTAAGGTTAGTTCAGAGGAACAGGCCTTGATTCCTCATCATCTAGTAGATGTTCGAAATCCTGATGAAACATACTCTGCCTATGATTTTGTAACAGAGGCTAAGGAGGCGATCGCTGATATTACTAATCGTGGGAAACTGCCAATTATTGTTGGAGGGACTGGATTATATCTGCAGAGTCTTTTGGAAGGCTACCACCTAGGTGGTTCTGTTGATCAGCAAGCAGTTCTTGATTATCGCAAAGTTTTAGAGCTGATGAGTGATGATCAGCTTCGAATCGAGTTGACAAAGCTAGGCACGATTCCTTCGGAACCCAATCGCAGGCGGCTTATCCGAGCTCTAGAGCTAGCTAAATTTGGCCGTGATTTAAAAAATCGTCCATCTAATTATGATGCTTATATCATTGGATTGAATGATGAACGCCAGCGCCTGTATGAGCGTATTAATCAGCGTGTTGATGCTATGATGAATCAAGGCTTGCTTGAGGAGGCCAAGTGGCTCTACGATCATTATCCCGATGCTCAGGCAGCCAGAGCTATTGGCTATAAGGAATTTTTCCCCTACTTTAAAGGGGAGCAGGATTTATCAGGGGCAGTTGATAAGCTTAAGCAGAATACTCGACATTTTGCTAAACGTCAGTTGACTTGGTTTCGCAATCGTATGGCAGTTGATTTCTATGACGTTTCCGACCCTCGCGTTCAAGAGACTATTGAGGCAGCGATTCGTACATTTTTAGAGAAAAAAATTGGGGAATAGGCTGGTCTTGTCTCTCTAGGTTTATGGTATAATGAATAACGTTATGGAAAATTCAAATATGACAATGATTGCTCAAGAACTGGGTATTAAAGAAAAGCAAGTTCAGGCTGTGTTAGAACTGACAGAAGAAGGTAATACAATTCCCTTTATTGCGCGTTATCGTAAGGAGAAAACTGGAAATCTTGATGAAGTTCTGATTAAGTCTATTATTGATACGGATAAATCTCTGAGTGCCTTAGCGCAACGTAAGGAGAGTGTCTTAGCTAAGATTGAAGAGCAAGGTAAGCTGACACCAGAACTCAAACAGGCTATAGAGTCTGCTGAAAAGTTGGTAGAAGTTGAAGAGCTCTACTTGCCTTATAAGGAGAAACGTCGTACGAAGGCGACTATTGCTCGTGAAGCAGGCTTGTCAGGCTTGACCCGCCTCATTTTACAAGACAAGACTGACTTAGAAAAGCAAGCAGAAAGTTTCGTTAGTGAAGCCTTTCCAACGGTAGAAAAGGCTCTAGCTGGGGCGATAGATATCTTGATTGAAGTTCTTTCTGAGGACAACCACTTGCGTTCTTGGACTTATAATGAAATTTGGCAGTACAGTCGTCTGTGTTCCCAACTAAAAGATGAGTCCGTCGATGAGAAACAGGTATTTCAGATTTACTATGATTTTTCAGAAAAAATTTCGGAAATTCAGGGTTATCGCGTACTTGCCCTTAATCGTGGCGAAAAATTGGGAGCACTCAAGGTAACATTTGAACACCACATTGATAAAATTATCCGTTTCTACGAAGCGCGTTTTAAGGTTAGAAACAGCTATATTGACGAAGCAATCAGCAAAGCTGCTAAGGCTAAGATTGTTCCAGCTATGGAACGCCGTATTCGTACAGAGTTGACAGAAACTGCAGAGGATGGAGCTATTCAGCTATTTTCTGATAATCTTCGCCACCTGCTTTTAGTCTCTCCTCTTAAAGGGAAAGTTGTACTAGGGTTTGACCCTGCCTTTCGAACTGGAGCAAAATTAGCTGTTATTGATCAAACTGGCAAACTCTTGACAACTCATGTTATTTATCCAGTAGCTCCTGCTAGTCAGGCTAAGATTGAAAAGAGTAAAGCGGAATTAGCTGAGCTGTTGCAGGCCTATCAGGTAGAAATTATTGCTATTGGAAACGGTACAGCTAGTCGCGAAAGTGAAGCCTTTGTTGCAGAAGTGCTTAAAGACTTCTCTGATGTCTCTTATGTTATTGTCAATGAAAGCGGAGCATCCGTGTATTCCGCTTCGGAATTGGCACGTCAAGAGTTTCCAGAATTAAGTGTAGAGAAGCGATCGGCTATTTCCATTGCCCGTCGTTTGCAGGATCCTTTGGCAGAGCTGGTAAAAATTGATCCGAAATCAATTGGTGTCGGCCAGTATCAACACGATGTCAGTCAAAAGAAACTTTCGGAAAACCTTGATTTTGTGGTTAATACAGTGGTGAACCAAGT
Source organism: Streptococcus sp. ELY_137 (assembly GCF_058314515.1). Lineage (NCBI taxonomy): Bacteria > Bacillati > Bacillota > Bacilli > Lactobacillales > Streptococcaceae > Streptococcus > Streptococcus sp. ELY_137. The sequence goes on from NZ_JBZFUL010000001.1 coordinate 198,337, forward strand.
TGGTGTTAACGTTAATACAGCTAGTCCAGCCCTCTTATCACATGTATCGGGACTCAATAAGGCTATTTCTGAAAATATTGTTAAATTTCGCGAAGCTAACGGTCGTCTGACTTCACGCCAACAAATAAAAGAAGTTCCCCGTTTGGGTGATAAAGCCTTTGAGCAGGCGGCTGGTTTCTTACGTATTCCTAATGGTAGTAATGTGTTAGATAATACGGGTGTCCATCCAGAGTCCTATCCAGCGGTTGAAGAGCTGTTTAACCGTCTGGCTATCGAGGATTTGGATGATGAAGCTAAGGAAAAATTGGCAGCGGTTGATATTGTTGATATGGCAGCTAATTTAGGATTGGGACAGGAAACTCTGCAGGATATTATTGCTGACTTGCTCAAACCAGGTCGCGATTTGCGAGATGACTTTGAGGCACCAACTTTGCGGCAGGATGTTTTAGATTTAAAAGATTTAGAAATTGGTCAGCAGCTAGAGGGAATAGTCCGTAATGTCGTGGATTTTGGGGCTTTTGTAGATGTCGGTGTGCATGAGGATGGTCTTATCCATATTTCTGAAATGTCCAAGAACTTTGTTAAGCATCCTAGTCAAGTGGTTTCTGTAGGTGATATTGTGACTGTCTGGGTCTCCAAGGTCGACTTGGATCGCGAAAAACTAAATCTTTCTCTGGTGGCTCCGCGTGAAACTGATTGACTATGTCAAACAGGTATCCCTAGAAGATTTTGGTTTGCCTTTTGTTCATGAGGCTACCTGGAATAAGCGGCTGCGTTCCACTGGTGGGCGTTTCTTTCCCAAGGATGGCCATTTGGATTTTAATCCTACAATGTACGAAAAATTGGATAGGAAAACCTTTCGTCAAATTGTACGACATGAACTCTGTCATTACCATCTCTACTTTGCTGGTAAGGGCTATAAGCATGGGGATGCTGATTTCAAACGTTTGCTCAGGGAGGTAGGCGGTTTGCGCTATGCTCCTGCGACTCACCCTTCCCCCTCTTATTGCTATCAGTGTCAGGGCTGTGGACAGCTGTATTTCAGACAGCGTCGAGTCAATCTTCAGAAATTTCGCTGCGGTCGTTGCCGCGGGACACTTATATTGTTACCATCGGATTTTAGCTGTAAAAATCAGCCCTAGGGCTGATTTTATTTTGCTATCAAGACAGTATACTATTAGTAAAGTAAGGGGAGTGTGGGGTAGTAACAGGAATCCATCACTCCAAAGTTTAGGAAGCGAGGAAACTCGGATGACAGAATTTTATAAAAAGCGGCAGGGTCGGATATTATGCGGTGTCCTAGCTGGCTTGTCAGAGAAGTTTGGTTGGGATATTACTTTAGCGCGCGTGCTCTTTGCGGTATTTGCTTACTTTACAGGTGGTTTTGGTATCTTTCTTTACATCCTATTAGCGGTTTTGCTTCCTAATAAAGAGGATATTGAGCGCGATAAATATGGTACAGGTCCCAGACGCCGAAAAGATGCAGAAGTTGTCGACGATGATCATAAGTGGTTTTGGTGAATCGTATTAAGAGAGTTGGGTTTCCAGCTCTTTTGTTTTATTCAAATAATTTTTGGATTTACTTGTTTTTGCTAGAATACTAGTTTTATCTGGATTTAGTCGCTTCGAAACTAGCAGTCAGCAATAGATGTATATTAGCCCTTTAGCCTTACTCAGCTTTTATGATATAATAAGGCTATTAAATAGAAATGAGAAAAGCCTATGACTGTTACTGTTGATATGCTAGCTAAAAAGGTTAAGTTGGAAGCGGTATATACCCAGCCAGAATTCTTGCAAAAAGAAATTACGACTTCGGATATTTCGCGTCCAGGCTTGGAGTTAACTGGGTACTTCGACTATTATTCGCCTGAGCGTGTTCAGTTGATGGGGATGAAGGAATGGTCCTACATGATGGCTATGACCTCTCACAACCGTTATTCAGTTTTACGAGCTATGTTTCGCCCCGAAACACCAGCTTTAGTGGTCGCTCGTGACTTGGAAATTCCTGAGGAACTGCTGAAAGCCGCCCAAGAAGGTGAGACTCCTATTTTTCAGTCTCATCAGGCAACATCCAGTATCTCAGGAGACATGTCTTGGTACCTCAATTCTTGTCTAGCTGAACGTACCAGCGTTCATGGTGTTCTCGTTGATATTTATGGCATGGGAGTTCTTATTCAGGGAGATTCCGGCATCGGTAAGAGCGAAACTGGCTTGGAACTGGTTAAGCGTGGCCATCGCCTTGTTGCTGATGATCGCGTGGATATCTATGCTAAAGATGAGGAAACACTTTGGGGGGAACCGGCTGAAATTTTACGCCACCTTTTGGAGATTCGAGGGGTCGGTATTATTGATGTAATGAGCCTTTACGGTGCTAGTGCTGTCCGTAATTCTTCTCAAGTGCAGCTGTCCATTTATCTAGAGAATTTTGAGAAGGGTAAGGTCTTTGATCGCTTAGGCAACGGCAATGAAGAAATTGAATTACAAGGAGTTAAAATTCCGCGGGTGCGCATTCCTGTTAAAACAGGCCGTAATGTATCGGTTGTAATTGAAGCAGCGGCTATGAATCAGAGGGCTAAGCAGATGGGCTTTGATGCGACAAAAACTTTTGAAGATCGTCTAACCAGCCTGATTAGCCAGAATGGTGAGAACTGATGGATCCAATAGCTTTTCAATTTGGTCCGATAGTCATTCGTTGGTATTCCCTTTGTATTGTAACAGGCATGGTGGCAGCTGTTTGGCTGGCAATGAGAGAAGCACCCCGTAAAGGAATGACGTCGGATGATATTATAGATTTTATTTTAATCGCTTTTCCTTTAGCTATTGTTGGTGCACGGCTCTATTATGTGGCCTTTGACTGGGATTATTATGCGAGTAACCCACTAGAAATTCTTGCCACTTGGCATGGTGGAATCGCTATCTATGGAGCCCTTCTAACAGGAGTTGCAGTCATGCTGATCTTTGCTCATTGGCGAAAGATTATTGTCTATGATTTCTTGGATATTGCTGCGCCAGGCGTTATGCTGGCTCAGAGTTTAGGTCGCTGGGGCAATTTTTTCAATCAGGAAGCTTATGGCAAGGCGGTGGCCCACCTTAATTATCTACCCAAATTTATTCAAAAGCAGATGTACATTGAGGGGAGTTATCGAGTTCCTACTTTCTTATATGAATCCCTTTGGAACTTGCTCGGTTTTGCTATCATTATGAGTTTGCGCCATCGTCCTAAGTTACTGCGGCAAGGGGAGGTAGCGTGGTTTTATCTCATTTGGTACGGTTGCGGTCGCTTTATCATTGAAGGTTTGCGGACTGATAGTCTTATGTGGGGCGGATTGAGAGTGTCGCAGTGGCTTTCGGCCCTCCTTGTCTTAGTAGGAATTGCCATGACTATTCATGGACGTAGGATAGGGCGACAGCCCTACTATCAAGAAACAGAGTAAAATTTTATAATGATAGAGGAGACATGTATGGTAGGATATGCACTGTTAATTATTGCCTTGGCTTTTGTTGCCCTGGTTATCTATTTAGTGATTGTTTTGCACAAGATTGCTGGAACAGTTGATGAAACTAAGCGAACAATTTCGCTGTTAACGTCGGATCTTGATGTGACCTTGCACCAAACTAATGAACTTATCAGCAAGGCTAATGTCTTGGTTGATGATGTCAATAGTAAGATGGCCACTATTGATCCCTTGTTTGAAGCTGTAGCTGATGTATCTGTCAGTGTTTCTGATCTTAATAGTCAAGCGCGGACGCTCGGCAAAAAGGCAACGAAAGCTGGCTCTAATGCAGCCAAAGCTGGGACAGCAGCAACAGTCTATCGTTTTGCTAGCAAGCTATTTAGAAAGAAAGATAAGGAGGTTTAAATATGGGTAAGGTTTTTAAAACATTAGTATCGGGTGCAGTTTTAGGTGTGGCAGCGGGTTATTTCCTGTCTACGAAAAAGGGACAAGAGTTCAAGGAGAAGGCTGTTGACTTTGCAAAGGATTATAAGGATAATCCTGAGGTCTACAACCAGGCAGCAAAGGAGAAGGCTGCGTTTTATAAGGATGCAGCTCTTCATACCGTTAAAGATTATAAAGAGAAATTTGAAACAGGTGAGCTGACTAAGGATGATGTTATCGAAAATGTCAAGGATAAGGCTGTGCAGGCGAGTGAATTTGCTAACGATCAGGTTCTAGCTTTTCGAGATAAATTTGCTAAGGTGCCAAAAGAAGGTGCCTCGCAGACGCAGGCAGAAGTTGATGATATTATTATTGACTATCCAGCAGATGATGGTGATGAGGAAACACCGGAATAAGAAATTTAAAAAGTAGATTTAAATGAAGAGTGCTTCAAGCGTAGAATTTAGCTAACGTTTGAGGTGCTTTTCTTTTTTACCGATCGGCAAGTCAAAAGTTCATCTTGCAGTTGCAAGTGAATTTTGTCTTTCTGCTACCCATTGTAAGGTAAGGGAGGTTGCTTCCTTTGTAGGGAGGGAGTTCAAGTGCTAATAAAAGCCTAATTACTTTTAAAAAGAGACGCTAGGCCGAGCAAATTTCCTTATTGATTTTTACAATTTCTTTAAGAAATAAAAAAGATAATGAAAAGGTTTACAAAGTGTGCTAAACTAGGAAATGAAGGGGAAATAATCCAAATAAGGAGGAGAGCCTTATGGGAAAAACTTTAAAAATTTTATGCATCACTGCTGTTAGTCTATTTTTTTTGACAGCCTGCAATACAAAAGACACAGACAATAAGGTTTACCAAGAAAAAATGACGGTTGCCAAAGTTATTAAGAAAGCTAAAAAGGCTAATCAAGATATAGAAACAGTTCATTTTGATATGGTTCTTTCTACCCACTCCAGCAGTGGAAAGAAATCACAAAAGATGAAGGCCGATCTTGATTATGGTAGTCAGGCTAGTAAGTTGCAGCGTGCAAGAGGGGTGATTAGAACAAAGGAGAATGGTATAGAAAATTACCAAGAATTTATCATGGCTGATAAAGGCTCTATTTATTCAAGAGATAGCCAAGCTGGTTCTTGGAGTGGAGGACAGCAATCTTTTGATAACTATAATGTTGATCCGGATTATTTTGATTTCTTGGACATTGTTTATTCGATGAAGGATGATTTCAAATTAAAAGAAGGCAAAAACACCTATACCTTGGTTTTAAAGAGTCAAAATATAGATCTTGTTTCTCTTTTTAGTGAGGAGTTAAATTTGTCGTTAACTGGTTACAGTCAAGGTGACATGAAGAAAACATTTGAAGTTTCTTTTGACAAAGAAGATTTCTATCTAACAGATTTTTCGATGACCATGGCCTATAAAAAAGCTCCTAGAAGAGTAAATATAAAGGTGAAATCAACTTATTCTAAGTGGAATAAGGTTAAAAAGTCTAAGTTTGAGGCTCCAGATGATATTCTCAATGATTCCGGTAGCGTCGGTGACACAGAAGAGATCAGCTAGTGGAGTGGTCTGGCAGTGCAAGATTTTGAAAGATCAAAAGTTTTTAAGGGATAAATGTTTAACATTATAGATAAGTTGGAGGCTGAAAAAATCTCTTGTTGACGGCTACTAGGTAGATTTGAAACCTAAAAAAATGGTTCAACCGAACCATTTTTATTTTTTCTTCATAGATAGGACAAAAGTAGAAATCGTTGATGTGATAGCAATTCCTAGGAGGAGAGCTAGGGTAAAGGAAACAAGGGTTCCAAGCCCCAGTGCTAAAAAGAGAAAAGTTAAGAGGACAGATGAGATAGAGAAGAGGGCAATGCGGGCAAAGAACAGAAGCTCACGTAACTTGGCACTCTGAGTATCTATTTCATAAAATTCTTGGTATTTTGGTTCAGATTGATTAAGTGATTTGGATTCTTGATTATCAATATAATCAAAATCATGTTGGCGTTGGGCTGCCATAATAAACTCCTTTCGCTAAGATATAAATAAAGGGTTATTAAAAGATAGATAAATGAGGGCTCAGAGACCAGCTTACTTTTCCAATAGGAATAAATCTAGCATGCCGACAGAGCCTCCTCCCTTTTTTATACTAGCAAGATAGGTAACTTTGTTAGGTTGGTAATATTCTAACATAAAATTAGAAATCTGTCACGAAATTTCAGCAATATCAAGGTTTTTTGGCTATTAAAAAAGGAAAGGAGTCAATTTTTGATTAAAATTGCGACAATTCTCATCTATAAAATGGTAAATAACTACGACTCAAGGAAAATCAAAATCAGACTGGGCAATGATCTACAGACAGCTTAAACGAGCCAGTGGATAGTTTAGATTTAACAATGATAAAGAAGCTAGTTGGTCAGATGATTTAGAACTAGCTCAGAAGGGCCCCTTTTGTGGTCTAGAATAAGCTCAGTGGAGCTGATATCATAAGTCAAAGATATATCGAGATTTTCGAAAAGCATGAGAAATGGTTGAATAGTAAGGCAATTCTGCTGTTAAACAAAAGTGTTTTTCTCCTAGCTTGCTTAGGCTTTATATCCTGTAAAAATCTGCTATAATAAAGATATTATGGAAAAAATTATTATAACAGCAACCGCAGAGAGTGTGGGACAGGCTGAAGCTTTGTTAAAAGCGGGGGTTGATCGTATTTATGTAGGGGAGAAAGCTTTTGGATTGCGACTGCCTAAAACTTTCTCAGACAAAGAATTGGAACGAATAGCCCAGTTAGTACATGAAGCAGGAAAGACATTAACAGTGGCCGTCAATGCCCTGATGCATCAGGCTATGATGGATGCCTTGCCTGAATATTTGGATTTTCTTGAAAAGATTGGTGCTGATTACATTACTGTGGGTGACGCAGGGGTACTCTATATTTGTCAACGAGATAAGCGTCCTTTTAAGATTATCTACGATGCTTCGACCATGGTTACTTCTAGTCGTCAGGTTAATTTTTGGGGCAAAGTAGCAGGTGTTTCAGAGGCTGTTTTAGCACGGGAAATTCCTTCAGCTGAACTCTTTAAGATGTCGGAGAATCTGGAGATACCGGCTGAAGTTTTGGTTTATGGCGCTAGTGTTATTCATCACTCTAAGCGCCCACTGCTGCAAAATTACTATAATTTTACTCACATTGATGATGAAAAGACGCGCCAGCGGGATCTTTTCTTATCTGAACCAAGTGACCACGACTCCCATTATTCTATCTATGAAGATAATCATGGAACACATATATTTGCCAATAATGACCTCGATTTAATGAGTAAACTGTCTGATTTAGTTGAGCATGGTTATAGACATTGGAAGTTAGATGGGATTTATACACCAGGCGATCATTTTGTGCAGATAGCTGAATATTTTACTAAGGCACGTGATTTGATAGTAGCTGGTCAATGGTCATCAGATCAAGCCTTCCTTTTTGATGAGTCTATTCGTAAGCTTCACCCGGCTAATCGCAATCTAGATACAGGATTCTATGACTTTGATCCTGATTTGGTTAAGTAGGAGGATTTTTATGTTTTATGCTTATTTACGCTGGCTGGTCTCCTTTTTGGTGTGGGTAGTCAATGGTAACGCTCATTATCATAATCGTAATAATCTGCTGGATCCTCAAGAAAACTATGTCTTAGTGGCTCCTCACCGCACATGGTGGGATCCAATTTATCTTGCGTTTGCGACTAAACCTAAGCAATTTCTTTTTATGGCTAAAAAAGAACTGTTTAACAACCGTATCTTTGGCTGGTGGATTCGTATGTGCGGAGCGTTTCCGATTGACCGTGACAATCCAGGACAGGAGGCTATTAAGTATCCTGTACAAATGCTGAAGAAGAGTCAACGCTCTTTGATCATGTTTCCGAGCGGTAGTCGCCATTCAACAGATGTCAAAGGCGGTGTAGCGGTTATTGCCAAGATGGCCAAGGTCAAAATTCAGCCGGCTGTTTACAGTGGTCCTCGATCCTTTTCTGGTTTACTCAAAGGGGAGCGTATTGATATGAACTTTGGTCAACCAATTGATATTTCTGATGTTAAGCGCTTGAATGATCAGGGCATCGAGACTGTTGCTAATCGTGTCCAAACTGCTTTTCGTCAACTAGATAGCCAAAACGAAGATTATAATGACCACAAAAAACTCAATCCCCTGACCTATATTTATCGTCTGCCCTTGGGAGTAATTGCCTTTATTTTAGTTATCTTAACGATGGCTTTCAGTTACGTGGCTAGTTTTATCTGGAATCCAGAGCAGCATCGAAAATAGGAAGTGAGATCGGACAAAAAATTCGTCCATAATCAAGATTATCCCCTCACCCTAAAGCAATCCGTTTGGATTGTTTTTTTTATTTTACGAACTAATAAATGAAGAGGAAAACAAAATGGCAAAAGAAGATCTGTATTTATTGTTGGTATTAGTTTTGTTGGGAGTCGTCATTATGTTTCACCGATAAATCTTAAGGGGGGATGATTGATGTTTGATGATTGGATCGAGACAGTTAAAGAGCATAAAGCAGTGACTGGGTTGGTGTCAGTTTTGATCATTTTAGTGCTGGTTTTGGCTGTTAATTTGTATGGAGGAAGGCAGGCAGCAAGCTTTCCAGAGGCTGTCTCGTCTTCTGTAAGCCAGAGCAGTTCGTCTTTTGGCAGTTCTTCTGATGCTCACAAGCAAACTGATACCATTGTGGTGGATGTTAAAGGAGCTGTAAAAGCAGAAGGGGTCTATGAACTGCCGGCTGGCAGTCGAGTGACAGATGCTATCAAAAAAGCTGGTGGTTTTGCGGATAACGCTAACAAAAAGACGGTGAATCTGGCTCAAAAGCTTGATGATGAAGCCGTAGTTTATGTGGCTGCTCAAGGTGAAGAAGCGCCAGAGGTGGTGGCTAGCAGTGATAATGCAGAAAAGGGCAGTCAAGCTTCTGATAATCAGGATAAGGTTAATATTAATACAGCTAGTAAGGAGGAATTGCAGACGATTTCAGGTATTGGTGAAAAACGCGCCCAAGATATTATTGACTACCGAGAAGAGCATGGTGGCTTTAAATCCCTTGATGAGCTAAAAAATATTTCAGGTATTGGCGATAAAACCTATGAAAAAATTGAACCTGAGGTAACACTATGAGTAATTTTTTCCCCTTTAAGCCAATTTATCTGGCTTTTTTACTGATTTTAATCTACTATCTAGTTGTTTTTTGGCATCCTTTGGTCGTATTGATTTTAGCTTTTGTACTTAGTCAGCTATGGCGGCATTACAGCGTTAACATTTTCGGTTTTGTTCTTGCTGTTTTACTAGTGTTTGGTCTACTAATCTATGCCTATCAGTCAAAAATTCAGTATGACTATAGGAATACTTCTGAGCGAGTTGAACAATTAACGATCGTGCCGGACACACTGTCTGTAAATGGCGATCAGTTGAGCTTCCATGCTAAGGCTTATGGTCGGACTTATCAGGCTTTTTATCGGTTAAGATCAAGACGGGAAAAGGAGTTTTACCAACATTTAACTAAGCAAGTTGTTCTGCACGTTTCTACTAAGGTGGAGAAAGCTCAAAGTCAGCGCAATTTCCATGGCTTTGATTACCGATCTTATTTAAAAAATCAACAAATTTATCGGGTCGTCAATATTGAACACATTGAATCTGTTGCATTATCTAGGCGTTTGACTGTTTATGAGCGTTTGCATGAACTGCGACGCCAAGCTTTAGTTTATTGTCAAAGTAGCTTTCCAAGTCCTATGGATCACTATATGACAGGACTTTTATTTGGCTATCTTGATAGAGACTTTGATAGAATGAGCGACATTTATACGAGTTTGGGGATCATCCATTTATTTGCGCTATCTGGTATGCAAGTTGGCTTCTTTGTGGGAACCTTTCGTAGGATCCTGTTACGGATAGGAATCCGACAGGATTGGGTAGATATATTACAGGTGCCTTTTTCTGTCTTTTATGCGGCTATGACAGGTTTTGCTGTCTCAGTGGTAAGGAGTCTGATTCAGTCTTGGCTGAAATGCTTAGGACTCCAACGTTTAGATAATATGGCCATCACTATTTTTATCATGTTCGCGCTTATGCCCCAATTTTTGCTGAGCCTCGGCGGTATTCTCAGTTTCACCTATGCATTTATTTTGGCTGTCTTTGATTTTGAGGCTTTGTCGGGGATTAAAAAATATTCAGTGCAAGGGTTTAGCCTTTCTTTGGGGATTTTACCAGTCTTGCTTTATTCCTTTTCCGCTTTTCAGCCCTTATCGGTTCCATTGACAGCTATTTTTTCTCTTCTCTTTGATACTTTATTGCTACCATTTCTCAGCCTGGCCTTTTTAATCAGTCCCTTGATTAAACTGACTAGTGTCAATATCTTTTTTATCGGCTTGGAAAAGGTAATCTCTGGTATTTATACTGTGTTAGGAAGGCCGCCTATTTTTGGCAGCCCTAGTTTGTTGTTACTGCTAGCTATGATTCTAGCTCTGGCTTTTCTCCATGACTATTGGTCCAAAAAGACTATCAGGTATGCTCTGATGGTAGGCTTTTTCTTTCTTTTGGCTTGGGTCAAGCATCCTTTAGTTAATGAAGTGACTATGATTGATGTTGGGCAGGGCGATAGTATTTTTATACGGGATAGTTGGGGCAAGACCATACTAATTGATACAGGAGGCAGAGTCGATTTTGATGAACAGGAAAATTGGCAAAAGAGGGAACAAGAGAGCAATGCAGAAAAAACAGTGATTCCTTATCTAAAAAGCAAAGGTGTGGGGAAAATTGATCAATTAGTCCTAACCCATACAGATACTGATCATATTGGAGATTTAGAGGAAGTTGCAGAAAATTTTAAAATCGGTGAGATCTTGGTTAGTCCGGGGAGTCTGACCAAGCCTTCTTTTGTAAGCCGATTGAGGCATCTTGAAGTTAATGTACGGATAGTTCGGGCCGGAGATCAACTGCCTATTATGGGCAGCCAACTAAAAGTTCTCTATCCTAATCGTATTGGCGATGGCGGTAACAATGATTCTCTTATTCTTTACGGAAGGCTTTTGAATAAAACCTTTTTATTTACAGGTGATTTGGAAACCCAAGGAGAAACAGAGCTCTTACAAGCCTACCCTACTCTTCATGCAGATATCCTAAAAGTTGGTCACCATGGCTCCAAGGGCTCGACCAGTCAAGCTTTTTTAGAACAACTGCGAGCTGATACAGCTCTTATATCTGTCGGTCAGCACAATCGTTACAAGCATCCTAGTAAGGCAACTTTGCGACGCTTGGACAGACAGGGAATAGCCGTCTACCGAACAGATAAACAGGGGGCGATTCGCTGCTATGGCTTGTGGTGCTGGTCTTTGGAAACTGTGCGATAAGGTCATTAACATAATCAGCAATTGTAGAGTTTTTATGATTCTTTCTATATTTCCTTTCCCCTAAGTTTGTAATTAACCTTAAATTATGCTATCCTAATAGGTAATCATTTATTTAGGAGATAGCCTATGTTTACAGCTTATACTAACTTTTGGAAACAGTATGTTGACTTTAAAGGGCGTGCCAAGCCTTCAGAATTTTGGTGGCCTTTTCTCTTTAATAATCTAGTGAGGTTAGGCTTTTATTTAATTTTTATCATTGATTTAGTACTGCCTTTCAGCCGTCGTGTAGCAGAAATGCAGGAAAGTGCTTTATCGACAGAAGGAATATCTATTTGGACAGATATCTCCCCTGTTGTCGTTGTTACTTTAATTCTTTGGCTCATCTTTGAACTAGCTATTTTAGTACCTAGTCTGGCAATTGGTGTTCGCCGTCTTCGTGATGCAGCCTTTCATTGGACATTTATCTTTTTATACGGTGCAGCTTTGCTGATTAGTTTAATCCCGCTCGGTTGGATCTTAGCTATTCCTTTGACCATTGCGAGCATTGTACTTTGGGCTTTTCCAAGTCGTGAAAAGAAACCCAAAGCTAACTCTTTCTATAATCAGGCTGCCGTACAATTTGTAACAACACCGCAAGCTGGTTTTGAGCAGCCTACACCACCAGTACAAACACCACAAGCTCAGCCGCAAGCTGCTCAAGCGTTGATCAATGGTCAGCAAGTACCTGTACAGCCACAGCAGTTCAATGCGAGCCAGCCTGGTCAAACTGTACCACAAGGCCAGCCGTTTCAGGATCCATTTGGTCAGCCTGCACCGCAAGCTCCTGTGATGCCTCAAAATCCTAATATTCCTCAAGGAGATGGCTTTGCACCAGCTCAACAGGTCAATCCTCAGATGCCTCAACAGCCACAAACTCAAGCACCGCAAGTGCAAGATGAGTCTTCTCAGCAAAATTCAAATAATTTCACAAATACGCCACAGTAAAAACTTTATTTGCTGAGCTTTTATGAGATTATCAATTCGTGTATAAACTTTACGTAATAATAGGAGTGCCCACCTAGTTGGTGGGGCTTTTTAATTAGTTATTTATGTCTCTAACTCGGCCTTCTATATGAGGCGATATAATAGTGGTTAATGGCTACAAACAGTTGAATATCAGGCTTCAGACAAAAGCGGTGGAGGATATTAATATTAGTTTAGGTGCCTAATTCTTACCTTTTCTGTTCACTTGGTACGGATGATTTTCAAAGGTGGGCAGTTAGACCGTAAGGCAGGGCTCTAGGATTTTCTTGACTGTGCTCTCAAGCTTATCTCCAAGAATCTTTAAGGGAGAGTGGTCAGCCTTCACACCGTGCTGGTTAAGTGCACTGGGTATACTAAGGCCACTCCTCAGCAATTTCAGGGGTAAGCTTCTCAATTCTCTTACGCTCCTTATCAACAAGTCAAGGTTCCCAAGGACAAGTCCCTCAATCGCCTCGCCGGACTAATACTCAGCCCGTCCCTACTCCTAGTCAGCCCTTGTACCAGCAGCCAGCAGGGAATCTAGCTGCTCAACCGCAGCAAGCAAATCAAGAGTTCCAAGGATTTGTTCCTGACGCTGGAATGGCTAAAAGGCAGTACGGACGGGGGGAGGAGATTTCTAGCAAGGATCAGTTTCAGAGTCCACAGATGGGTGGGTAAGCCCATCAGCCACAAAATCCTACCAATATTCCCCAATAAATCTCATGGGACAATTTTCGTGAAGACTGTCCTGTTTGACAGGTTTTAAGTTTTAGTTTAAAATAAGCTTTAATAAGAAAAAGGAGTTATTTCATGCTTGAAGCATATAAGAATTATTGGAAACAGTATACCGATTTTAGCGGTATCACAAATCGCCCTGGATTTTGGTGGGTCTACTTGATGAATGCCCTTATTATCTTCGGTTTTTGGCTTATTACTATTTTTATGCTGGCTCTTATCTTCTCAGCTAGTGGAACAGCTGGTGTTGGATTTAGTATTTTATTCTGGTTACTGTGGCTAGCTTGGGGGGTGGCTAATATTGTGCCTTGGATAGCTATCACAGTTCGCCGTCTGCGTGATGCCGGTTATGACTGGCCTTGGATTTTTATTGCCTTTGTTCCAGGGGTTGGAAGTATTGCCTTAATTGTCTTGCTCTGTATGCCGTCTAAGGTTATGGCATTTGGAAATTATCAGCAGTATCAACAGTATCAGCAATATCCTAATCAGGGTGCTCCGACGACCGGTTTTCAGCAACCGAATCCGATGAATCAGTCCTTTAATGCTCAAGCGCAGCAACCGATGACTGGCGGTCAACCAATGAATCCTGACTTCCCACCTCAAGGTCAGTTTACTGCTGCTCAGCCACAGGCACCGCAACAGCCTCTTCAGGGAGCTGCTGTCCAGCCAGAAGCTGTTCAAGGAGCGACAAGTACAGCACCGACGACGCAATCACAAAATATGTCCGAATCTGGTTATACAGAAAGTCCATTTCAATAAGCAGCAGGGAACGGTTTGGCCTTAGGCCGAATCGTTTTTATGATATAATAACGTTATGATTGCAATTGAAGAAGTTGAAGGGTTAACCAAGGAAAAGTTGCCTTTGATTACCCTAGTGACAGGAAGTGACTCAGGACAATATAGTCACCTCAAGCAGATATTTTTGGAACGAGTGAGGTTTGATGCCAGTGATTTAACCTTTTCTTATTTTGATTTTCCTGAGAATAGATTTGCAGAAGCTCAAATGGACTTGGAAAGTCTGCCTTTCTTTTCGGATGAGAAGATTGTTATTTTTGATAATCTTTTAGATATCACGACTGCTAAAAAGTCTTACTTAGATGAGAAAGAAGTAAAAATGCTGGAAGCCTATTTGGCTAATCCTGTAGAGACGACACGTCTGGTTATCTTTGCTCCTGGGAAATTAGACGGTAAGCGTCGGTTGGCCAAATTACTTAAGCGTGAGGCAAAAATTTTTGAAGCAGCGGAACTTAAGGAAGCAGAATTGCGCACTTACTTTCAAAAGTTAGCCCATAAAGAAGGACTGGTTTTTGAAAGTGGTGCTTTTGAAGAACTTCTGGTTAAATCTAGCTTTAATTTTAGTGATATTCAAAAGAATCTGGTCTTCCTGAAAGACTACAAAGCAGACGGGCGTATCAGTGTTCAGGATATTAATGAAGCTATTCCAAAGACACTGCAGGATAATATCTTTGATTTGACTCAGTTTATCTTAAATGACCGCATAGATGAAGCACGTGATCTGGTTCACGATTTGCGCCTTCAGGGGGAAGATGAAATCAAACTGATTGCGATCATGATAGGGCAGTTTCGCCTTTTTACTCAGGTCAAAATTCTCAGTCAGGAGGGTAAGAATGAGTCGGCTATGGTGAGCAGGTTATCTGAACTTTTGGGGCGCAAAATCAATCCCTACCAAGTGAAATTTGCTGTGCGAGACAGCAGGAATTTGAATCTGTCTTTCCTTAAAAATTCTTTGGAACTCCTAATTAAGGCAGATTATGATATTAAGCAAGGAAAACTGGATAAGGAGTATCTCTTCGATTTAGTCTTGCTTAAAATAGCGCATGAAAGACAGGATTTATCCTAGTAGTACCCTGGTGCGAAAACATACTGATTGGGCAAACAGGTTAGTCGATGCTATTAGGTAATGCTCCTTAAGGCTAACAAAGAGGTGCAATAGAATAGATCTTGAAAAATTTTTTCTTCCAGCTTTGCTGAGATAGTCTGCATATGGACACAGGCCTTGATAGCTTTTCAATATAAGCTATAACACCACTTACCCCATCCATACAAGAATGAAAATTCTACATCTTCGCTAAGTAAAGAGAGTGAGAACATAGTAGTATATTTGAAGAGTAAGCAAATTTCTTGAAAGCTCTACCACTTTCCTATAGAATGAGAATATCAAAAAGAAAAGGGGAAACCTATATGGCCGTTATTTTACCTGATCTTCCATATGCCTATGATGCTTTGGAACCCTATATCGATGCTGAAACAATGACTCTCCACCATGATAAACATCATGCCACCTATGTAGCTAATGTGAATGCAGCTCTGGAAAAACATCCAGAAATTGGTGAGGACTTGGAAGCTCTCTTATCAAATGTTGAAGCGATTCCAGCTGATGTTCGACAAGCGCTTATCAACAATGGCGGTGGCCACCTTAATCATGCTTTATTCTGGGAATTGTTGTCGCCTGAAAAGACTGAAATCACATCCGAGGTCGCTGCCGCTATTGACGAAGCTTTTGGCTCCTTTGCCACTTTTAAAGAGGCCTTTACAGCAGCGGCGACTGGCCGGTTTGGTTCGGGCTGGGCTTGGCTGGTTGTTAATGGTGATGGAAAGCTTGAAGTGACCTCAACAGCTAATCAAGATACACCAATTATGGAAGGTAAGAAACCTATTCTTGCACTTGATGTTTGGGAACACGCTTATTATTTGAGTTACCGCAATGTGCGACCAAATTATATTAAGGCCTTTTTTGAAATTATCAATTGGAATAAGGTCGCTGAACTCTACGCAGTAGCTACAAAATAAGTTACTATTGCTTAAATGTGGAGCGTTCTTTTACAAGAAGAACGTTCTTTTTATTTTTGACTCGCTTGATGAGGGATAAAAGATGGGAAGTTGTAAAAAAATTGTTGAAAATAGTAGATTTAGCTTGCAAAAACTCAATTTTCCCTTAAAATAATAGTGATGGAAGTTATATCAAAAAGAATTACTATAGTATTAAGTATTATTCTGCTTATTGTTCTAGGTATTCTAGGCAGTTTTTATTTGCAAGATAGTTGGAAAGCAGCTAGGCAGCAGGCCGACCAAACGTCTGGTTCCAGCCGAGGCAACCAGAAGGAAGAAAAGGTGATGCCGCGCAATAAATCTGCCGAGGAAAAACAGGCTGTCATGATGGCGGATGCTGATCACATGAATGCTTTGGGACTTTATTACGACTATGCTAATATGAGTTTGAATGATACCGTTAACACCTTTTTAGCTGAGCAAGGGATTGATCCGTCACAGGTAGCTTTTTCTTATAAAAATCCTGCAACCAATGAAAGCTTCTCGATGAACGATACTGAGCTTATGACGGCAGGATCGACTTATAAGCTTCCTTTAAATATGCTAGTGGTTGATGCTGTGCAAGACGGCCAGTTTAATTATGACCAGCGTTTCGATATCACACAGTTGGACTATGAATACCAAGGTGAGCATGACGCTTATGTCAATAATTATGGCGGTAGTATGAGTATCCCAGAAATGCAGTATGGTTCTTTGGTAGTATCAGAAAATACACCAGCATATGGCTTAGCTAGCTTGCTGGGCGGTGTTGAAAAAGCCTACAGTATGTATACGCGTTACGGGAAGTCGAATAATCCTGATGTACCAGCCTTCCAATACCAAGGTAATAAAACAACAACAAGCTATTATATTCAGGTTTTGGATTATCTCTATAAGAATCAGGAGAAGTATAAAGATATTTTAAACTATTTGGGAGAGTCCTTTCCGGATGAATATTATAAAACCTATCTGCCAAGTGATTTAACGATTTATCAAAAGCCAGGCTATGTTAGAGAGGCGCTCAATGTCGATGCTATTGTCATGGAGTCTAGTCCTTATCTTATTGCTATCTACACACGTTACCTAGGTGGTTCTAGCGAAAGCAGTTCAGAAATCAATGATTACGGCTATAGCCAGCTGGCTATGTTGACTTATGTCATTAATGAGTGGCACAGGGTCAATATGAATTAGTCCTTTTCTTGTTTTATCTCAAAAAGATTTCAAGTCTCCCCTTGTTTGTGGTATAATGGAAACAATTTTGAATCAATGATAGTGCTGAGCTCATTTCCAGCCCAATTTTCGTCAAGCGAATCGACCCTTAGTATCTTAATAAAAGGAGATAATATGTTGACATCTTACCGTGAAGGCCAATTAGATGATATTAAGCAAAGAATGTATACTTATTTAACACTGGTACGCAACTGGTTTCTTCTCTTTTTACTCTTGTTCGTAGCAGCTCTTGTTTACTGGTTTATGTATCCTAAAAATATTATGGAAGCCGCTTTTAGCTTGATTAGCTTTTTACCGCTTTTGGCTTTAGGGGTCCAGTATGTACGTGAAAATAACATCTATCGCAAGGAAGCATCTGCTATTCTCAATCAAGATCTTGACTTGGAAAAGTATGCTCAAATTTTGGACTATGAAACCTTGGTAACTGTGAAGTTTCAAACGAATTGGGATCGAATCATTATTCGTAAAGCTGAGCTGGCTTGGTTGCAAGGGAATTTTGAAGAGACCAATAAATTTCTTGAAATGGTTAACCCCTTGAAGGTTCGAGTATCACCTAAGGAGCGGACGCCGCTTTTGTTGACTTACTATTTGGTTGAATTTGCGACTGGGCTCTTTGAAGGAAAAGAGGTAGAGCTTCAAAATTATTTGTCTAGGGTAGAGGAATTGGTGGTTCAAAATGATGCCGAGGCCACACAAAAGACTTATACTCAGCAGATTCTCAGCTTGATGAACAGCGTATTAAAGGATAAAGAGGCTGTTAGTGATTTTGATGATATCCCCGTTAACTATAAGCTTGAAGAAGTACTTCGGGACTATCTCTTGGCAGAAAATGCTCGATTGGCAGAAGATAAGGATATTTCTAAAAAGCTTTTTAAAAAGGTTTCTCAGGAAGAAAAGTCCCTTTACCTTGTCAAACAAGCCAAGGCAGCTGTGAAACAAATGAAATAAAAGAGCTCCTTGTCAACTATTATAGTAGGTGACAAAAAGCTTGATTCTAGAGAGAAACCAATCGGTTTTCTCTTTTTTAGTGTTCAAGGTTAAGAAGATCTTCTTCTTGAATTGGGGAAATTTCTAAATCCAAAAACTTGTCACTTAATATTATTGAAGTTACTAATTGCAAAATTTATAGAACGTTCGAAGTTTAAAAGTTTGTTAGTGATTGTTACTCATCCTAGACTTACAAATTCAGAAATTTACTGTTCAGCGTGTGCGGTTTTAGGAGCATAAAAATGCATGATTTGATTTCTCACATAAATGTAGTCAACGATATAGTTGAAAATCTATTACCAATTATAAAATGCTGACAGATAGACAATCTTATTTCTGCTTTATGAACTTTTCTACAATTGTTGATTTGAAAGCTAGAGACGTCTTTAAAACCTAAAACGATTATAAACTTGTCGGGAGTTGAGGATGTGATATAATGAGTACGATATGTGATTTTAAAGGGTAAATTTATGACTAAAATTTGTGATTTTTTACGAAATCTTTTTAATAATGATAATAACATTCAATTGGGTAATCAAAATATTCGTGGGAATAGAAACACTATAGATAATAGGCGTATAGATGCAAGTACTAATGTAATACTAGTATCAGATAATTCAATAAAGTTAATCTCCCAAAGTAGAAAAGGGAAGATGATCTTGTTAGCTTTAATTGCTGCTGCTATACTTTTGGGAATTTTTTTATACCAATATATTAAAAGTCCAACGATTAGCTCGATTACTGTCAGAAACGTTCCGAAGGTTGTTGATGGTGAGGAACTGCCCATAGCTCAAGATAAAAAATATTATGAAAACTATATTGAAAATGAGCTGATTATTGATAATCCTCCTAAAAAGAATATCCATGTAAAAAAACTGATTGTTGATAATATAAAAATCCAAGATTATCAGTATGAGGATGTTGTTATGCAGAATGGTTTTGATAATGATAATCAAACTGTAGACTTTATTATTTTTAATAATGGAACTAAAAAGACTAAAAGTAAAAAATATACACTAAAAATAAGCTATAGTAATTCGGTTACTGATACTACTAAAGAAATAATTTCTCAAAATATTGATGAGAATGGTTTGGAAAGTGGTGAGATCAATAGATTAATTTCAGAGAAACTAACTAGTCAAAATATATTGAAGCATTTCTCAAATAAAGTAGAAGATGGTAAACAATCGGTCAAATTAGAAATAAAAGATTTAAAATCGAAAAAAGTTAAAAGTAAGATTGAAGTTTTATATTCAAGCTCAAAAAAGAAATTTGAAACAGGAGGTATTGGATTCATTGGAGGCATTGATAAACCACTTGTCCCTATTGTTGAATTAGTTTCTCCTTATCAAAAGAAATTTGAATTTACTGTGAATTGGTTTTTAGCCGAAAAAAACAATGAGCGTAAGTTTAATATTTTAGTAGATAAACCAAGTAAGTTAACGTATAATGTTAAACTATTAGATGAGAATGATAAAATTTTAACAAACTCGATAAAAAAGGAAGTACCTGTTCGCTTTTCTGTTTATAAACTACAAAATTCTCAGGAACTATATAATTATATGACTTCTAATAAACTTTCTACCAGTAATGCTGAAGAAGTCAACCGAAGAGAACCTGATCTAATCAATAGTGTTGAAAAGACAAAAGAAGAATATAATTTAGAGTGAGTATTTCTATTCAACTATTTAGTTAACTGCCCAACGAGAAGGCTGCCTCAGCCTTCTTTTTATTTTTTCGCCAGTATTAGTTTTTTGTGTTACTTATGGAATCGATAGCAACTGTAATCAAGTTATGTTAAACGGTTATGGTAGATATTAAGATGAATGGTTGGACTGCCAATAATTCTTAGGCTTTTATGGAAAATCGTTGCACTTAGTTTGGCCATCGTCCTATAAACCATAAGAAAAATTTATAGTCAACAATAATAAAAATAGATTAGGCAGATGTCTTTGGAGATGGTAAGATAAGAGCAAGTTTTATGGGAAGTAACAATATCTCTTCTTGTTTTTGCCATATAAGTAAGACATTTTAGAGCAAGTGTTGTTCTCATTTTAAATGATTGTAATTTCTTACTGGGGCTAGGCTAATCACTGTGCTGAATGCTTTACCAGATGGATGAGCTAGTGAAGATGATGACTGGTACAGACTGGATGTCTTCAGGGGAATTTGCTTTAGAAACATGGTATAGATTGTTTTATTTCCTATTTTTCTTTAAAACATTCAAGGGATTCGCATTTTATTTAGATAAGGAGATGAGCTTATGACTGATAGTAAAAAGGAATGGGTTTTAAAGGCTTTTTGTGGAGAAGCTGTGGATAGAGTACCAGTTGGCTTTTGGTATCATTTTTTGCCAGAAGAGGAATTGGGACAAGGGCTTAACAGTCGCACGCTTTTTAATAAAAATCTAGAAGGACATCGTCAATTTATCAAGGACGTTAATCCTGATTTTATCAAGATTATGAGCGATGGTTTTTTCACCTATCCCAATCCTCTGATTTCTACCAATGTCTCTTCTATTCAAGAATTAGCGGATATCCGTTCTATCGGTGAAGATCATCCTTGGTTTGAACAGCAGGTGGAGTTAGTTAAAGCGATTAAGAATAGTTTCACAGAGGATATTGTTGCGATTTATAATATTTTTGCTCCTGTGACTTACCTTAAATGGCAGTTGTCTGGTCAGATAGCAAGCGGAGACACAATCATTGCTAACTTTTTGCAAGAAGATGCATCAACCTTGAAAAAAGTACTGGATACCATTGCCGAAGATATTGCTATTCTCGTCAGAAAAATCATTACCGAAGCTAATATTGAAGGGATTTATCTCAGTGTACAATCTATTCAGGATGATAGGGTCTCCGCAGAAGATTATCGCGATTATATCGCTCCTAGCGATTTGAGGATTCTTGAAGCAGCCCGTCAAGCTGATGGTTTAAGTGTCCTTCATATCTGTGGCTATGAGGGAGCTAGTAATGATATTCGATTCTTTAAGGATTATCCGGCACAGGTTTATAATTGGGCGGTAGGTCCAGAGGGAGTTAGTCTTTCTCAAGGACGCGAGATCTTTGGCGGTAAAACCGTTTTAGGCGGTTTTATCAATACTAAAGAAGGTCTTCTTTATCGCGGCAGTAAAGAGAGTGTACAGGCACAAGTGAAGGAGCTTTTGCAAGAAGCAGGCACAAGAGCTACGATTATTGGTGCGGATTGTACAATTCCCAGTGATATTGCCGCTGAGCGTATCGCTTGGGTCAGAGAAGCAGCTAGTTGGTAGAGTGGAGGTAAACGGATGGAACAGAAAAAATGGTTTGTGATTGGGGGGATCCTTGTTTTACTGATTGGTGGTACCTTTATTGGCCGTCAGCTTGCTGGAGATGGTGCCGCTAATGGTAAAGTAACTACCTTAAAAGTGGCTCATACACAAAATTATGCGCCCTATGATTATGTTAATGACAAGGGTAAGCATACAGGCTATGAAGTTGACGTTCTAAAAGCCATTGATAAGAAGCTGCCCCGGTATAAGTTTAAATACACTGGGACGAGCGATGAAGATTTGCTGATTGGCTTGGAATCTGGAAAGTATGATATCGGGACAAAGGGGGCCTGGTATACGAAGGAGCGGGCTGAAAAATTTATTATTCCTAAAGATGCAATTGGTGCTAGTGTCATCGGTTTTACGATTCGTAAGGACGATAAAGAAAAATTCAAAGACATTAATTCTTTTGCCCAATCCAGTGGTAAACTGGTTCCTATTTCCCCTCAAAATGCTCAGTGGAATGTGATTGAAGACTATAACAAGGAGCATAAGGACAGTCCAATAGACCTCAAAGCAGCTGAGAGCTTTACCATGGCAGATGCCTATGCTTGGGTACTGGAAGGGCGCTATGATGCCTATTTTGATATAAAGTTATCCTTTGAGCAGGCGGTTAAGGACAAAGACGGTGCCTACCACAAATATGCTGATCAGTTGACCTGGGTTCCATACAAAGGTATTGAGACCTATCCTTTAATTCATCGCAATAAATCTAATGAAAAATTTGTTAAAGAGTATGCTAAAGCTGTTAAAGAATTAGAAAAGGACGGCACTCTGGCTAAATTATCAAAGAAATATTTTGGAGAAGATGTCTTTAATTACGTGACAAAATAAGGAGGAGCCATGGTTTCTTATACGCCATCCTATATTTTTAAGTTTCTGCCAACGATTTTGTCTGCCTTACCTCTGACCTTGTGGGTTATTACCCTGACAGTGTTCTTGGGGACGCTTCTGGGATCCGGTTTGACTTGGGCACAGGTCGTACCTGATATGGGGCTGGCACGCATTGCTAGAGGGTATGTTTTCGCCTTGCGCTGTACGCCGCCCATTGTCTTACTCTTTTTAGTTTTTTATGGCCTGCCTGAATTTTTGGCTTGGTGGCTCCATTTGGATGTTGATAGCTGGTCACGAACTATTTTTGTTGTAGTGACCATGGTTTTACTCTTTGCTGCTTCTATATCGGAAGTTTTTAAAGCAGCCTATTTAGCAGTCCCTAAAGGACAGCTGGAAGCTGGATTAAGTATCGGTTTAACAGGCTATCAGACTTTCCGCCGCATCTTGTTACCGCAGATTTTTAGAATTGCGCTTCCCAATATTACAACGGCTATTTTGAATTTGATGAAAGATGCAGCCCTAGCCTACACTATCGGTTTGGTAGATGTTATGGGAGCGGGAAATTTGCTGATCAGTCGTAATTTGGGAAATTATTCGCTGGAAACCTATACAGCGGTAGCTCTTATTTATTGGGGGCTTGCTCTGATTTTATCAGTAGCCTCTCACTTGATGGAACATCGTCTGGATAGGGGCAATGCTTAGACCTAGGAGGGATCATGGATTTTAGCTATATTCTTCATACATTTTTACTCTCCTTACGAGGTGTTCCCGTTACCTTGGCGATTATGGCTGTTTCTATTCTGTTGAGTTTTTTCACAGCTCTTTTGTTGGCATTGGGAAGAATCTACAGAGTAAAAGGAGTAACAGCTTTTTCTGTAGTCTACTTGGCTTTTATTCGAGCGACACCTCCCATACTTTTAATCTTATTCTTCTATAGCCTTTTACCCAGTGTCTTAAATGCGATTTTAAAATCAGGTGGATTTGATATCTTTAAGCTCAATCCCATTTATTATGCTTTTATCATTTTTAGCCTGATGACAACGGGAACCTTGTCGGAGATTTTACGTTCCGCTATCTTAACGGTTGATAAAGGACAGCTAGAAGCCGCTCAGTCGATTGGTTTGACGACAAGTCAGAGTTATATCAGAATTGTTTTTCCTCAAGCCTTGAGAAATGCTCTTCCGAATCTTTGCAATTTAGTTATCAATATTGTTAAAGGAACATCCTTGGTCTTTGTTATGACAGTTAAGGATATCACAGCGATTGCTAAGGTGGAAGCAGCCCATGGCTATCAGTATTTTGAGTCCTACTTAGTTATTTTTATCATTTATCTTATTATCTGCGGTCTGATTCAATGGGGTTTTTCGAGTCTAGAAAAGCGGTTTGCTTAAGGAGACATTATGTTAGATATTAGAAATTTATCAAAGCAATTTGGGGATAAGACTGTCCTTGATAATGTTAGTTTGCAGGTCAATAAGGGAGATGTTGTTGTTATCTTGGGCCCCAGCGGTTCAGGAAAGACCACCTTTTTGCGCTGCCTCAATCATCTGGAAAAGGCTGATCAAGGGGAACTTGTCCTAGATAACCGGTCCTATAATCTGGAAAATTTAAATCGGAAGGATATTCTAACTATCCGCCAAAAAACAGCCTTTGTTTTTCAACACTATAACCTCTTTGCCAATAAGACAGCTATGGAAAATATTTTAGAGGGACTTATAATTGCCAGAAAAATTCCTAGGGAAGAGGCAGAGCCAATAGCTTTAAAAGCCTTGGAAAAAGTGGGGCTGCTGGGCCAAAAAGATTATTACCCCAATCAGCTATCTGGTGGTCAGCAGCAGCGCATTGGTATTGCGCGTGCTATTGCTGTCAAGCCTGATGTTATCTTTTTTGATGAGCCGACGTCTGCTCTGGATCCGGAGCTGATTGGTGATGTTCTGGGTGTTATGAAACAGTTAGCGCAAGAAGGTATTACCATGATTGTGGTGACACATGAAATGAGTTTTGCTAGGGATGTCGCCAACCATGTGGTCTTTATGGATGGGGGTCATATTATTGAATCAGCTCCGCCTCAGGAATTTTTCTCCGCACCGAAAGAGGAGCGGACACGCCGCTTTTTAGCACGCATTCTATCAGACGATGCTTATGCTGTTGATTATATTATCTAGTCAAAATTACGGCTTATAGACGGAAATCATTTAAAATAAATCCAGTTCTATTAGTTCTATTTCTGGGTGGCCTAAACAACTAAAGCACTGGGTCCTCGTTTATCACCGAACTTGGCGCCCTTGATAACAACGATAAAAAAAGAAAGAGTCACAGATCGACCACTTAAAACCATCGTTAGCACTTTTAGGTAACGATAGAAGAGAGGTAGAATCTGCGGCCCTTTTACTATTTAACAAACATGGCATCGCCGAAACTAAAGAAGCGGTAGCCTTCCTCAATGGCATGCTGGTAGGCATCGAGGACAAATTTACGGCCGGCGAAAGCAGACACCAGCATGACAAGTGTTGATTTGGGGAGGTGAAAATTGGTAGAGAAAGCGTCAACGATTTTGAATTGGTAGCCGGGTTTGATAAAAATATTGGTCCAGCCAGAGTCAGCTTGAATAGTGCCCCCAAATTTATTCCCAATGGTTTCCAAGGTACGGATGGATGTAGTGCCCACGGCAATGATACGTTTACCTGCTGCTTTTACCTCACGTAAGGTTTGTGCTGCATCATCGGATAGACTGTAAAATTCTGAGTGCATGTCATGCTCTTCGAGATTGTCAACGGCAACAGGCCTAAATGTCCCCAGTCCAACATGCAGTGTTAGATAAACAAGTTTTATACCTTTATTCTCAATCTTCTGGAGGAGCTCCTTGGTGAAATGCAGACCAGCAGTAGGTGCAGCAGCAGAACCGTTCTCTTTAGCATAGACAGTTTGATAGCGCTCCTTGTCTCCTAATTTTTCGTGGATATAGGGTGGTAGGGGCATCTCGCCCAAACTTTCCAAAACTTCAAGGAAGATACCTTGGTAGTGGAATTCGGCGATACGCCCGCCGTGCTCTAATTCCTCACGAATGGTTGCTGTGAGACGACCGTCGCCAAAACTAACCTTGGTTCCTACCTTTAGTCGCTTGGCTGGTTTAGCAAGGACTTCCCACTGATCACCTTGAGTATTTTTGAGCAAAAGAAACTCTACATGCCCGTGGGTTTCTGATTTTTCACCATAGAGCCGGGCTGGAAGAACACGTGTGTTGTTCATGACCAGCGCATCACCAGGATCTAGCTCATCTAAGATGTGGTCAAAGCGAGTATCTGTCATCATATGTGTTTGTCGGTCAATGACTAGTAGTTTTGAGCTGTCGCGTTTTTCCAATGGGGTCTGAGCAATGAGTTCTTCAGGTAAAGTAAAATCAAAATCATCTGTGTGCATGGCTTATCTTCTTTCTGTTAATTATCAGCTTTCCTATTATATCATGAGAGAGGATTTAGGGCACCTTTCTTTTTGTCTTCAATATCTGACTCCCTTTAACCCTTAATTGTAATGATTATTAATAAGTGCTATAATAAGGATAGTAATTAGAATAGTTATAAATAAGGAATTAGGGTACTGATTATGCTGAATTTACGACATTATGCCAAGTCCATTGTTTATGGAGGTCTGGATGGGATTGTGACTACCTTTGCAGTTGTAGCAGGTGCTGTTGGCGGCCGTCTTGGAACGATGGCCATTGTGATTATGGGATTTTCTAATTTGTTGGCAGATGGCTTTTCCATGGCGGTTGGTGATTACTTAAGTTCAACGACTGAAACGCAGACCGACAGTAAGCAAGCTCTTAAAAATGCCCTTGCGACCTTTTTATCTTTCAATATTTTTGGCCTCTTTCCTTTAGTTTCTTATCTCCTCGTCAATCGTCTGGGTGTCTTTAGAGGCTATACTTTCTGGGTTGCCTGTCTACTGGTCACGGTCGCTTTGATTCTGCTGGGTCTTGTTAAGGGAAGTATTACCAACCAAGGACGGTATAAGGAAGTATTTAGGACGGTTGCGGTTGGTCTTGTGGCAACTTTGGTTGCCTATTATATTGGTTATCTCTTGGGTGGTTTGGTTTAGAAGAGTTAGTTGTAAGAGAGGCACTAAGCAGCTGGCTAAGGGATTTGCTTTAATCGCACTGGAAGGGACTTATTGGATGCAATTGATAGTTTGGTATAGTTGACAGGATAATTTTTAATCACCTTCGGAGGGTGGTTTTATTTTATTTCTGACTCTTGACAAAAATTGGTATAGACCATATACTAATAGTAAGGAGGGATAGCGATGAATATTAAGATAGTTGCTTCACAGGAAGATGGCGCTCAATATGCCTTAGGCTTGGTAAAAGAAAAATTAGCACAAGGTGCCAGAGTCTTGGGCCTAGCGACAGGGAGTTCACCAGAGGCTTTCTACAAAGCGTTAGCTGCCAGTGACCTTGACCTATCACAGGTGACCTCTATTAATTTGGATGAGTATGTTGGTCTGGCCCCTGAGGATCCGAGATCCTATCATTATTTTATGAAAGATCAACTCTTTGATCACAAGAATGTAAAAGAGCATTTTCTGCCAGATGGCCAAGCGGAAAATTTGGAAGCGGCAGCGGCGGATTATGAGGACTTGATCGCTGATCATGGTATTGATATACAGATTTTAGGTATCGGTCGCAATGGACATATTGGTTTTAATGAACCAGGAACACCATTTAACAGTAGGACGCATGTGGTTGATTTAACGCCAAGTACGATTGAGGCTAATAGTCGATTTTTTGCAAGGCCAGAGGATGTGCCAACTCAGGCGGTCTCAATGGGAATTGCTTCTATCATGTCAGCTAAGAGCATTATTCTTTTTGCCTATAGTCAAGATAAAGCGGAGGCAGTCTCGCAGATGATCAATGGGCCAGTGACTGAAGCCTTACCAGCCAGCGTTCTGCAGGAACATCCGGATGTTACCATCATTTTGGATCAAGAAGCTGCCTGTAAGTTATGAGACAAAAGTAAGGAGCTGCCTAAGCTCCTTTTGTGTTACAATGAATGTATGCGATTAGATAAACTATTAGGTCAGGCGGGTTTTGGCTCTAGAAATCACGTTAAGAAATTGATTCGCAGTCTACAGGTGCGCGTGGATGGCCAGCTAGCGCGTTTTGACAGCCTCAATGTCGATCCCAGCCTGCAGACCATTACAGTGTCAGGTCAACAGCTCAGTCATTCTCCAGACACTTATTATATTCTCAATAAACCCAGGGGTGTGGTGTCAGCGGTAAAAGATACCCAGCACCAGACGGTCATTGATCTCATTGCCCCTGGTGACCGCAAGGAAGGCCTCTATCCCGTTGGCCGCTTGGATCGCGACACGGAAGGGCTGGTTCTTATCACCAACAATGGTCCCTTAGGTTTTCGTCTGCTCCATCCCAAGCACCACGTGGACAAAACCTATTATGTGGAGGTTAACGATACGCTTGCTTCTGATGCGCCTGCTTTTTTTGACAAGGGCATTGCTTTTTTAGATGGTAGGGTTTGTAAGCCAGCTAAGCTACAGATTATCAGTTCTGGATCAGAGCTCAGCAGAGCTTATATTACCATTTCGGAAGGTAAGTTTCATCAGGTCAAGAAAATGTTCCTAGCCTATGGTGTTAAAGTTACCTATCTCAGTCGTATTTCCTTTGGTCCTTTTGAGCTGGGAGATCTACCTGTGGGTTCTTATCGGAAACCAACAGTTGCTGAAAAAGAGTTATTAAAACGATACTTGGATTAAAAGAGGGAGAGAGGAGGTAGCTGGATATTAAACCGTGGTAGCAGGTGTATCACAGTCTTGCATCTCAGAGTCTTTCTAATTATTGTTGTGGTGATGACAATTATATCTCTCTGGGGAATTTGCATATCCTCAACTAACTAACTTCATTTTGGAATTTTCAAATTCTTTAAAAAACCAGCCTACGTTCTCGTAAGTGGTAAGAGTTTTTAGAATAGAAATAAATTAACCTTGATTAGAGGACAGAGTTACATCTGTTCTCTTTTTTTGTTGCCGTTTAATAGTGAGTCTATAGAGGAAGGAGCAGCAGCTATGAAAGGTTTAGAACTTATCCTAGATATTGATCAGTTGAAAATCTTTGAGGTGATTGATCATGATCATCCTGCAGTTGAAACAGGAACTAAAGGATTATCAGTGAGTTCTCAATATCAGCTGGATCTATTTGAAACAATGGGTTTGTAGGAGGGAAGATTATAATGACTCAAGAAAAGGTAGAAATAGCAATTAGTAGTAGAAAAGGTTCTTCAGAACTAAGAATTAAAAAGCTGTTAGAAAATCCGAATGTGGATTCTGTTGCGATTATGGATCCAACAGGTGAATATACAGTTTTTAATCCAGTCAAAGAACTATCTAAAAAGCTTCCTATTTCTGATGGAAATATTCTTGTTGATGAGTTTGGTAAATATAAGGAAATAGCAATCATGCTAGGTTTAGAAATTACTGAATTTAAAGGAAAATTAGCTTATAAAATCGTTGATAGTAAGGAAAGAGATGAACGTAACTAATATTTACAGATTGATTTTAAAAGACGGTCTTAGGCAAACAAGATTTAAAAATAGTCGGTTAAAAAGTCTATCTTCAGCTGATGAAGGAGCTAAGGGATCCATTTTCGGTTATCGCTCTAAGCAGGAGATGATGGCGGCTAAAGGGTTGGTTCTAACCTCTCTTGAAGCTTTGGAAGATCATCAGGCAACCTTTAGCCACTGGACCCCGAACGTTTATCGTTATGGGACGTATAGTGATCAGAACCGTCAGATCACTAAAGGGCACAGTGAGGATAATTTAAGGCAAATTAATACCTTCTATGTGGACTTTGATATTCATTCTAGGGTTGAAGCTATGACCAGCAGCGATATTCTAACGGCTGCGATCGATCTGGGCTTCATGCCAACGGCTATTCTAAAATCTGACCACGGCTATCAAGCGTATTTTGTCCTTTCTGAGCCTGCTTATGTCACGGCTAACTCTCAGTTTAAAGTAGTTAAAGTTGCTAAGACTATTTCTCAAAATCTGAGACTTTATTTTCAAAAAGAAGGACTGCCTGTCGATATGACGTGTAATCACTTTGGGATTGCTCGAATGCCCCGAACAGATAATATCGAGTTTTTCCATGAAGAGTACACTTATCCGTTTCAGGAGTGGCTTAATTGGTCAATGAAACAGTCAGACCTTCCATTTCCAAGTAAGAAACCTAATCTAACAGTTATTACGGGAACATCGGGACAGAAACAAATTGATGAACCCTGGTATCACAAGCTGATGAATGAGTCAGTCATTAAAGGCGCTAAAGCTCAAATGGGCAGAAACAACGTATTGTTTACATTGGCTTTAGCGAACTATTCATCAGGTGTCTCTCAGGGCGATTGTGAGGCCGTTTTAGATCAATTCAATGACCGATTGGCCGAACCGCTCGCCTCAGAGGAAGTCCTAAAGATTATCAAGAGTGCTTATTCAGAGAAATACGAAGCAGCCAGTCGGGAATATATTTTGCTGCTGTGCAAGACTTGGGTCGATGCCGATTTAATGGTAAAAGACCTCTTTATCCGTCAAGGGTGGACCAAGTTTAAGAAAAAGCGCAGCCAGCGTTCTCGATCTCATTTTTACGAGTGGAAGGAAGATGTTCTGGCTTACCTGAGGGAAACAACCTCAATGGATAGTCCAATCTTATACACGTCTAAAAAGACAATCCGAGAGGCTCTCAAAATTCCTGAACGCAGTTTGGATAAAGTTTTACAACTGCTGAGAGAAGATCAGAAAGTCTTCTATACCGTTAAAGCTGGCCGCGGAGGCGGCATTAGGATTGGAGCTGTTAGAACGCTCTTACTGCAGGTTCTCCAGCTGAAAAAGGAGAAGCAGGCGGCTTATATGAGCTATTTAGCAGATCTATTTAGAGAAAAGAGGGAAAGGATAGCGAGAGTCATAATAGAAGCTTTAGAAAGCCTAGAACAGGCTAGACAGCTCTATTTGTTTGAGGCTGATATTGGCTAAAATTCTAAACCCGCAATCTGCCATTACATTTATATCTAGGATAGGCCATGCTATCTGTTGAAAAGACAGAGCGGGGAAATTTAATTTAGCTGGTGTTAGCAGGTGTCAAAAAGGAGAATCTTATGTGCTGGATTATTTTTAATTATGAAAGTGGGGATTTTGTGAGGGAAAAGGGAGCAATCAAGACATTTGATAGCTTGGGTTTGGCTCATCAGTATCTAGAGCGATTCCGTTTAGAGCTACCAGAGGCTGTTACTAAAAAAGTCAGTGAGTATGACCAAGATAAGATTTGTTATTACAATGCCCCGTTTAAATTTTTCCGGGCTAGTTAGGAGGTCTTATGGCTGAACAAGCTGGT
Organism: Streptococcus sp. ELY_137; assembly: GCF_058314515.1. Classification (NCBI taxonomy): domain Bacteria; kingdom Bacillati; phylum Bacillota; class Bacilli; order Lactobacillales; family Streptococcaceae; genus Streptococcus; species Streptococcus sp. ELY_137. The sequence continues at coordinate 228,921 of NZ_JBZFUL010000001.1, forward strand.
CTCCAAACCAAAATTATAAAAGGGTATTACCTTACTGGTTTGGGGCAAGAAGCCAATGTTTATTATTTTAAGATCAATAATAAACATCAGAATTTTTACCAAATTGAGCCTGGTCAGGTTTGCCTGACGTTTTATCAATCTTCTGATTATTTGACGCCCCTACCAGCTTTGATACGGGTTGATCGGATCATCAGTTCAAAAAAGGGTGTTGCTCATTTTCTTAAAGAGGAGAAACAAAAGCATTATCCTCTAATGCCAATTTTAGGAATTTATACCGAGTTTGATATTGATTCCTTTGGGTCTATTTTAGAGGCTTATAAACAGGTAGAAAAGGAAGTTCACCAACTAGCCAAGGTAACCAAGGTTCAGCTTAGCTTACTTGATTTTATGGAGGACTAAATAAAAATGAAAAATAGAATTGAAAAATCACTCGGACTCGTTGCAGGCAGACATGATTTGCCTGTGAAAGATTACGTTTTTGGAGAAGGAGATATTATATTTCCTATCAATCCTGCCCATTTATATGATGTTGTCGGGACAAAATTAGACAATTTAAATATTAAACCAGGGACAGGTGATCTCACAGTTTATGTAACGGGCTTAACTCCAGCATTAGTAGCGGTGATTAAGTCGGCCAGAGACAATGGCCATTATCTCACGCTTATGTATCATGATCGTGATACAGACAGTTGGATTCCTGATGTCATTTCTGGGAAAGAAATTGAAGGAGAAGATTATGACATATAAGTTGCTAGATTATGTTGGGGACCGAAGCCTAGTACTTAAAAGTATCAAGACGGCAACAGAAAAACCTTGCACACGGCAGGGGCAAGCTGCTATTAGGATGCTGAATAAAAGGTATTTTAAAAATTATAAAGGCACTTTATATTTGCCTTCTCTAAAGAGGTGAAGATATGAGATCCCTATTACGTTACCCAGGCAGTAAGTGGAATCTTGCCAAAAGGATTGTGGACTTACTGCCTAGACATAAGAGTTACTTGGAACCCTATTTTGGCTCTGGAGCGGTGCTCTTTACCAAATCGGCCAGCTCAATAGAGACAGTTAACGACTTATCAGACGAGGTTATTAATCTTTTCCAAGTTATCCAGTCTGATCCTGGCACCCTTCAGGAGAAGCTGTTCTTAACGCCTTACAGTCGCAAAATCTATGATATGGCTTGGGAACAGCACCCCAAAACAGAAGTTGATCAAGCTTTTAATTTCCTGATTCGCTCGACCATGTCTCACGGCTTTCGTCTGAAAGAAAAGTCAGGCTGGAAGAACGATATTATTGGCCGTGAACGGGCTTATGCTGTTAAGCATTGGAATGATTTACCTAGCCTGATTCAAGAGATTGCTCTGCGCCTGAAAAAGGTGCAGATAGAGAATCGGCCAGCTCTGGAATTGATCAGCCGTTTCGATCATCCAGAGGTCTGCATGTATATTGATCCGCCTTATGTTCTGTCAACCAGAACAAGGGAGCAGTACCAGTATGAGATGACAGACAAGGATCACATAGAACTTTTAGAAGTTTTGAATCAAAGCAAAGCTAAGATTATTCTTAGTGGCTATGCCAGTGATTTGTACAATCAGTATTTATCCAACTGGGAACACTTGGAATTTGCAGCGACTGCAGAACAAGGACTACCACGGACGGAAGTCCTTTGGATGAATTTTCAGCCAGCCCGGCAGTTAGAATTGTTTAGTCAAGATGTGGAACAGCAGAATTTATTTAGTTAGAAAGGTGGAGAAATGACATGGAAAACAACAACGGACAATACGCTTGGGGAGACTACCTCCCACTAGGCAATAAGCAATATCTTTTCTGGGTCGAGGACGATAAAAATTGGGTTGTCGACGCTTCTCGGATTACCTTGAAAGATAATGTCACTATCGAAGAAGTTGAAGCTTCTGACTTTTTAAGCTGGCATTCTGATGTGATAGAAGCATCGGCAGTTGGTTATGGAGCTGGATTTGCCCTTGCTGGGTATGATGGCTTTAGACAACAAGAAGCAGAGGAGTGTCATGACGAAGCCTATTCTTATTTCGTAAAGGAAGAGGAAGAAGTTGATTATAAAACCTTTGTCCACCTGAAGGAAATGGCAGAAAAGAGGGTATAAATGGATGTTTATTTTTTAGAAAGAATGCTTGCACTGTTGTTAGTGCTTGCAAATTTATTTTTTCCTGTTGCAACTGTTGTAAGTGATGATATCAAATATTTTGTTTCTATTATTTTAGTTGATGTGCTGGCTGTTGCTTGGTTTGTATGGATGTGAGGTATCTATAATGCAAAAATTTTTAGCTTGGGATAAAGAATTTAAAGAAATCTTACCAGTTCATGGCATTGACTTTGATCGAGAAATCATTTGGACCTTGCCTTATGTTGATGACAGTGATTGTGGTATCCGCTCTTTTGATAGTATTGAACTACTGGCTTCTACAGGGATAAAAGATAGGGAAGGCAACATGATTTATGAAGGTCATATCCTAGAAAGCCGTGCCTCTGAGAATCCCTTGGATTGGAAACATTGGACTGTTTACTGGACGGATGGCTCATTTGAGTTTCGTCACTATTATGAGCCTTCTGATAAGCGTAAAAAGACGATAGATCTCTCAGATCTTTTATGTGAGGATCATGTTGAATTTTATGGCCTTGTTATTGTTGGCCATGCTTTTGAAAAGAAAGGAAAATAACCATGTTAAATCATAATAGTTATGTTGTCACAGATGGCAATCACCTCTATTTCACAAACTGGTATGACGTCTTTGCGGTTGTAGCAGTAGATGATATGCCAGGAGCTGATTCTGGGGCTAAACGCTTTAACACCTTAGAGGAAGCTAAGGAAGTTGCTGATATATTAGGTTGGCAAGTTAGAAAGGTAGAAAATGATTGAAATTGCTCGAGATATAAAAGTTCATAGAGAGCTGGCCTTAGAACAACTCAATGACTTGCTTCCTGATAAAGTGCCTAAAGTCGTTATTGGTGAACCCCCATTTCATCTTAATCAAACTCTTTATAGCTGGTGTGACTGGCTAAGGTTTAATCGTCAAATATCTAGGCAAGAACTAGACTGCGCTTTCTCGAAGGATATGGGTTATTGCGAATGGTTGGACTTCTGGGAAAGTGTGAAAGGTGTGAAGGTTTCCTTTTATGACTATATTAATAATATTGCCTACATATCTGAAGATTTAGCCCAGTTAAGAGAAAAGGAATAACATATGAAATTTCTTGATTTATTCGCAGGAATAGGGGGCTTTCGCCTTGGTATGGAATCCGCAGGCCATACCTGCCTGGGTTTCTGTGAGATTGATAAGTTCGCCAGAGCCAGTTATAAAGCTATTTATGATACGAAAGGAGAATTAGAGTTACATGATATCAGAAGGGTGTCAGATGACATTATTCAAGGACTCGGAAGTGTGGACATTATCTGTGGCGGATTTCCGTGCCAGGCTTTCAGCCTTGCGGGAAACCGACGAGGTTTTGAAGATACACGAGGAACTCTCTTCTTTGAAATTGCAAGGTTCGCATCTCTTCTCAGACCTCAATATCTATTCCTTGAGAACGTCCGAGGGCTCCTCTCCCATGAACGAGGCCTTACATTTGAGACCATGCTCAGAACCTTGGACCAACTGGGGTATGATGTGGAATGGCAAGTGCTTAACAGCGCCCATTTCGGTGTCCCCCAAGATAGACGCCGGGTCTACATTATCGGACATCTTAGAGGAGCAGGTACCCGACCAATATTTCCTCTCGGAGACAGCGACACAGAAGCTCAAAAATTTCAAGGACAAGAAGCTGTTACCAATACTCTCAACGCCAGATACTACGAAGCCCAGCGTAACGGATCGTACATTGTTGAAGGTCAACAGCCGCAGGCCGTTGGCAACGTCAACCCCTCTGGCCGAGGAATGAATGGCAAGGTTTATCAAACGAATGGCTTAGCTCCTACACTCACTACGAACAAAGGAGAAGGCGTCAAGATCATTCAACGCAGCCATGGCTATAACAAAGGCGGTGACCATGATCTGGCTCCAACCTTAACCAGCAACAGTTATCAGGAAAACAATTATCTCAAGATTTATGATTTACACAATCAATCAGAAAAAGAGATAATTGGGACTTTAACGGCTAATGGTCATTCTGGGTCAACGTCTGCAGGAACCTTTGGAATAGAGCAAGGGACAAGGATTCGCAAACTAACACCTCGAGAATGTTGGCGCCTGCAGGGTTTTCCTGATTGGGCTTTTGATAGGGCTCAAGCGGTCAATTCTAATTCTCAACTGTATAAGCAAGCGGGGAACAGCGTCACTGTTCCTGTGATCCAAGCAATCGCAGAGCGACTAGTGTAGAAAGGAAAAACAAATGAAAGATAATCCAACACGCAATGAAAGACGAGAAAAGAAGGAAGGGTAATGGACATGAACTCATCTAAAAAAATCTGGCTAATCTTTTTGGCTGTTGTCATTATTATTTTAAGTGGGGTTAAAGTTGGTACCTCTGCTTTTGTCAAAGACTATGATAGGCATTTGACAGCCGCTGTTTATCAAAAGACGGTGGTCAATCAGGATGTTAACTTGGTGTTCTATAAGCCTGGTTGTCCTTACTGTAAGGCGGGAAAACAGGCTGTCATTAAAGCTGCGGAGAAGAACTCTTACCCCACTTACTATGTTGATGTAACATCTAAAGCTGGCCACACATTAGTAGAAAAGTATGGAGTGGTTAAATCAGCCACAGTCATAAAGATCAGAAATGGCAATGTCCGTTCTTATACCTATGCCATAAAAACTAAATCAGGTCAAAAAGTTGCTAATAACAAAGCGATTGAGGAGGTTTTTGGTGAGTAAAAGAGCCATCGAAATATCCCAAAGGAGTAACCGCTCATGATTAATTTTCTTTTTCATAATACGTTTGATTTACTGTTACTGGCTTGTTATTTGCTGCCGATCTGTCGAATCAGTTACTATTGGAATGATGAGGAAAGAAATAAAATTCTTAGCCCCATTTTAGCCATTATCTTGATGATTTTTCAGCGGTTATTAGGCACAAAGTTTCAGGGATTCACCTGGGACTTTTTTAGAAAAAAATGACGCTGAACTGTCGGTAAATTTGTTAAAAAATGATTATCCCTTAAACTCTTATTATCTTAAACAGAAAGGACTGTAACCTATGGATAGTCTCAAAAAGGTCCGTAACCGTCTGAATGAATCCCCATTTCTTCAGACGGTTCTCTGGCCTTTTACATGGTATAAACGCAATAAAGTCAGGCGTAAACTTGTCAATGTTTTGGTTCTTTTATCGGTCATCTCATACCTGGTAGTTGGCTCTTATTTCTCACCAAATAAGCAGAAATATTCAGATGCCCAGTTGGCCACCGAACAAACTTTCCAGAATAATTCTGGCAGTATTAAGATGACGTCTCAAACGTATGATAAGAAGAAAGGAGCCATTGTTCTTCAGTTTGAAACATCAGATAAAACAACGGATGTGGACTTGGGTATTGCTTCAGATAATCTCTCTTGGAAGATGTACGCCAAGAATCCATCTGAAGCGATGCAGATGGAAGTTGTACCAATTATTGATAATAAAATTTCAGTGATTATCACAGGGGTTCCTAAAAATTTTGAGGCAATTGCGATCGATATTACTAACCATTCGGTTGATACTTCTGAAATCAATGTTGACCTGAATGACTCGTCATCGTCCTCTTCATTTGCTTCAAATCAGAGTCAAAAACCCTCTTCGGATGACAATGTTGTTGAGTTCTATGTCACGACTCAAGGACCAAAATTGAAGTCTAAATCAATCGCTGAAACGTCTCGAGAAGCCTTCACTTTATCAGAGCTAGATAAGGAAGTGACCTTCCAAAAAGGGCAGCTAAAATCTCTCAATCGATCCATTGCCCAGCTGAATAAAGTTATCTCAGATGACGGTTCTAAGATTGAACGCTTGAACAAAGAGGCTAAGTATCTAACGGGGCAAGACTTGGAAGATAATCAATCTAATGTTGAGAAAATCCAAGATGATATTGACTCGAAAAATACAACGATTGAAGAGGCCAATGCCAATATTGAAACGATACAGGCTAAGTTGAAATCGTTAGCTGCGAAAAAAGAAGCCGTTAAAAATGGCACCTTTGAATTTGCCAGTCCTGTTCAATCGGTTCAGCTGAATAAATAGAGAAAGGAGATTTTAATGCTTCAATTATTTAAAAATTACCGTAAAGAAAGTACACCATTAACAGCAGCCGCTTTCTTAAATTGGCTCATAGGCTTTGTGGATAAATGGCTGTTTAGGTTAGTAACTATAGTTTACTTAGGCGTGTTGATTAGTTTTATTACTCATGTTTTCTTCCCGAAAAAAGCATTAGTAACTTTTGCGAATATGGGTCTAAACATGTTATCAGTAATACTGTTAATGCTATTCATTTTCTATTTGGCTAAGAGTCTTTTTGGGGACGAATTTTCTATTAGTTGGCTTTTTAAGTCTACGATTTATTTTTCGGTAAAATTTTCAATTCTAATGGCTTCTTTAAGATTGGTGCCAACTGACCAATTGCTAATATCTATGTTAGAAGTCTGGCTCATTTTTGGTATGATTCATCTTCTTATTAAGTTCCTGAAACCCAAAATTTTTCGAGCCTATCTCTTTAAAAAAGTTCTGAATAAAGCGTACTTAGGGATACGAAAATTAAACGATTCAAATATTCCTGAGACCAATATTTTTAAAGATGCGGCTATTGAAAATATTGACGATCGACTGCGAACGATTTCCAAACATGCCATCAAAAATGAGTATCAGAAATTTATTGAATGCTCCTATCTGTTAAAAAAAGAATCGACAAAAATTTCCACAGGATATAATGTGACAACTCACCAAAAGTTTAGACGATTTGAAAAAGGTGATCTTGTATTAACCCCAATTTTTTGTGTTTATCCTTTTGAAAAAGCTGAGTTACATTACAAGCTCTTGCCCTTATCTCTATCAGAATATTCCGGTTATACAAAGTCAGGAGAACTTGCCTTAGTGAGAAAATCAGAGCCTGTCGGTCAAGCAGAAATAGTAGAAAGTGAGAAATAAAATGGCTATGAAAAATTTAACGAAGCTGGATAAAGATTATGCAGCACAAGCAGAAAAATTGAAGGCGATTGAGGCTGAACGCAAGAAAGCAGAAGAAGCTTATCTGCTAGATTTGGGAAAAATTTATTTTCAACTCCGCAAGAAAAAGGAGAAATCGATTGACTTAGTTTCGGTCCATTCTGAGCTAAAAAATGAATTACAAACTCTCAAAAATGAGGAGAAAGAAAAACGGCAGGCGACTCAAAATGAGCCCGAAAGTTGACGACCTCTTCAGCTGAAAATGGGCGGAATCTTAAAAAAGGATTCGGCCTCTTTTCGTCAACAGCTGAGTCAAAATTATGGGCGTTTTGGTTCAAAAATGGCCAAAAAATCTTAGTGTTAATTGTATGTTATTTGAAAAATGCCTGTCATTTTAGTATGTCGTTGGTATGCTATAAGGCTAAAATAGCATGGTGTTATTAGTATGCGATAGCAGAGAAAGTTACCGGTACGGGAAACCCCGTCACTGACGGGTCCACACGGAACGTGGGGACAGTTTCCCTTATGCTCTTTTCTGACTCTGAGACCTCTAAAAAGGCCTTAGCCTTGGAGGAAAGTCTCAGACAAAGGAAAACCGCACAAACAGAAATTTTATATTTCGTTGTGGTGCGAGTCTGAGTTTTCTTTTTTGCTTCTTTTGGCTTTTTCTCCGTAAAAAGAAAAAAGAAGGGCGGCCGTTTTTGGGCCGCCTAAAAACTTTTCTTTGTTAGGGAATTGACTCAAAAGTTATTATCCCTTATGATGAGTTTGAAAAAAAATAGAGGGGATAAATTTATGGCAAAAACAAAGAAAAATAGAGTTGAAATTTCTGGCCTATCTGGTAGTGAGCTAAAGTATTTAAGAGCACTGGCCGAAAAAGAAAAGGCTTCGTCATTTAATCAGTTTCTTCTAAAAATGTGTCGAGATAAAATTCATCAGGGCCAGTTCAATCGGGCAGAACATTTGTACTTGGCTCACCTAACTCAGATGGCAGAAACGACAGCTTTCCTCAAACAACAATGGACCAAAAAGCAAGAACAGCTGAATCAAATGAATGAGCGGCTGAAAAAAATTAATGGACATATTTCTCGTTGGCTAGAGTATGAAGGTATGATTGAACCTCTGGCCATTGAGCAACGTCAAAAACGGGAAGAAGCGCTCTTAATGTCAGGTGAGTTTGAGGCCCTGCAAGAATTATTGATGGAGGATCATCATGAGTAAAGATATTAAAGTTAGAAATGTTTCGGATGCTGTTTATGAGCAGTTGAAAAAAATTTCAGAGACTTATCAGTACCCATCCTTTAATCAATTTATGTTGAGCCAATGTCAGATGATAGTTGCTAACGATGGACTCAATTATTATGATAATCAGTTTGCGACAGAGCTAACTGAGATTAAAGATCAACAGAAAGTTTTAGTTGAAACACTGGTCAAAGAAGATATTACAGAAGCGGCTATTTTAGCCCACCTTGATGTAACAGAAAATTTAGTTTCTGATTGGTTGGCATTTATGGATGATGTGGATGCTTTAGCTGCAGAAAGAAGGGCAGGTGGCGGAATTTGAAAAAAGGGAAAATTGCTTTTATTGTACTGATCATTGTGGTAATTATTTTAATTCAGCCACAAAATCGTCAATGGCTTTATGATTGGTTCACTCACCAATCCATCCCGAAGCAGTTAGGATTTGATTAGCTGGTAGGAAAAAATTTTGATAGGAGTAAAGATGGATAATCACAAAAAAGAAATACGTGTCGGCGTCTACATGACGCCTGACATTGAAGAAAAACTAACCGCTTTGATGCGGTATCGCTATGGCAAGGAAACCATCAGAAAAAAAGGCGTCACGATAAAAGATTGTATCTCGCTCTGTTATGATTTACTCATCGAAAATAATTTGGAAGAGACGCCGTTTGATGGTCGTGTTCAGGAGTTAAAAGGGAAGAAAACGGCAGCTGAAAAAATTGAAAGTCGGCTCAAACAGATGCAGCGGCAACAAGATGAATTGTTATATATTAGCTTAGCCAATTTTCAGCTGGGCCAGCATGGTCCTAATTGGGATCCGTTTGATTTGGCAAGTCGGAATTCGGGACGTGATCCCAAACAAAGAGACTTATTTGTGCAAATAGATGAGTTAATAAAAGCAGATGTGTCCAAATCTCAGACCGCCAATCAGTTCCATCAGTAGTAGGAGGTCACCATGACAAAAAGTCAAGAACTTTATCACCAATTAATCCACTATGATTTTACAGGGTATATTGATCCTTTTGAAAATTTAGGAACCTTTGATAAGGTTAATCGATCATTTAAGGAACCAGTAGACCAATTGGTTAATCCTTATACTAAAAAGCCCTATTCACACTATTGGCAAACAATTATTTCTGCCATGCGTGAGCTCTACTCCAATTATCAAAAAGCACTCCATGAAGAAAATTTGGCAGATGAAAGAGCTGAGACCACGCATTACTATTTAACGACAGAGGAAGAGAAAAAAGCTTTTGAAAAGAAAGTCACAACCTACTTGAGTTTGGGCTTCAATTTTTCTCAAGTTGCTGAAAAAGTCAATCGGGCTTCTGCCAGTTTACGAGAAAATTTTAAGCGTAGCGAGTTGATTGCTTACCAGACCCCATGCTTTTTTAATAAAGAAGATTTATCAGATGGTTTTATTTCCCATCACTGTCAATTGCCACTAACGAGTGGAGTTAGAAAGGGGTCATGATGCCGTTATCATTTTGGGGATTTTTGGCCTTGTTTCTGATGAATTTTCAGGTGGTCTTAGGTCTGGCCGATAAGCTGAAAGGGATTCGTCCGATTGCTTACTGGATCATTGTCTTGGCGACTGGCCTTTGTTATTTTTTGGCGGGCGGTCTCTACTTGGCTGATAGCTTAGTAGGGGAACAGCACCCCCCAAAAATTTATATCCTCTTCGGTTATGTTTTCCTAGTAATCGTCTCTAATTATATTGTGATCTGTTTACAGGAATTAAGAGAAGGCGGTGAGAATGATGAATAACCAAAGCCCAAGCATTACATTTATGCTGCAATATACGGAAGCTAATGCCCGCTACGTTGATTATACTAACCGTGACGAAGCTGTAGAGATTGATAATGATATTGTTCTTGATCAAACGACACAGGCCGTAGAAGGGCTGTCAGAGGCTCAAATAGCTGCGATTCATGCAGCCGTTCCTGAACAAGGCTTGGATTTTGAAAGCTACATCAATTATATGAATCGCTCTTATGCTACTGAAAATCAGAATGATGAAGTGACGGCCATCTTTACCCAAGATGTTAATTATTTGGCCAGAGATCAGGTTGATCACTTAAAGGCGGATCTAACGGAATCTTATGAACATGGCTGTTTGCTGTGGCAAGGTGTTATCTCTTTTGATAATGCCTTTTTAGCTAAAGAGGGGCTCTATGATATTGAGACAGGCAAGGTTGATCAACAAGCTATAAAAAATGCTGTTCGTGAAGCCATGCCTGGTGTCATCGCTAAGGAAGGATTGGATGACAGTGCCTTTTGGTGGGGAAATATCCACTTAAATACCGAACATGTCCATGTGCATTTTGGACTGGCTGAAAAAAATTCAGCTAGGGATCGGATTTTCTACCAGCCAAGAAGACGATGGGAGTATCGAGGCAACTTTTCCCAGAAGACAATTAAACAACTCAAAAGTCAAGTCTTTCACGGTTTGCTGAGTGAGCGCACTAAAGAGCAGCACCTGCGCCAAGAACAAATTTTAGCCAATTTAAAAACGAATCTCATCCAAGAGGTTTTTAAGCCCGAAAAAATTACTCAGGCGATTGAGAAAAATTTTTTGGAGCAGGCTTTTAACCACTTACCCTCAGGAAAAAAGTGGCGATATGGCTCTAACGCTAAAGATTTTGCGGTTAGTAAATTCTTTTTGGATAAGTATATTGACTCTTACTTGGCCAATGAGGGGAAGGCTGTCTACGAAGTCTGGCAGTCTGAGACCAAGGCCTTTTTAGAGCTCTATCAGGCCAGCTATACGGCTGCAGAAGGAACCCACTACGAGGCTTTTCGGAAGGTTACTGGCGAGGAGCATCGAAGAAATGTTATTAGTCAGGGATATCAGCTGGAAAAATTTCTTCAGAAGCGGGAACTGGAACTTAGAGAGCGGCTGGGCAATCGGATATTGAAGCAGTTTAAGCAGGAAGCCCCGCAGTTTTCCGAATCCTTAGAATCGAACCTAAAGCATTTCTCTCAACACAATCAGGAAAGTATTTTACAACAGGAGCCTTCCGCTAGATTGTTACGAACAGCAGAAGGCTGGCAGGCTAGAGGATATGAAATTTCTAAAGGGACCAAGGCTATTCAGGTTCAAAAGCCTGTTTATGAGCACTATGATCAATCGGGACAGGGTCAAGGCAAGGTCATTGGCTTTGAGTCTCATCCTTACTACGATGTTAGTCAGGTAAGGCAAAATCTGGCTGAGAAAAAAATGACGCTCAATGACCTGAATGTTTTTAGTGAGGAAGATCTCAGCCGTTTAATTGATGCGGCCAATCAAAAAGACGGTAAAAACGAAAAAGAAAGCAAGGAGCTTGGTCTCTTTCGCTATGCACTGAGGCTGAGAAGTTATCAAGAAGACCAAGCCAGCCTACTGGTGACACAGCGTCTCCTAGGACAAATTGAGCCAACACGGCAGAACCAAGCTTACTTAGCCTTTAAACAAAAAGAAGTAGCGGAACGCTTGTACCTTACTCAGCTAGCCTTGACCCCTAGTTATCAGTTGAAAGATAAGGATAAAATCAGAAAAGCAGATTTATCAGAAACTTATGCCAAAAGTCGGCAGTTTCCACTTGAGAAGGCAACCGCAGAAGGCATCAAGAAGCCTGTTACTCGACTTCAAAAGGAGTTGGATCTCGTGAGACGGACGCATGATCAATCGCTGATCAGTATATCTTCTGGTCAAAATATGGATCGACAAGCTTATCAAAAGCAATTAGAAACCCATTTAGCTGTCTTTAAAACCAAGTATAAAATTCATACGAATAATGAGACCATGAAACACCTGGCTGATGAGCAGCTGAAACGGCCTTATCGTCAAGAGAATGCCCGCTATTTTAAAGTCTTGATAGGCTATTACGATCAATTATCCGAACCGAAAAAAGAAGTGACCCCAGTTGAAAATCAAAGTCAAGGTCTTTACCAGATGGTGTCTCGTCAGCTGAACCAACAGAAGGCTCAGAAGTGGGAGCAGCTGCACAGTCGGCAGGGGTTTAGGGCTACCAGTCAATTTATGTCTGGTTTGTCTAAGTCTCTGAAATCGGCGGCCAGACAGGAAGAACAAGCATACCGTAATAAGCGAAGAAGTGATGACCGTGAAGAAGAAGAAACCCGAAGTTTTTAGTAGATCATCAATAAAAATAAATATAAAAATATGCGTTTAAATATTGATGGATATACAAATATGTGTTAAAATATGTATATAAAATAAAAAAAGGTAGCTAAAATGAGAGGTGAATAAAATGGAAATGAAAAATCAAAAAATTGAGGAACTGATCAAGGAAGTTGGCTTAATGGAATGGAAAAAAACTAAAAGAGAAATTAAGCAATACTTGATTTTGGAATTTGAGATTCTTTACCCTTCTAGAAATATTCTTGAGCAGATTGAATTGTTTGCAAAAGATATTATTCAATTTTGTTCCAATCTTGTTGAGATGTCTGATAATACAGACTTTGAAAAACTAGTCGCTAAATTAGATCAGTTAGAATCTGTAGGCCCTTATAAATACGCCCTTTTCACTGTGAGTTCGGCTTTACTAGATTTTCTTGGGGAATGGCGAAAAAAAGAAGTCAAAAAGCTACATAAACAGCTTAATGACTTGATGAAATAGTAGAAAAAGAGGTAAAAACTATCTATGGCACAAAAAGTGAACTTAAAAATGAGGCCGTCGAGGTTATATAGAGCTTTTCGGAAAGTTCAAAAGACAGCCTATCGTAAAGATTTTTACGATATTGAGACAGAGGAGCGGATCACTCCTCAAGAGTGGACCTCTGATGCTGTACAGGGATTGATAGGCCCTGTCAGTTGGGGATCTGTAAGAGGAGGTTTCCATGGGTTTAGGCGTTGTATATCAGTTAAAAACCATACGGGCAAACGAGTGGTTATTGCGAAACCCACTCGAAAACCCGAAAAGCTAAGTTTCGATAATTTAAATATTATCGAAGATTTAAATATTATCGAAGAAGTGATCGAAGAAGAGTGATAGCTCATTTTGGTGAATATGAGGAATAAAAGATGATTGTATACATTAAAGAAGTACAGAAATCTCTATCAAATGCAGAATGATATTCATAACTTTTTAAAAGAACGCAGTACAAGTTTGCCAGCGGGTCAAGAAATCCAAATTACTTCCATCAGTATACCAGAACCGTACTGGTCTAGTGGACGTGATGAAAATGTGTACGATGGGAGTGCTTATATTTATTATGAAAGATGGTTGGATGTTAATGATATTGAGGCAATAGACATTAGCCAATATTAATATAAAGAGCTGAGAAGCTCTTTTCTTTTTTGTTAAAAAATTCTCGTGACTTGTCTGTTTACCCATAGATAGTGGCTTTTTTCGGCTGAAAAAGAATTATTTTTGTTGACATACCACGCATTGCGTGGTATAATAAGTATGTAAGATAAAGGAGGAACAACAATATGGAAGCAGAAGAATTAAGGGCGATGGCGAAGGAAATCGCAGAATCCCTCTATAGTGATGGCATGATATTTTATGTCTTAGAAAATGGAGATTACGGTGTCACCCAACAAGGAAGCGCCTATTGGCCAGTTAGAAAGGTTTGGGAGATTGGTCTGGATAAGTGGATTTGGAGAGAAAGTCTTGACGAGGCTGGAATTACTGAGGATGACATCAACGATGTTTCTGATACTTTGATCGACTACATCGAGGATGACCTTCAATGGGCGAATTTGGAATCTCTTATTGAACAAAATTAGTGGGGCTTTCGCCCCTGCTTTTGGGAGGATGACATGCGTAAATTGGAGCTATTAGGACTAAAATTTGGAAGGCTCACTGTTATTAAGGAAGTTAAGAGTCCAGAAAAAGACTCACATTGGTTGTGCCAATGTGAGTGTGGGAAGATAGTTGAGGTGAGAGGAACTGCCATTAAAAACGGAAAGACACAATCTTGCGGTTGTCTAGCTAAAGAAACAGCAAGACAGCTAGTAGGAAAAGGCACGCTAAAGGAAAGAGCCTCGGAAGGATACGACCAGAAGCGTGTTGAGGGTGTTGCTACGTTTTTGATAAACGAAAAAATCCAAAAAAATAACAAAACTGGCTATAATGGTGTACAAGCCTACCATCTTGCAGATGGACGTGTAAGATATATGGCTTATTTAACTGTTGGTAAGAAACGTTATAGTAAAAAGGGATTTAAAAAAGCTATAGAAGCTCACAAATATAGACTTGAGCTAGTTGATAAGCATGTGCCAAAAGAGGAGAACATAAATGAAATTTGAGTTATTTAAACAGCTATATAGCGAAGCTTTAGAGGATGGTATTACTCTGGAACTTTACATAGCAGAGCGTGGTTGGCAAGAGTGGATGGATGACTATGATCCACAGGAAGTTGCTGATATGTTGACTAAGATTTACACTTTGGCCAACAACTCATTAAAAGACACTCGTAATATGTCAAGAGCTGAATTCTCAAGAGAGTATTCCATCCCCATAAGGACATTAGAGGATTGGGATTTAGGTAAGAGAATACCGCCAGTCTATATAAAACTTCTACTTGATTTTGCTCAATTTAATAATTATTAAATTAAGTATCATACAGAAAAAAGGCCTTTCTTTTATAGAGGGCCTTTTTGCTATTTTTATTTAAATACCTTTGTGTTCTGAGAAAAATTTTGTTCGTGAACTGTCGGTAAATTTAAAAAATTTGCATTATCCCTTATCCTGTCTCCAATTCTAAAGAAAAGGAGACGTATTTATGTTTTTATTTCCAAGTGTTGTGGAAAGCGACTTTGATTTCTCAGCTGATTGGCTAGTCGTTGCGATGGATGATACCAGTAAGATTATCACTTTTGATGGGACTGGCCAGAATCAGGATTTATCTATGACCCTATCATACGAAAATCCTTTGGATTATAGGTCCTTTAGTATTGGTGATCTGATCAATTTTCCTAGGGAAACATTTGTGGATATAGACGATCCGCTAGTGCAGTAGGGAGGTAAAGTCATGGCAAATTTAAGTCGCAAAGAGCAGCGAGACTTAGCTAGGTCTCGGGATATTGTAGAAGTGGCTGAAAGTCTGGGAATGGATCTTATCCGATCTAGTAGTCAATATCGCTGGAAAGACCATGATAGCTTAGTTATCAGTCCTAAACAAGGCCTTTGGAATTGGCATAGCCGTCAGGTGGGCGGGGATGTTATCTCTTTAGTTGAGACCATTAAAGAAGTCAACTATAATCAAGCAGTTGAGTTTCTAAATACAGGAAATTTCACCCAACAAGATTACAATCAGCTACAGGAAAAAGAGGATTTTAATTATTATCTTCAACGCTATGAGCAGCCGCTTGAAGAAGGCCGTCGCTATTTACAAGAGCAGCGAGGCTTATCAGCTGAAACCATTGATTTTTTCAACCGTCAAGGTGTTTTAGCTCAGGCAAATATTTTGAGAAATGACCAGATTGAACCAGGTCTGGTTTTCAAAAGTTTTGATAGTTCTGGGAAATTAGTCGGCGCCTCTTTGCAAGGAATCCGTCAGAATTTTGAAAAGTATCCTAAAAAAGGTTATTTAAAAGAAGTTATGAAAAATTCTGATGGTCTCTCTAATTTCCATGTAGATATTGGCCAGCCTCAGCGCTTGCTCTTTATGGAAGCACCTATTGATTTGATGTCCTACTATGAGCTGCACAGGGATACACTTCAGAATGTTCGTTTAATTTCAATGGAAGGCCTTAAAGAAGGGGTCATCAGTCGTTATGCAGCTGAATTAGCTGCTCAAGATAATAATAATTTAGAGTGGTTCCAATCCCGAAACCCTGAACAGTTACATGATTTTCTTGATAATAGTATCAAAAGCCATACTATCGATCGTGTCATCAGGGATAACCAAATGATTACTCTAGCTGTAGATAATGATGAAGCTGGCCGCCATCTCATTTCTAAGCTCCAGAAAAAAGGGATTCCGCTTACTGTAGATATCCCTATAATTGAGGCTGAGGATCAAATTAAGCAGGATTGGAATGATGCCTTAAAAGAAGGTGCTCCAGAAGTTAAAGGATACCATCTCTATGGATTGCAACCGACAGATGAAGGTTTAGAAAAAGTTTATTCGGGTTATTACACTCCTGATGTAGCCCAAGCTAAATTGGAAGAGGCTTTAGGAGCAGGTGAGTTGATGATTGCGACAGAGGGCTATGAGCAGTTGAAGGATCTTCCTGATACAGCTTCAGAATGGGAACAATATCTTAGTCCTCAGTTTTCAGATGGGGATATTCCAAATTCTTTGACAAAAATTACTGCTTATCGTTTCAATAACCAAGACTATCCTGATATTGATAGTCTATTAGCTGCAGGTACTGCCTATTTACAATCACCTGAAGGTCAAAAGTGGTTGTCAAATGACCCTGAATATCATCAAGACGTATTAACCAGATTTGAGTCTGATACTGCTACCTCTAAGCAAAAAATAGAAATGATGGGTAACTTTGGATATGTAAAAGTCAATGGTTACACAATTCTTCCTGGGCTAGGCTATTCGGAAGCACTGAGCAATGATGCACAATATTTGAATCGTGAAGTGATTGCTGAAATTGATGCACGTTCATGGGAAAATCATGGTTTACCAACTGAGGTTGAGGAGGCTCATTATGAGCATCAGGAGGAATTAATAGAAGCTAATGAACGTTGGGGAATTGCGGAACAAGAAGCTAGTTCCTCTAACCCTAATCTTTTTACAGAAGCTCAAAAAGACCATATTCGTGAATTCTTTAAGACAAGAATAGTGGATGTCAAGGAAGATTATGTTTACTTACCAAATGGACAAGAAGATACAGGATACTTTTTGGATGGTTATTTATTTGCCCATCATTATGCTGAACTAGATCCACTATCTCCAGAAAAGCAAGTAGAGGCTTTAATGAGTCGATTGGTATCTGAAGATGGACGAAAATATGATCATGTTGCATTAGGATTTGATATCGAACGCTTGGATGAAGCATCTTTAGAAGAAAAATTTGGGTATGATCCCACTAAACCTATTGAAGATTTGAGACTCAATGAAAATAATATTGATCATATTGTTCAATCTGGAGAACAAGAATTTTCTAATTTGCAGCCCCAAGTTACTTCAATACCTATTACTAATTATGGTATTAGAGGAGCTGACAAAATTCTAAGGTTTACATCAGCTGAGGAATTGATTACTTACGTTAAAACAGATATTACGAATGATCAGAGAGAAGAGTTAGAAGCTTTACTGTCTCAGCCAGGCAGGGGCAGTAATTTAGATACGCTTATAGCTATTGATGCTGCTTATACGGATTATGATGTTTATCTTAATAATGAACCTATTTTAGATTTTGATCTTAATAGGATTAACGAAGAAGCCACAGAAATAAAACGAGAAGTTGCCAGAACAGAAGATCAATCTTCTGAAATCAATTTTTTAAATCAGGTTGACCAAAACTCTGTAACTTTTCCACCACTTATTCTCAGACAAGATTCGCTATACAGTGATTATTGGCATGTTTATCAAAGTGATGGTGATCTTGAATTTTATTTGTTTGAAGATGGTCAATTTGGTTATCGTGACTACGGTTCTCTCAGTCCACAAGAAGATAAAATTGTTTTTAAATTCCATTCGCACTCAGGAACAACTGATTTTCTGGTCACCCAAATGGGATATGAAGACGCTTTAAAATACATTGTTGGTGTGGATTGGGAATTCCTTGATGATACCGATAAAGCATTATTGAGAGAAAACTATGTTTTTGACAAACTGGAGAATTTTTTACAAGAATCGAATAGTTTTGAATTGGATTACTGGACTTTCGATAGCAATTTAAAGGAAGATGAGATTATTCAAAGATTGAACAGTGAGAGATTGAAAATGAGGGAAATGACTTCTTCTGTCCCAATACAACAAGAAAAAGCTCCTGATCAAGATCAAGAGCTTCCTAATAACACTGGGGGCGAACTATTAAATCGCAATTCCAGTTTTTTAGGAGAAGATGTTTCTCCAGGGACAGCACCGCAGCCCGTTGAGTCTAATGCTCAACCTGTTTTTCCTACCAATGTTCAGTTACATTTTACCACTGACACTGATAGGATGTCAAATAAATCCTACAGGAAAAACTTGCGGACGCTAAATCTTTATGCTAACACAATGAAAGATTCAGCTCAATGGTACTTGAGAGAACTAGCAGGTACTAATATTCATTATGTGTACCAAACACCAGCTAAAGAAGCACTCCAAATTTTAAAGGTTTCTTTTGATAAGAAAAATTGGATGCACCTAACAGGTGTAACACCCGTTTATTCAGAGCACGTAGAGAGCTTATCAGAATCTTTTATTGAAGATGTTGCTGTGGGAAGGGGGCATTTCAAAGATTTGAAATTTGCTGCTGGAATGTCGGATAAATTAAAAGTTCTCAACCTTCTTCCAGAAATTGTAGAGCCGGATACTTTTGTATTCAACGATTTATCTTCTGTTCAGAAGCTTAAAAATTTAGATTTGGCTAAAGCCATCAACCCCGAAGACAGTGATTTATTGCTGCTATTTAAGGAGCAGGAATTTAGTCATGTACCAGCTTCTCTTATGAGAATTAAGGGAGAATTGAGTGAGAAATTGGCCGCAACTGACAGCGGGACTGTATTTGGCGTTTATCAAGAACGAGATGGCCAGTTGAAACAAATTGCCATCAATAAAGACTACGTTAAAGATGGCGGTCAGGAAATGCTGAGGGTGCTCAAAAATAAACAGTTTGAAGAAATAGGGAAATCTCCTACCCCTGCTACTGAGGTTCCACCTGAATTTAATGTGGATCCTTCCCCTCTACAAAAAAGTCTGTCGCAGCGTGCGGCGGAAATAATGGAAGAAGATCGGCTAAAGGCTGAGCAGAAGTCCCAAGTTTCTTCAGCTGAAAAAAACTTTGACCCTAGTAAGGCAAGTGCTGAAGAATTGAGCGCTCATGCTTTGGAGCAGATCAGAAAGTATTCTGCTGATCCACAAGCTATGAAAGACTATCTAGACTTTATGAGCCATTTTCCTACCATGTCTCCAAGGAATGCCGCCTTGGTGCAAGAGCAGTGGCCAGGAGCACAAGCAGTCGCCACCTTTAATCAGTGGCAAAATATGGGGAAAAAGCTAGGAATTAAATCAGATGAGGTTTATCACTCAACCCGAACATTTACCAATAAAAAGACGGGAGAAACGGTCACAAAGACCTATGATCAGTTGTCCGTTAAAGCGGGTGAAAAATCACAGATAACTTTGCTGCGGCCAGTCATGGTTGATATGATTCCTGTTTTTGATGTGGCTGGAAAGCCTGTCAAAAATGAGCACGGTCGGACCAAGTATAAGCCCCGGGCAGAAGCCTCGGCCGCTGAAAAAGCCAAGATTAAGTCCAAAGAGTTACCTGTCAAAGAGTTTATGAGCGGGAAATTTACGACTTACAAGGTTTTTGAGCTCTCACAAACCACTTTAAAGACCGAAAGCTATCCTAAGGCTATGCCTAACCGCCACTTTGATTTTAATGTGGATAAGGTACAGACAGACAAGGTTTTAAAAGGCTTGTGTGATTACGGTAAAAAAATTGGAGTTGGCATGCAGTTTGATGAGTCTCATCGACTGGGGAATGCTAAGGGGGCTTATTTCCGTGACCAGCAAATGATTTTAATCAACCCTGAAAATACCCCAGGAGAACAAATTACAACCAGCATCCATGAGTTAGCTCATGCGACCTTGCATAATCCCAAGTTTATGAATAAGGGAGATATTGACTTATCAAGGAGCCATAAAGAGCTGGAAGCAGAGATGACCGCTTATATTGTCTCAAAACATTTTGGGTTAGATACCAGCGAAGAGGCCATCCCTTACATGGCCAACTGGACCGACAATTTGACTAAAATGAGTGATCAGGAATTGGATTACTCCATGAAGAGGATACACAAGGCAGCGGATCAAGTGGTGAAATGTGTTGAAAATCGGACCAACCCCCAGCCCCCCAGAACAAGGGACAGAGGGCTGTCACCAAGTCCAAAACCGGCTGTCCCTAATGCTCTAAACCCTTGAGGAAGAGTCTCACTACTGTGAGGCTCTTTTTTAATTGTCCGTGAACTGTCGGTAAATTTGAGAAAAAATTGTTATCCCTTAAACTCTTACTATCTTAAACAGAAAGGAAACATTTTATGAATGAGAACCGTCATATTAACTGAAAAGTCTGATCAACGCAAAGCCTACGCTAAGGCTTTGGGTCAGGCTACCCATAAGGGAGCCGTTTCTATCGTCAGGTCTAGTCCCTTTTTTGAGGGAGAAGTCCGTTTAATTGCTCCCGAGGGGCATTTATTTGAGTACCCCTTACCTCAGGATAATTGGGACTTATCCAAATTGCCATTATTGGACATTTCCTTTAAGGATCTTCAGTTGAAAAAGGATAAGCGATCTCGGGATCTCTTTAAACAGATTTCTCAGGAGGTACAAGCTGCGGATCAGGTGATTATTGGAACCGATGCGGACCGTGAAGGGGAGCGAATTGCTTATGCGATTCTTACCTATATTCCATCAGGTTTAGACAAGGTTTTTAAACGGCTTTGGGTTCACTCTATGAGCTCAGACGGCATTAAAGAAGCCTTTCAGCAGTTGCAAGCCCCAGAAGAAACCTATAACTATTTCCTAGAAGCAGAGGCCAGAAGTCAAAGCGATTGGCTGGTGGGAATGAACTTATCTCCCTTCACAACACTCCGTTTGCAGTACCAAGGGAAGTTGCGACGGGGAAAAGGGAGCGCTTTATCTGTCGGTCGTGTCCAAACGCCCATTGTGCGCCTGATTTGTGAAAACGATCTGGCTATTCAGAACTTCCAGCCGCAGCCTTACTATAAGCTGGATCTGCAGGATATGGTTCATCAAGTGACCTTTACTTATAAGGATCCGTTGGTGACCAGTGAAGAAGCCTTGACACTGTTACGAGGGTTAGAACCTGCCAGCCGAGTTGTTGGTATCAAAGGAAAAACTGTTACCAAACTGGCGCCAGATTTATTTTCTTACTCCAGTCTCACGGCTCTGGCTTCTCGCCGCTTTGGCTTTCGAGCAGATGAGACGCTAAAATATTTAGAAAGTCTCTATCTGAAAGGGTATATTTCCTACCCTCGAAATCAAGATGTGACGCATATCACCTTCAAGGAGTTTGACTATCTTAAGAGTTTAGTAGCTGACTACCAAAATCTCATTGATTGCCATTTTGAAGTGGCCCATCCTGAACCTAGGGAGGCTTATGTTGACCCTAAACAGGTTGAGTCTCACTATGCAATCATCCCCACCCAAAAGCTACCTGACCTAGGTGGTCTGTCTTCAGCGGAGCACTTGATTTATCAAGCGATTGTCAAACGGAGCTTGCTGATGTTTGCTCCAGACTACAGCTATGAAACAACGCAAGTCACCCTTTTAAATGCGGGTCTTGAATTTAAAACTTCAGGTTACCGTATTTTAGAAGAAGGCTGGCGGGGCTTGATGGAGAAAAAGGTCAAAAGAGATCATTTGTTGCCTGACTATCAACTGGATGGTCTGATCCCAACCAAAGCGGTTGTCCGATCGGAGATGACAAAACCGCCAAGGCGATTGACTGAAAGCTTGCTAATGGGGAAGGTCTTGCCAAGCTATGGCTTAGGAACCTCAGCTACCCGAGCGGCGATGCTGAAGAAGATTCAGGAGGCTGGCTATGTTCAACTGGATAAGCAAACAGGTCAATTTTACCCAACTCAAAAAGGGTATCTCTTAATTTCAGCTCTTCAGGATAATGACTTTTCGGATCCTACGACCACCGCAGGCTGGGAAAGTTTCTTGGAACAGATTGGAAAAGGAGAATTGTCTCCTGGAGAATTTGTTGATGGGATTAAAGAAAAATTGACCCAACAGATGACACGCAAAGGAGGTCTTTATGGCAGATGAATCCGCAAAAAATCTGAGTGCTTTAGAGGAATTGGCCGATAATCTATCCGCTAAAGTTCTGTCAAAGCCTGATGATTATGAAGTCTACGGCCGTGACGAAGAGGTTCAAGATGTCATCCTCGCATTACTGCGTAAAGGCAAAAATAGCCCGGTTCTGATTGGGGAGCCGGGTGTCGGAAAGACAGCTGTTGTTGAAGGACTGGCCTTGAAAATTGCAAGGGGACAAGTCCCTCTTCAGTTACAAGGGTTAACCGTTTATAATCTAGAACTGTCTAATTTGACAGGAGAGGGGGATTTTATTGCCAAGTTCAAGCAAATCATTACTGAACTCGTGGAGCGGCGAGGAGAAGTCCTTCTCTTTATGGATGAAATTCATACGATTGTCGGGGCTGGCGGTCAAGACGGCCAAGCCTTAGATGCTGGAAATGTCATCAAACCAGTCCTGGCTCGCGGGGAAATTCAGCTGATTGGAGCAACAACTCTGGATGAGTATCACGACTATATTGAGACGGATAAAGCCTTAGAACGACGGATGCCGCCCATTATGATTAATGAGCCAACCGAGGATGAGGCTGTTACGATTCTTCAGTTGGCTAAAGGTCCCTATGAAACCTTTCACCGAGTGACTTATACAGATGAAGCGATTCAGCAGGCAGTCAGTTTGTCTGTTCGCTACATTACCGATAAGTACCTTCCTGATAAGGCTTTTGATTTAATGGATGAGGCTGGGAGTCTGGCTGCCAGCCGAGGTCAAACAGCCATTACGGAAGTTGAGATAGCAGAAATCCTCAAACGAAAAACAGGAATTCCTGTCACGACGATTCTCGAAGGGAATGATGACCGCCTAATTAATCTTGATAAGATTCTCCATCAACGGGTTAAAGGCCAAGATGAAGCCATCCAAGCTATGTTACGATCGGTTTCTGTCGGGGAAGAAGGGCTGCAGGATGAAACAAAGCCTTATGGGACGTTTTTGTTACTTGGTCCGACTGGTGTCGGAAAGACCGAGTTTGCTAAAGCAACGGCAGAAGGACTCTTTGGATCCGAGGAAGCGCTCATTCGCTTTGATATGTCTGAGTATGGACAAAAAGAAGATGCTAAGAAATTCATTGGGGATACCCAGACACGTTCCAGAGGAGAGTTGACGGAAAGCGTTAAACGCAGACCTTATAGTGTTTTGCTCTTTGATGAGATTGAAAAGGCTCATCGGGATATTTTGGATTTGTTCCTGCAGATCCTGGATGATGGGCGTTTAACGGATGCAACTGGTCGGCTTGTAAGCTTTAAAAATACCTTAGTTTTAATGACGACGAACTTAGGAGCTAAGGCTGTGCTGGATCAGTTTGATATTAAAGGGGATATTTATAAATTGGATCCTGACCGTCTTTTGAAATTTCAAAAGCGGATGACTAGTGTTTTATCCGATGATTTACGTCCCGAATTCATCAACCGTTTTGACCACAAGCTGATTTTCAATCCCTTGACAACCGACATTATTTTGGAAATCGTCGATAAAAATATGGTCATCGTGTCACAACGTTTAGCTAAGTATGGCATGAGCCTTAGTTATGACCAGGCTGTTGCAGACTATTTAGCCAGAAACGGAACTGACAGTAAAAATGGGGCTCGTCCGTTGGCCCGTTTAATTTTAAATCAAGTTCTTGCTCCAATTGCTGATTTAAAACGGCAGTTAAGACGAGAACAGGGTTCAGTGATTGGCTACCATATCGTGATTACGGCTGTTGGGGAACTTCAAGATACCTCTCATAAGAAAGAACGGCAACATTTGGAATTTCAGGCACAACTAGAGAAGGTCGCTTAGTTAGTTTAGTTCCGTGAACTGTCGGTAAATTTGTTAAAAAAAGATTATCCCTTAAACTCTTACTATCTTAAACAGAAAGGAAACATTTTATGAAAGAACTTTTAACAACAAAAATGCAGCTAGGCCTATTTGCGGCTCAAAAAGCTTGGCTTACTTTAGGAGCTGGGAACCCATTTAATGGCAGTCAAAATAAAATTGATGAGCTAAGAGGCTGGATTGTTCCTGTCGGGCTCGCAGGTATGGCTTTGGGTGGGGTTGTGACGTTAATCATTTATGGCTTAGCTGGCCAAGAGCTAAAAGAGAAAATGAAGATGAAACTCGGCCGAATTGTTTTATCAGCTATGGGCATTGGAATAGTTCCTGGACTTATCATGTGGTTCTACACTTGGGGCCAACAAGGATTTTAAGGAGGTTAACTTATGGCTTTTCCATTCTTTTCTTCAGGAGAGAAAACCGTAATTTCTGACAATCTCTTTATTAAGATTGAATGGGAAGATGGTTACTCCCCTGAAACTAATGAGCCATTGTTAGACTTGATCAAAGGGATTGATACGGCTATGCCTGAAACCAGTTTCTTGTTAGAGGAAACGCTGCCTTATCTAACGTTTTACCAAACGATGGTCTTGTTAGAAAACCTTAAGCGCCAATTTGGATTTTTCCAACTGAAAGCGTTGAGAGTCTGCCATAAATCAGACGGTAAGGTTTCCAGTCAAGATGAGGTATTTATAAGTCCTTTGGTCATTGATTATGATCTATTGGGCTTGCTGATGCAAGCTGTGCTAGTGCAGGATAGCTTTAAATCCTATCCTTATAGTAAAAAGAAAGCCTACTTTACCGATCAGGTTTTTCCTGCCTATATTGAGAGCCTTAACAAAAATGGTTGGGCTGTCAGTGAGGAAGATTTGCCTGAATTTCCTGAAGCTGCAGAAACCGATCAGCTGAAGGAAGAAACTAGGGAAGCACAAGCTCGGCTGCCCTCAGCTGCGGCCGCAAAAACACCGAGCTGGCTGAAAATTGTGGCTATTACAGGGTTTGTAACTGGTATTTTGGGGCTGTTTTTTGGCTTTGTATCTTTCGGTCGTACGAATCGGTTAGCCAATCAGGTTCATTATCTTTATACGCAAACGACTAGTCTGAAGCAGGTCCAAACGCATGAGCATGAGGTAGATACCTTCTCAAGATACTTCCTCGCAGCTTATTACAGTAATGACAAGTCTGCTCTAAAACCCTTCCTAGATAAAGGCGATGCCCGGTATACCGCCCCAAAGGATGCCACTATTACCTCCACAATTCTGGAAGGCATTAGCTATGATGCGGACTCAAAAACCTATACCCTTAACTATGTCCTAGGTCTTAAAACCAAGGACGATACCAAGCAGTCTCGTTTGACCTTTGAGGTCAAGGAAAACAAGCATAGTGATTATGGTTTTGTTTTAACAGCAGAACCAACAGAAAAATCTTATCCAAAAGATAAGGCTAACTAGAAAGGAAATCAAACATGACAAAAAGTAAAGTACTAACACTCGTGACACTATCAGGCTTAGCCCTGGCCAGTACTGGCACGGCTTTTGCGGATGAGGTTCCCGCTGTTGCGCCGCAAACGTCAGCGGCTACAGTCGTTTCTCAGCCAGCGGCGGACAATACCACTCCGAACGCTCCTGATTCTGGCCAAGACACAGGACAGGGAACTGAAGCCAATCAACCAAGTGCTTCTGCCCCGTCAAGATCGGATGAAGGAACAAGTCAGAATCAGTCCAATCAGCCGTCTTCACAAGAGCCATCTGCTCCTGCTTCGTCCGATACACCAAGCGTACCAGATGCGAGTCAAGCGCAGCCGTCAGGCCAAGAGGGACAGGCAACACCAGCTCCAAGCGGAGACAATGCTGGAACTTCAGCGCCAGATAGCTCAGTCCCAAGCTCTACAACCCCAGATAGTTCTCAGCCGAACGCCTCTGCGCCAGAGTCATCCTCACCTTCCGCATCGACTGATAAGGATAATGACAGTCAACCTCAAGCGGCTCCATCGGATCAGTCTACCCCCAGCGTAAATGGTTCAGATCAAGGCTCTAAACCTGATAGCCAGTCGCAATCTGATGGTTCAGGTCAAAACAACCAACCGTCTCATCCTGCTAGTAACCAGCCAACGGCTGGACAGGCCTATAATCAAGGTCAAAGTCAGGTTGGTCTAACCAGTGATGTTACGGGCCAAGTGGTTCAAGATGTCACACCAGAGGCTCCAGTCACAACTGAAAATGGGACAACAATCGTCTCTGTTCAAGATGGTCAACCAGTCATTCCTCAGCCAGATGGATCGACGCAAGCCGTTGATCCTGGATCTGTAGGTGCTACGGTTAATTCCGATCAGACCCTCAGTGTAAAGGGGGATGATGGCGAAATGAAGACCTTGCCGCATACAGGAGACGGCTCTAGTTCAGCTGTCATGGTTTCTGGTTTAGTAACCATGCTTAGTGCCGTATTACTTTTCATTAAAACTAAATTCAATTTTGGAAAAAAAGATTAAAACACATAGTATAGGGAGAGAAAAATAGATGAATACTTTATTTAATGCAACAGAAAAATTGAATGGCCATGGGTCTTACCGTAAACGTGGCAAAAAGCTGCTGGGAACACTGGCTGTTTCTGGCGTTATGGCTCTAGGGGCAGGTTCCGTTGTTTCGGCGGATGAAACTTCTCCAGCTCCATCGACTCAAGCTGGCCAAACCACTGATCAAACGACTCAGGCTGTCACGGTCGATAATTCGTCAGTTGAAACAGCTGTCGCTAATGCTCAACAGGCAGGGGTTGAGGTGACTCAAACCCCTGCTCAGGACATGGGGGTTGCTCAGAATGATCAAGACTTGGCCACTAAGCAAGCTGAAATTGCCGCGGACCAGGCTAGCCAAGTCCAGAATCTGCAGGCGGCACAAACTGAGGCCTCTGAAACCAATCAAGCTTACCAGGAAGCCAAACAGGCCGTTGATACAACCAACCAAGAGGCTGATCAAGCAGCCCAAGAGCATAAGGACTATGTCGCAGACGTTAAGACAGAGCCTGTCAGTCAAGGGAAAACGGTTGAAGACTATCACTCGGTAACGGCACAAGCCCAAGCTGTTCAAAAACAAAATCAATCGGCCGTCGATCAGCTTAACAAGCAATTAGCGGAGTATCTCAACTCAACCGCTTTTACAGCCAGCATGAAAGAAACCACTCAAAACGTGGATAGCCTGAAATATGGCAATTCAGAAATGCACGCCACTGTGGATTCGGCTACGGGAGCCTTTACGCTAACCCATGATATGAACGATGGGGACAATGACCGTCTGGGCAATCTTGGGACAGGTGTTCTGGACGGGAAGTTGAATTGGCATTCGGTTTCTAATGGGGATGGCAGTCAAACCATTACGATTGACAGCGTAGACCTTGGTCAGTATGTGTATACTAATCATCGTCCAAGCACTGCTGTCAATAAATCAGCTGAAATGGTTGTGAAAGATCTCAATGGTACTATCATCTGGCGCTCAGGCATTTATAATGTCGATAATAACCTCACTCAAACGATTAATACAAATACAGCTATTAACAAATCGGTTAAAGTGGCAGGCAATGGGGCTCAAAGTGATCTGCTGGAAGTCCTGAAGGTTGATGATAACTGGATCATCAATACTCATGGACAGGTTCAAGTGCAGTTCCAGACGGACAACAAGGTACCTGATAAGATTACTCTGGTCAAGCTGACGGCTCCATCAGAACCAGAGCCTGTCAAGGCTAGCTATCACAGCTATCAACTAGCTGTTAAAGTGCCTGAAACTCCAGCGCCTCAGCCAGGGAAGACCACATCAAGTCCGCAGCAGACACCTGCTGAACCCGTTAAGGCTGCTGCCTTGCCTCAGACAGGAGATAAGGAGTCTAGTATAGCAGGCCTCGGCGCTATCTTTGTCGGTCTGTCAGCTCTGGGAGCGGCTCGTTTCAAGCTGAGAACTAAGGAAACCAAATAATTAGAAAGGACCGTTGATAAGACCGCTGAAGCCATCTCAGTATTGCTGAGGTGGCTTTAGTTGTTTTAGACTGTCGGTAAATTTGAGAAAAAAACGTTATCCCTTATGATGAGGTCAAACTATTAGAAAGGAGCATCTAGTATGATGATGGAACCTCAACGCCTAGATGATTTATTGGCGGATTCGCTGCAGTTGGAATATCAATTGAGACAAGACGATAAACAAGAGCTCTTTTGTTCTGGGGATTTAAACAGTCTGGTTCAACATTTTCGCAAGGCTTTTCAATCGCTGACGAAAGCCACCCAGTTTCGGCTGTTTTGTTATTCCAGTTTGCACCTTGGCCAGTTAGACCGCTACCTAAGCCAGCATCAAGAGGAGGACAGTTATGTTTAGTATTCGACTACTATTTGATGGATTGCTGAGCTTTGCCTTTTCCAGCTGGCTGAATAGCTTGTTGAGCTTGACTGGGATTGGGTATCTCGCTTATAAAGGTTATGGTCACTATAAACAGCCTGTTATCAGGTTCGCCAAAAAGATGGGGGATTGGATGAAACATCCGCAAGCCTTAAAGAAACAGCTATCCCCTAAACGTATCCGTCAAGAGCTGAAGCGCAAAGGTCCTAAAGAAGTGGGGCGGTTAATCGTTTGGCCTTTGGCTTGGCTTTTATTGCTGGGATTAAATGGCTTTGTGCGGTTGGCTTATCGGATTTTCCAGGTCTTTTACCATACCTTTTCTAAAGACGGTAGGGAAGCCAAGCGTTTTGAGCGAGAAATGAAACCTTTTTTACGTTTTCGTACTTACCGCTCTTTTGGAACTATGGGCTTGGCTTTTAGTCTCATTGCCCTATTATTGACCAATTATTTGGTCTCTGTTATTCGGGCCATCAATCACTTCTTGTATCAATCGGTCACTAGCCATTTGACATTGGTCACTTTCAATTGGTCCAGTATTTTAATCCGTCGGCTCTGGTACTTTGAAGCCTTTAAACTGGCACCGATATTAGCCTTACCGTTGTTTGGAATAGGTCTTTCTATCGCTTGGCGCTCAGCTTGGGTCAATTTCGAACAGTACCGAGACTATAACAACAATGAAAAAGGCAATGATCGGTTTGCGACCATCAGCGAGGTGAAGCGACAATATAAGGCCATTCCCAATAAAACTAAAACCTATCCTGGGAATGGCGGCTTTCCTGTGATGCACTTGAAAAAGGCTTCTTTACCGGGGATCACTTTAGGCAGTCAAATGCTTTGGCAAAATCGCACGGTTAGCCGTTGGCTAAGCGACTGTCAACGCTTTTTGAATAATTTTGCGACCCCATCAGGTACCTATTATATTGACGATGGCACCGTTAATGCGTTATCAGCTGGGATGACTCGCTCGGGTAAAGGGGAAGGCTGGATCACGACCACTATTGAAATGAACAGTCGGGCAGAAGTTCAGCCTTCTATGATCATTGGAGACCCGAAAGGGGAACACTACCAATCAGAGTACGAAACCTTGCGGAAACGCAACTATGATGTTGAGGTGCTCTCCTATTTAAATATTGATTACTCAATGTCCTATCAGCCTCTTCAATTGGCTATAGAGGCGGCTAAGAAGGGGTATTATGAAAAAACACAGAGCTATATTAATGCTGTAGCAGAAGCCATCTACCGCCATACCAAACCAGGCATGGGCAACGGCAACGCCAAGTATTTTGAAGATAGCTCTATTGCTCTGTTTACGGCTGTCGCTATGGCTCTGCTGGATCGGGCTCATGAAACGGTTGATAATGGTGAAGAGGATGCCTGGTCAACCGTCACCATCCGTAATATCGCTAAATTCATGATTAATCTAGGCTCTGAAACGGTTTATGAGGATCCTGACGGCAATCTGATTGATCATCCGACTCAGGATATGATTGTGGAGCGGTGCTCAAAAATCACGGCTTATTTCAATAATCTTCAAAAGGTTAATCAGGTCCAGCATTCTAAGTTCAGAGAACAGGCCATCTTAGCTTTTGCCTCGTCAAATTTTGCGGCAGGTGAAACACAAGGGAATATCTATTCTAGTATGATGTCAGGGATCAACCTTTATTTGCAGGATAACATTGCCAAGCTAACATCACTGAATTCTGTTGATTTAGCCTCCTTTGGGTTCCCTCGTCGGCTTTCCATTTACTTTAAGTTCAGCACTAACAAAGAGCTGGCTAATAGCTATGCCTTTCAAAAGGCTCAGGTCACCATTAAGGGTACGAATCATTTTTTTGGCTTGACGAAAGAAACGATTTATGTGGATCATCAGGCAGCTGATGTTGATGGCTACGGTTACTTGAATATGGTTATTGAACCTAAGCTGCCTAATCACTTCACCATTGAAATTGCCTTTGAGGATGAAACTTTTGTGCTGGCGGCTGAAAAAGTTTATCGCTGTCATGAGGGCACTAAACGCTACATTTTGGATGATTACACTAAGAAACCTATTCTGGATAAGATTGACCTGTCTATCGTTTCTCAACCAGAAGGCGGTCTCCTAGAGCCGTCAGATATTGAGTTGGTTTATTCAGATAAGCCAAAGGCGATCTTTTTGGTGACGCCACCCAATAAAAAAGAGTACAATGCGCTGGTTACTCTGTTTCTGGACCAACTCTTTAATGTCAATGCTGAGCTGGCTGGAACAGCTCCTGGCCGTAAGTGTGTGAATCGCATTACGCACATTTTGGATGAGTTCACGAACCTTCCCGCTATTCCTGACATGGACACTAAAATTTCAATTAATCTAGGACTTAATATTCTCTTTTATCTATGGGTTCAAAACTTTGAACAATTGGATAAGGAATATGGTGAAAATGTCGCCAAGACTATTAAGGACAACTGTTCTATACAGGTCTATATTAAATCAAAAGGGAAGACGACGGAATACTTCAGCCATGAATCAGGACACAAGACGATTACCGTCCGCAGCCGATCCAGTAATATTCTGGGAGATGAAGCCAATCCCAATGTCAATGTCAACCAAGAAAAGCAGGAACTGCTGGATAAGAGCCAGTTGTCTAAACTGCAGGAAGGAGAAGCTCTGATTTTGCGTGGGGTTAAAGCACGAGATAATCACGGATTTAAGATCATTACCTATCCCATTTTCCTAACGGGTAAGACGGCTATGCCTATGCGGTATATGTTCTTACAGGACGAATTTGACCAGTCCAAGAGCTTCTTTGATATTCCTGTGGACAGTCCGCACCGTTATCTGGACTTGCAGGATATTGCGGTTCCAGCGGATCAGGCTTTGGATAACCTGATCAGTTGGCGAATGTTGCTGACGAACCCAATGCGGCAGGGAGAAGCCCCTAAATTAGCTCCTCGCAAGCGTCCCTTAACCAAAACGCAGTATAACACCTACGAGGAACAGCTATCGGCTCATGTGGCTGAGGTCTTGGGGAGTGCAGATTCCTCTTCAGCTGAAAATGCGTTTGAAGATGATTGGGATCTAGAGGATATGAGTGATGTCCTTTAACCAAAAAACTCACATTAAACGGAGGAGAACAAATGAAAAAATATAGAGTTGTATTACCTAATCCTCATGGAGAGGGTAAGAGAGTTTTTGCACTGATACGAACAGCTTTTGGAATCTCTATATCTCGCTTAGGTAAACAAGCCTACTACTTTAATCGAGATAACACAGAATTGACTGAAGCGGAAATTAAACAAGAATTTGAATGGGCGTGGCCGTTCGCTGTGCCTGTGGAGGAATAAAGGGTAAGTCTCTCTTGATAAGAGTAATGTGCTCTAACGATAAATATCCTTATTATAATAGTTATATCAATAAGGATTAAAATAGAGATAAAAAAGTATTTTGCTATTGATTTTAATCCTTATCTTTGTTATACTGACGGTAAACAAACATGTAAAAAAGGAGAAGTAAGATGAAAAAAAGTCTGAAGCTCGTCCTAGCAGCGCTGTCCCTTTTCACACTTTTTGCCTTAGCGGCTTGTTCACAGTATACCAAGGAAGGCATTCCTAAGGATTTGAAGGAATCTTATAGCGGGACGACTGAGGGTATAGGCTACACTACTTCAGCTTTTAATGATGACAGTGGTAAAGATACTCTAAAGTTCAATACTAAGAAACATATCATAACAAATTCAGATGGTGAGCGTATCTATTTTAAAGTCATTACTGAAAAAGATCTTAGTAAAATTGATAATGTTAAAAATTATAAGAAGGTATACAATAGCCATAAATCAGATTATGAAGGGAAGACTCATTTTCTGATTAAGGCAGATCCACATAAAGAAGATTTGAAAAATGACCGTGCTGGTATAGAAGTTTACTGCATCGTTTTATCGGATAATGGTAAGAGTATGCACCTATTTCAATTGGAAAATGATGCTCAGTATGAGTATTTTGATTTCAAAGGTACTGCTAACTAGAAATTTTATAAATTGACTAAGGGTCTCACCTTGTGAGGCTCTTTTTTAATTGTCCGTGAACTGTCGGTAATTTTTGTAAAAATCCATTATCCCTTATCCTTGAGCCATCAAAAATAGAAAGGATAAGTCTATGGATTATCAAAAATTCTCTGACTTGGTGAAGGATGTTCCAGGTTTAGATGGTAAAAATCTTGATGATGATACAGCTAATAAGCTGGTCCAGTTCTATCATTACTGGTCTCAATACCTTCACCCTCAGGGGGCCTTCTGGGCCTTTATTTACATGTTGCCGGGAGGCATTGCCAAGTCGCTCTACCAGATTACGACTGCTCTGGAACATGTCTATAATAATCTCTTTAAACTGTTTGGCCTCTTTGGGTATTTGGGGGATCAACAGACGATTATCGGTCAGATTTACCATTATGGCCAGCTCTTTGGATTATCAGGCTTCCTGTTAGTGTTAACCTGGAAAATGATCTCAACGGCTTGGGGGAAAAAGCCTAAGTATGGCGAATACTTTAGTAATTTTCTTCTAGTGACCTTTGTCATCTTTGTCCTCCCTTTGGGGATTACTACTTTTGGGACAGCTATTGCTCAGGATGCGCAAACAGCCCGAACCATGACCTCCAATGGGAAGGGCTTTAGTTCTCTCGCCCTTCAGCCTCTAAAGTCTAATGTGGTGGACCTGAAAGTTCTTATCAACAATGACTGGGACACCTCCAAGTTTGAATTGGATGATCAGGGCAACCTCAAACCGATTCAGAAGTCGGGAGTTGAGCTAAATTACATCACGGATAACAAGAAACAACGGGAAAGTGGCAATTATGTGACCAATCTTGATTTCACGGCTAACTACGGGGCAACCAATACTAAAGTTTTAGAAGATATGGATTCCGAAAACAATGGGGCTTATAAAGGTGTCAAGGGCCTTTTTCTGCATAAGCTGGACGCCAACAGTTCAGGCCTTGAAACTATTGATGAGCATCGGTTCGCCAAAGGCCTCAATGCCATGGAATCCACCTACATGCGCTATCAGGTGAACTGGATCGGGATGTTCTTACAATACGGGCTTCTGATTTTCTTGTTCCTCTTTATGGCGGTGAAACTGGGTAAGTCTGTGGTTGATATTGTGCTGCAGGGCATGATTTTCCCGATTCAGGGTTACTTTACAGCGGCTTCCAGTGCTAAAAAGAATAAAGAGCTGCTCATGACGATCTTTAGTGCCTTTATGGGGATTCTCTTTGAAGTTATCATCATGCGAGTGGTCTTAGAGATTTGTCGAGATTTCCCAAGTCTCAGCCTAGCGGCTGTCAAAGGCCTGGGGGACTCTTTCTTCAGCGGACTGACCATGTGGGAACAAGTCCTGGCTGCGGCTCTGGTTTATCTCGGAACATTCCTGGCGGCTATGCAAGGCTCTTCGGCGATTGAACGCTGGCTGGGGGTCTCTACAGGTCATTCTGATGCTATGCAACAAGTGGCTGGCAGCTTGCTGATGGCAGGTGCTTTAACACAAGGTGCTACAGCTTTTGGCCATGGAGCCGCTTCCGCTGCTGCAGCTGGCGGTAAAGCAGCTTGGACAGGGACTAAAGCGGCTGGCCGTGGGGCTAAGAAGGCCGCTGGCGGAGCGACTCAAGTGGCGGGTGCTCTCAAGGGTATCAATGAGGCCGTGCGGGATCAAGGTGTTGGCGGTGCCTTTAAAAATGGTATGACTAACGGTGTTCGAAAGGCTTCTGATACCATTCAGTCAGGATTAGATTGGGGTACAGATAAGGTCAATGGGGTTCTGGATAAAGGAGCGGATCGATTTGACAGTGGTCAGGTTGGGGCTTACAATGCTTTAACCACTGACCCAATGGATAAACGTCAAACGATATCTGAAATGCGAGAAAACTCAGGTATGGACAATAGCGGTCTTGACAATGCCTTGAGTCAAGAAGCTAAGCAAAATCGTCCACCTAAGACGGCTGGACTGGCTTATGACCCAACCAAGGGGTATGCGAAACGTCACGCCTCTCAGGCTCGCTCTAACCTCGGTCAGGCTAAGAGTAACTTGCAACAAGGCAGTCAACAGCTGAGCAGCGGACAAAACCATATCAAAGGTTATACAAGTGATGAGGATTAAACTATGGGAGTTTTTCACCATCAGGTCGTGGCTATAACAGGAAGTTTACGGCCAGTTACGAGAGAGCAGGCTATCCGCTTTGTTCAGGAACAAGGGGGAACTTACCAGGGATTTGTCTCTGATAAGACGACCCTCCTTATTGCTGGACATAAGCAGTTGGATCTTTTTAATCCAGATAAACGCTCGCTGAAATATCAAGCAGCCAAGACTAGACAAAACGCTGGTCAACCCTTAACCATTCTTGGCGAAGAGGAGTTCTTCAGCCTGATGAAAAAGTCTCACCATGTGTGAGGCTTTTTTGTTTTGTCCTTGAACTGTCGGTAAATTGGTTAAAAAATGATTATCCCTTAAACTCTTACTATCTTACAGAAAGGATGTGCTCTATGAACGAGAACTTTGACACCTTTGGGATCGTTAAAGATACCAAGACGGCTACCAAAATGTGGATGTTCCTGATGAGGGATTTCCTCATCATTGCCGTAACGGTGACCATCACCTTTATGTTTGCGCTGAATTATTTTCCGCCATCCATGTGGGCTCAAATGCTGCTCTTTATGCTTTTGGTTCCCAGTTTAGCTGTCTATTTATTACTGCCTTATAACGGCGGAAAACGCAATTATCATGCGGTCTGGCTGACGATTAGACTTCGCCGCCATCGCTATATTGCCCTTAATTCTATGGAAAAAAAGGAGGCTGAGAAAACGCATGCCAATTGAAAAAAGTAGTCAAAAGGAGAGACAGGAATCTAGCTTACTGTCCAAGGTTTGGCGGAATGCCAAGATTGATAATCAAACCTACTTTGATCTTCACTCAACTGTAGAAGCCCTTCCCACCAAAAGCATTATGTTCACCCGTAAAGGCTATATTGACTTGGTCAACAATGGCTATCTCCAGTTGATGGAGATTCAAGGGAAGGATTTAGACTCTTTATCGGAAAGAGAGACCCTTCGGACACTCTTAAATTTTCGGCTCTGGCTGACTCGGTTCACTCCTGATTGTCAAATTGAAACCACCACTCTGCCAACCAATACGGATCCTCAGATTAAACACTTACGCCATATCTTGGCTGAGGTCCGTCAGGAACTAAAGCTGGTTCCAGAAGGCAGCCAGCGGTATCTTCAGCTTAAAGACCGTGAAGATGGCTTGAAGGTTCGGATTTCTGTTGAACAGGTTATCCGAAAGAAAAATTATAATCATGAATTTATTTTATGGCTGTGGGGCGAAAGCACCGATAAGCTAGATGACGTTGTCTCTAAAGCTAAGCGCTATGGCAATGGCGGTTTGCTGCCTAGAGACATCCCCCGCTGGAAAAAGTTTCAAATTATAAAACAATTTTACAACATGAACGAAAAGATCTAGGAGGAGAAAATGCCGACACTATCATTAAAACGCCAACGTCAGTTAAAAGAAGATGGTTACGACTTGGATTTTCTTTGGCAGGTACAGCCGCAAGGTGGGATTATATTTCTTGCAGATGATTACTGGAAAAGCGGAGATGGCTATCATACCTGCCTGCATTTTTATATGTTTCCTTCAGAAGGATTAGAACGATTTTGGCTTCAAGACTTGACCC
This sequence comes from Streptococcus sp. ELY_137, assembly GCF_058314515.1. Lineage (NCBI taxonomy): Bacteria > Bacillati > Bacillota > Bacilli > Lactobacillales > Streptococcaceae > Streptococcus > Streptococcus sp. ELY_137. The sequence continues at coordinate 265,090 of NZ_JBZFUL010000001.1, forward strand.
AGCTGAAAGACACACAATCCTTTGTGTCTATCTTGCATCGAGACAGCGATGAGGTTAAAAAAGAACTAGAAAAGTCCATTGAAGAAAAAATGACTCGGATTTCTGAAAAGAATAAAACCACGACGAACATGAAAGAAATTGATGAGGTGGCTGATCTTCGTCAAATGTTCCGAGAAATTGATAAGCAAAACATTGGGGTACTTGCCTTTTATGTTCGGGTTTATGTATCAGCTTGGACAGAAAAAGACCTCTTTAAGAAGGTTGATGAGATTAAGGATAAAACGTCCGCTTATAAGTCTACGATTCTTTTAGGGGAACAGGAATTGGAATTTCAGGCCCCTTTTATTCCAACGTCTAAACAAATTCTCTTGCCCAACAGCCGTCAGCCGCAAACCGTCCGTGCTCATGACTTGGCGGGTGGTTACTTTTTTAATCACACGAAGCTAGAAGATGAACGGGGATCGTTTTACGGGCTAACGAGGACAGAAGGCGTAGTTAATTTTAATTTTTTAACACGGGATGATAAGCGGACAAGGTCTTTTATGATTATTTCTGGGAATCCTCGGATGGGACAGACCACTTTCCTATTGCGGCATACTGATGATATGTACCACCGAGGAAACTTTATTAGAAATATTGATGCTTCTGGAGCTTTTAAAGAATTGACCAGAAAACAACAGGGCAAAATTCTTGATTTATCTGGTGGTGAAAATCGGATTAATATCTTCCAGGTGTTTCCTCAGGCTACTGAAGAAAATGGGCTTGATGTTGATGAAGAGGAGTCCTATAACCTCCATATCAATAAGCTTAAGAATATTCTTAAGCTCATGAATGAAGATGTGACCAATGATGATCTCGCCACTTTCCAAGAAATCCTTAATGAGTTTTATATTGATGAAAATATTTGGGTTCAAAACCCAAGTCTTCATAAAAACTCCCTGCGAGCTACCAAATTAGAACGGGATGAGTACCCCGTTTTATCAGACTTTATTCCTTATCTGGAAGATTATGAGCGCTCGTTAAAGGCTCAAATAAATGTTGATGAAGTTGAGCTGGCCTCAACGAAACGCATTAAAAAAACATTTAAATTAATGCTTAGCTCATACGGGGCTATCTTTGAAGGCACTACGGAGTTTGAGGATATTTCTCAAGAGCAGGTTGTGACCTTTGATTTTTCTAAGTTAAAAAGTGACGATAATCTTTTTAATGCTCAAGTCTTTAATGTGCTCTCTATTATTTCTGCGGATGTTGTCAACAACGGCAAACGCTGCAAGCAGGCCATGCGGGATGATCCTCAGCTGCAGGAAGAAGATATGCCCCACTATATTGTTAATATTAGTGATGCCCAAACCCTACTTGACCCTCGTTTTGAAATGAGTGTTGAGACCTTAGCGAACGTTATCGGCTATATGGGAGATAACTTTGCCGGCGTTGTTCTCTCCGTTAATTCTCTTCAAGGGATTATCTTTGAGTCTGGCGGGGGTATTGAGAGAGACCCTTATGTTATCGCAGTCAGACGGATATTTGGAATGATGCAGTACCGGGTCATGGCTCAGACAGATGAAACGACTGTCCCACTGTTAGCGAATGCTCTAGCAGGATCTATGACAGAGTCAGAACTGGAATCCCTGCCTGAGTTAGATCGAGGAGAGCTCTTCTTAAATATCGCTGGCGTCGGGAATATCGTGTTTACCCAAAGTTATTTGGATTATGATCAGTATCGCTACGGTCAAATGTATTAAAGAAAGGATAAATGATGTTTAGAGGACGACGAAACAATGATCCCTACTATGGAATGGGACCTATTGAGAAGCAGAAAGCTAAATTCCATGACTATGTTGTGATTCGTAAAGAAATGGGCCGCCGACAAAAAGAATATTTTGCTTCTGAGGGTGAGTCTGATCCTGAACGGTTACGAGCTCAGGCCGAAAGGAATGAGGCTTTTATTCGATTTCTTAAGAAGGCTGGCATCTGGGTTGGTATCCCGTTAATTCTTCTCTACCTATTGTTAAAAACTATGGCTGGCCTTTGGTGAGGGGGATTCTATGTCTGATGTTTTGCGTAAAATTGGGAGATGGCTCTTTATAGGCACCTTCATCGGCGGCGTTTTTGTCGCTCTTGTCTTAGCAGTTTCTATTTTAGGCGCTGTTTCAGGGGCGGTTGGTTCCAGATCTAATTGTTCAACGGATGATGAGGTCACGGAAACCACACCAGCGGCCGACAGTCCCTCCATCTCTTCAGATGCGGCTTCGGTGGACAAATTCGTCAAAGATCATAAGCAGGCCTATCTCAATAGCTGGAAGGTTGGGGGATTCTTGCCATCGGCATCTATCACGCAGACCATGCAAGAGACCAGCTTTAACTCCAGCGTTCCGTCATTTGGTCAGGCCCATAATATGGGCGGTGTCAAATGGTCAACTGCAACGGACTATCCCGATACGCTCAAGCTGTATGGGAGTGATGCCGTAGCAGCGACTGGTAGTGGAACGACCGTTGGTGATAATACGGGCGGTGGTTATGCCTATTTTAAAAACTTTGATGCTGGGATAGTCGGTAAAGCTGAGTTTATGCGAAACCAAACGCTTTATAGTAAAGCTATTAATAATAGTGATGGAAAAAGCACCCTTGATGCGATTGCGGACGGCGGATGGGCAACGGCCCCTGATTATAAAACCAGTCTTGAAACCCTTTATGAGTCTGTTGGAAAACGCTATGCTTGGTTAGATAAGGAAGCTATCAAAAAATATGGGGAGAAGCCTGTGAAAACCTCTAAAATTGGTAAAGGCGACGGTTCCTCTGATGAATCTTCAGATTCTGGGACAGAGTCGGATTCCGATTCGGAATCCAGTGCTAAACCCGAAGAAGATTGTGACAATAGCGAGTCGGATTCTGACGATGGTGCAACTGATGGTTCTGGTACGGTTCCTAGTGATGCTATAGCTTGGGGGTATAAACCCGATGAAGTTCCAAAGAGCTTAAAAGACTATATCCATAATCCAGAAGATTTGGGACTTAAGTATGGTGGCCCTGATAACTGGGTAGAAGGTTCTGGACAATGTGTTGACCTGACCGAAAGCCTTGGGAATCTGATTTGGGGACATACAGGAGGTATTAAAGGGAATGGAATGGCACAAGCACAAGCATGGGCCAGTCAAGTCTTTCATAATAGCGTGAAGACTACTCCAAAAGCTGGAGCGATCTTTTCAACCCCAGTCGGCGGTGGTGGAAACGGTCATACTGGGATTGTCTGCCATGTCTTTGAGAATGGTGATATCTTGTTAATTGAGCAAAATACTCCGATTTCAGGCAGTGATTTTTATGGCAAAAATGATACTTGGAACTATCGAATTGCAACCAAGCAATTCCAGACGGACAATCAGTATACTTACGCTTATCCCGACGACAAGAAACCCAAATGGAAGAAGTAAAGGACACGATCATGAAAGAAGGAAGAAAGAAAATGACCCCGATTATTATTGGAGCTCTCTGCATACTGGTTGGCGCCTTGATGATTATTGTGGCTGTGCAGCAAAAGCCAGCTGATAAAATACATCAACCCAAAACCAGTCAAACCAGTTCTTCTCATTCCTCAAAAGGACTGACAAGAAACGAACGCAATCACCTGAAACTTAAAAACAAGCTGGAACATCCCTACCAGAAGGCCTCAGCTGAAGACAGTCAAAAATGTCAGGCCGCTATTAAGGATGCTCTGAATTATTTGTCTTCAGTTGAGGGGCTGTCTAAAGTTGAGCCGTCAACGGATCATCATCTAGGGATGACCAGCGGTGTTAATCTGACGCAATTGGCAATGGTGGTCAAAGCCAATGGCTATCACTTTGAAACCGTTGAAGTGTCAAAATCTGATAATAAGGATGTTGTCCAATTCATCGTTACCTTGACAAAATCAGGTGAGGATAATGTCTATTTTGCTGGGAACTATAATATCGCAGCTGATCAGCTGGCCTTCTCTCAGTTTTCTGGCGGTAGTAACCTAGGCGGGTTCTATGGCTAATAAACGGAAAGCAGCAGCTTAGCGGCTGCCTTTTTTATCACAATAAAAAGATATATATAAATACTTATAAAAATATTTTTATAAATAATTATTTTTATATTGACACACATATAAATATGTATTAAAATACTTACAAAGTAAATAATAAGGAGAAAACCTATGAAAATTATCAGCTTTGTAGCCTTGAAAGGGGGAGTTGGTAGAACAACTTTAGCTCTTTTATTTGGTCAGCGTTTAGCCTATAAAGGAAAGAATGTTCTCTTTTTTGATGAAGATCATCAGTGTAATTTAACTCATTACTATGATGTCTACCAAGATAGCGGAACTGTCCTTAATATCTACACTAATGGAGGAGATGTTGATATTCTCAATGTTGCTCCTCATATTGATTTAATTCCTGGATCGATGCGGTTGGATGAAGCAGAGCGGATGTTAGAAACAGATTCCAATAAGAATCTATACTTGTATGATTGGTTTGATCTTCATTATCAAGATCGTAATCTGGAACAGTATGATTACGTCATCTTAGATTGTCGTCCTGATTTTGGCATTGCAACCAGAAATGCTATAGCGATTAGCAATGCTATTATCAGCCCAATTATTCCCAGTGAATTTTCCTTTGAAGCTAAAGCAAACTTGGAACTGCGTTTATCTCGTTACCGTCAAGAGGAAATTATTAGACCTAGTCGTGAAAGTTTGATTACTGCCAAACTTTATTTCCTCTTGAATAAAATTGCTCATAATACCAAGGCTTCCAAAGCTCTGGTAGCCGCTTTAGCTGATGATCCTAATATTATTGGACAAATCCCTCAAAAGGAATTGTTTAATCGCTCAACAAAAGAGAAGACTATGATTGATATGATGATGGATCCCAATCTTCTCAGCCAGCATCGTTCTTTCTTTTCAAGGCTGAGCCAGACGCTGGATGATATGATGGTGGCACTTGACACTCTCTAATGTTCATATTATAATACTTATATAAATATGGATTATAATAAATAAGGAGTGTTATGGCTTATGGCTTTTGAATCTAAAAAAAATAAAATCGCTCAAGCCTTGAGTGATCCAATAACAGTTAGAGACACCAAAAAAAGAAAACCAGGTCGTCCTTCTGGAAAAACCAGAAAGCCATGGACGTTCACGTTGAAACCTCAAAATCGGGATAAGCTAGACCTTATCGCAGCTAAAGAGGGGTTTAATGGAGCGTCAACGTTTCTTGACGACTGGATTGAAAAGTATGATTTAGATAACTAAGAATTAAAACATGTATTTTAATGATATTTTAAATAATGATTAAAATACATATAACTGGTTCTGCTGGAGGTGGCAGTATGTACTATTTATTTAGAGGCGTTTACTATCTATCATTCATTTTCTTTCTTCTGTTTGGCTGGAACTGGGGCGTTGCTAGTTTTGGCATTGATCAGATGATGTGCTTGTTGCTGGCTCTGGTTCTGCTGCGATTTTGGCCAAGCGGTGGTTTTGTGTTTACCGTCTGTTGGCTGGGTTATCTTTTATTGACCCGTTTCCAGACGGCTGTGATCGTTCTTAACTGGACTTTGATCGGCATTTTAGCTTTGGAGATCATTCTCCTTTGGAAAGAGGAACATTGCTTTGTGAGAACGAAAACCTTTTTAAAAAATCTGCGTAAAACTTTTTCTCATAAAACCGAATAAGTCATTAAAAGGTCCTAATTAATTCAGGGCTTTTTTGTTGGTCAAAATAGTTGCTTCATCTTTTTGTCACCTGATACAATACCCACAAAAAATAGTAAAGGGGATTAATATGATTGATGAAACGTCACTCAAAGCCAGTTATGCAGAGACGATAAAAGAAGATTTCCAGTCTTGGTTAGCCAGTTATGATGACCAGATGTCTGTGAGTATGCGCTCTAGAGGCTATCGGTGTATTCATTCTATGGAGCGGACAGTCATTTTTACCTTTGGGGAAGTCACGTTCAGTCGCAAACGTTGGAAAAAGGGTAACGAGTGGGCCGTACCTGTTGATGATATGCTGGGACTTCCTAAAAATTCTCGCTATTCGTATGAATTTCTTTATCAGATTGTCAAACTGTCAACCATGATGCCCTATGATAAGGTGATTCAGGTGATTGCCCTTCTTTATCAAGTAGCTATTACTAAACCGACCGTTGTCAAAGCTATAGACTTGGCACATCATCTGCTGGAAGAAAAGGAACAATATCGTTTCTATACAGAAAACAGCCAGCCTCAAAAGAAGCCAATTGATCTGATCTATATTGAAGGAGACGGCGCTTTGATTAAAACGAAGTCCGATGTTCCAGAGAAACGCAATACCGACCTCACCCATTTTGTTGTCCATACGGGCAGTCGGCAAGTTGGTCCCAATCGTTTTGAACTGATGGAGAAAAAGGAGTTTGTTTCTCCCAGTCATTATGCGGCCAGACAGCAATTGTTGGATTATCTCTATAATACCTATACGATTAAGGAGACTACTTTACTCATCACTAATTCTGACTGTGGAGCGGGTTATTCCCCTAAGGTCTTTGAGGGGATTGCCAGAGCATTGAAAATTCGTCGCCATGAACACTTCTGGGATGCTTACCATGTTCATAAGGAGTTACGGAGTTTCTTTAGGGGATACCCAGATGACTTACAAAAGAAGGCTTTTCAGGCTATAAAAAAACATGACCGAGAACAATTTAAAATGGTTTTGGATACGGTTGAGTCTCTCATTACACAAGAAGATGACCAAGCTGTTTTTGATAGTTTTAAAACCCGTTTTCTCAGTCGTTTTAAATACACAAAGTCTGCTAAATTGAGAGGACTGGACTCAGCCGGGATAGGGATTATGGAAAGTCAGCATCGCAAGATTACTTATCGCATGAAAAAAAGAGGCATGTATTGGACTCCTAAAGGACTTAAAACCATGAGTCAGGTGATCGTTTTAACGTACGAGAATAGTTTGGAAGATCTGTTTTTTGGTACTTGGCGGACAGAGTATGAAACTATGCTGGCTGAGGACTTAGATACCCCTGGAGATATCCGTGAAAGACAGCAACGGATTCCTAAATCGTATCACTTGTTGGATGGCCGTAAAAAGAGCCAGTTACCCAGCTTAAAAACAAATCTTGCCAAACGGTGATAAAAAGACTATAATTACTAGAAAAAATGCTCAAAATACTTGCAATGGTGCGGTTGGTATGCTATAATATATTCATATTAAATGAGAAACAAAAAAAGAGCGATGGTTACCGCCATCGCTCACCGAGCAAGAACTCCTCAAAAACACACCCTTGCTCAGCTTAATAAATTTTAAGGGATAACCTGAAAAATGTCAAGAGCTGAGCAAAGTAAAATTTGTTCAGTTTTTATGTCTCGGTTCTAAAAGAGCCTCTTTTCAGGGTTATTCTACTTTCTAAAAAATTCTACCACATACTACGTTCTCAAATCAGTTGACAGACTAATACACCTGTGTTAGAATGGCGGCGTTAATAATTCTTCGGGGTCAGGTGAGAGTCCTAACCGGCGGTATAGTCCGCGAGCCATAAGGCATGAACTGGTGTAATTCCAGTACCGACAGTATAGTCTGGATGAGAGAAGAATTTAGCTGAAAGACCTCCTTAGCACTTGGAAACAGTTAAAAGGAGTTTATTTGCTAAGTCTCAAAAAAACCTCGCATTTCATTTTGAAGTGCGCTTTTTTCATCATATAGCTATTTCAATCTAAGCAGTTCCAATGTTAGTTGTTCGCATCAGTGAAGCAGTTTTCAAGGTAACCTCAACAGTGCTAGCGATACTTTGAAAATTAAGCAATGGCAGTTTCTTTGGAGATAATTTCACCTATTTTTGAGTGACAAAAGAGTCTTTCGATTACTGCCCTAGGTAGAATGATGGTATTTTTACTGGATGGATGAAAAAGGGTTTCTCATAAAATTTTCCCATGATTGTTGACGCATCTAGAAAGGAGGATTTTATGAAAAATCCGAAAATAAAATATGTCACCTATACGGCCATGTTTGCAGCTATCGCAGGCGTCCTGATGTCTCTTGAAATTTCGGTTCCCTTCATGCCGGTCTTCTACAAGGTTGACTTTTCAGATGTTCCTACGATCATTGCAACCTTTCTTTTAGGCCCTACATCAGGTTTGATTATCGAGGTTCTAAAGATCCTGATCAAACTTTTTACCGTCGGTAGCAATAGTATGTATATCGGTGAGTTCGCCAATTTAATTTCGGCTGTCTTCTTTGTCTATCCTCTGGGCTTGATTTTCAAAAAGAGGGGTAAGACTTTAAAAGCAGCAGTTTTAGCTCTTTTGGCAACGATTGTGATCAAGACCTTGTCTGCTACAGCCATCAATCTCTTTGTTAGCCTGCCCTTGTATGCCAAAGCTGTAGGAATTGATTTGGAAAGTTTAGCCAAGTCTTTTGGTTCTGTTAACCCAGCTATTTCTAACTTGACTAGCTTTATTCTTTTGGCGACAGTCCCTTTCAACATAGTTAAGGTTAGCTTGAACGGAGCAATTGCTTACCTTTTATACAAACGCTTTATCTATAAGATAAATAGAGGAGATAAAAATGGCTAGATACTATCGTGAATTAACAAGGCTTGATATGGAAGTGCTTAATAAAGAAGAGACAATTGTTATGATTCCTCTTGGAGCAATTGAACAGCACGGCAACCATGCCCCACTGGGAACGGATGATTTGATCGCTGAGAAAATGGCTGATTTGATTCTACAGGAAGTAAATCAGATTGACGAGAATTTTCCGCTCTTGATCCTTCCCAATATTTCTATTGGTTTGAGCACTGAGCATGCCAATTTCTGCGGCAGCCTTACCTTTTCGACAGAGACCTACTACCATATGCTGAAAGAAATCATAGAGTCTCTGTACCACCACGGCTTTAGAAAAATAGCCCTCCTCTCTTGTCATGGCGGAAATACACCGATTGCTAACCTCCTCAGTCGAGAACTGCGCTATTCACATGATTTGGATATTTTTATTTTTAATTTTGGGGCATTTGATGATCCGCGCGTACAAGCGACAGTTTCCGAAGGAAATACCTTCGATTTTCACGGTGGAGAGATGGAGACATCTATGGTCATGGCTATAGATGAAGGATTGGTTAAACTTGATAGGGCGATTGCAGGACAAGCTACTGGGTATGTCTTTGATAGTAAGCTAAAGGAGTGCAACATCAATTTGAACTGGATCGCTGAAGATTTTATAGATAAGGACGGTAATCCAATTGGTATCGGTGGAGATCCTTCTGGTGCAAATCCAGAAAAAGGCCAGATTATTTTTACTGTCAATATTGAAAAAATGGTTGAGGGGCTAAAATATATAGCAGGTTATTGAGGAGAGCATCTAAAATATTTACCTCTTCTAAGTTTATAGACTTTTCTCTTTTAATAGACTTGTTCAGTAACCAAAAGTGATACATTAAACTCATAAAAAACATATACAAGAAAACTCCAAGGTTTAGCTCATAAAATTTTTTCAGGTAAATGCTTTTGTTCAAGGCGATTTTACTGAAGATTTTATGAGTTTTTTTATTGTACCTATATTGTAAATTCTAGGACTGGATTAAATTAGCTTATGTTTTATCCTAGTATCATATTTGTTATTAATGTTAGTAAACTCGAACACCCTTTGTTTTCTACCGATTGCTATGATAGTACAGGGATTAGATTTAGGTCTGATAGCAGGAAGGGTTAGTAATTGAGGAATTTGTTTTAGCTAGCCTGATCTTGCTTGCAGGTATTCTTTTTAAGCTACCAGAATTAGTGCTGGCGATTACGCTGGGACATACTTTCCATCTTTTATCTCATATCAGTCAGGCCATCCGATTTCGAACTTGGGTTCCTGGCAGCATGACTGCAGTTTTCACCATGCCTTTGCTTATTTTCAGTATCTTTCTGTTTTGTCTGAGCAATCCACTGCATTGGCTATTGTTGCTGGTTATCACCCCGCTTATTTTTGCAGCAATCATCGCCAACCTTGTTTTTCTTCATCGGCAGGCTGATCAGGTTGAAAAATTCCTACACTCGTAAATAATGTATCTTAGTTCCCCTATCCTGCATCTTGGTTGATGCGGAATTTTTGATTTAGTTTTCATCAAGATTACAATTGCTAAAATCAAGAAAATTATAATTTACAGGTATTTTCCATCAGTTTTTTTGTGATAAAATGGTCTACAATGAAAGGGAAAAGGAGAAAGAAGATGAACTTACAAGCATGGATGGAAGAATTTCAAAAAATATATGGACGTCCTCCTGAAGTCAGTGAAATTAATGCAGCGCAAGCAGCAGGGGACTTTGTTGAACAATCAGAACCCCCTCAAACAAAGGAGGAACCTCTAGAATCAGTATCTGAACAGCCGCAAGAGACAGTTTTTGAGCACTCTCAAAAGACAACTATCAATCACTCTCAAGAACAGCAAATGTCAGTAGAACCGACAGAAAGTCCGATGTTGACATCAATACGTTCTTATTTCAGGACTAAGCGAGCAGAGCGCTCTCCTGAAGATAACGTTGATACCAGTCTCAAAATAATTTTTTTAGGTTTGTTGGGACTGATTTTGTCCTTTGCCATTGCTTGGTTTACAGGACTAATCAGTCAAGATAAACCCTATACCGTTTTGGTTATATTAATTTTAATGTTCCTATTTATGTGGATACCGCAAGCAATGTTTGCTGAAAGCAAGAGAACACGGGCTTTTAGGGGAATGGGAGCCGGTCTAGCCGTGCTGGCATCTGCAGTATCCTTCCCCTTGATACACATGACATACGGAGTACCCAAAAAAAGTGGAGTTGATGCGACTATTCGAATTAAGACAACTTTTTGGAATGAAGAGCCGGCACTTAGGAACGAATGTTTAATGGTTTATGCGGTTATTTTAGTTCTTAGCATTATTCTTTTTATTATTGTAAATAGCTATTTTAATAAAGTTAAGAATGAAGGAAATCAAGACTAGTCAATCAGTAGGATAAGTATCATCCATTTTATAGGTTTCGAAAAATAGCTTGGTGCTCATAGAAATTAATCTGCCTACCATTTGGAGAGGATCACGTTGATCCTCTCTTTTTGGCGTTGATTGTTACTAGACTGGCATGGATCGTCCTATAGAAAAATGCCCGACTTGGCTATAATAGTTGTAAAGGAGGTAAAAATGTCAAAAGTGATTTTATTAACAGGTGCTTCTTCAGGAATCGGCTACCTAACAGCACAAGGACTGGCAAGAGCGGGACATAGGGTTTATGGTGGTGCCAGACGCTTGGAAAAATTGGAAGAACTGAAACGAGATGGTGTCCAGCCGCTTTACCTTGATCTTACCAATGAACAAACCATTAAACAGGCTCTTGCAGTGGTTATTCAAGTAGAAGGCAGACTTGATGTCTTGATTAACAATGCTGGTTATGCTGCTTTTGGTGCGGTTGAAGATGTTGCGCTTGAGGCGGCTAGAAAGCAATTTGAAGTAAATCTTTTTGGCCTAGCTCGTTTAACTCAGGAAGTTCTTCCTTATATGCGAGCTCAGAAATCGGGGCGCATTATCAATATCTCTTCAACAGGTGGCCGTATCACTACCATTATGGGTTCTTGGTATCATGCCTCTAAATATGCTCTTGAAGCCTTATCCGATGGCCTTCGTATGGAAGTAAAAGCATTTGGAATTGAGACGGTGATTATTGAGCCAGCCAGTATTAAAACACCTTGGAGCCAGATTGCTGTAGAAAATCTAAGGATCTCTGCAGTTGGAGGGGCCTATGAAAAGATGGCCAAAAAGGTCTCCCAAAGTATTGCAAGAATGTATGCAGGCCGATTGGTTTCTGAGCCTGACCTTGTAGCAAGAAGGATTGTCAAAATTGTCAATGCCAAACGAGTTAAACCGCGTTACCTCGTTGGTAGGGGCGCTAAAACTATTGTTTTTCTTCACGCAATCTTGCCTGCTGGGGTATTTGACTGGCTGGTTGTTAAGAGTTTGACTTGAGGTTAATATTTTTAGACAATAAGATTATGAAACTTATTATCACTAAACAATTTCAGATCTTCTTAAAAGAATTAGGAATAGACATTAGGCTGATCTTACAAAAAGCACAGTTGCCAAACAAACTTTGGCAGGAAGAGCTGACTTATAGCGCTCAGGATTATTATCGCTTTATAGAGACTTTGGATAAGCAAATTACAGATGAAGCCCTATTAGCATTGAGTAATATTGACAATATTAAAATGTTTGTACCAGCCTTTTTTGCTGCTTTATCAAGTCCGGATGGTTTGACAGCCTTGAAGCGCTTCTCAAAATATAAAAGTTTGATTGGTCCAGTAAAGATAGAGATTCATGAAAGAGACGATGAAGTTACTGTAAGCTATGCTTATCTATCATCACACTTGCCACTTCCTCGCATGTTACTGCTGCAGGAGCAGCTGCTACTTTTAAGTATTTTACGGACAGGGACAGGGGTGTCAGTTCTTCCCCGCAGGGTCAGTTCGCCTTATGATTACGGAGCAGTTCTTGAGAATGAGGTAGGCATCCTCCCACAAAAATCACAAAGGAATTTCTTGGTGTTATCTAAAGCAGATCTTGAAAAAACTTTTATCACTGAGAACAATATCATGTGGCATTATTTGGAACCGAGTCTTAATCGGCAGCTAGCTCAGGAGGAAAAAAGCGGCAGCCATTTTACACAGGCGCTTCAAACCGAGTTATTGTCAGCTATCCCCAGCGGTCAGTTCTCCCTCGCTGTCGTAGCTGAGAGGCTTGGCCTCAGTGTCAGGACACTGCAGCGCCAATTAGCTGCTGAAAAGACAACATTTAAGGAAGAAGTTCTCCATATGCAGAAATCGATGGCCTTTTCTTATCTTGATTTATCCATGTCAGTTGACGAGATTGCTTATCTTGTAGGTTATTCAGAAACGTCAAGCTTTCTGCGTGCTTTTAAAAACTGGACTGGCAAAACGCTCAAACAGTATAGAGAAACTAACCAATCGAAGGAGGAGAAATAATGACCCCCACCTTGCTTGCTTTTCTTGCGCTCATGCTTTTTATGGTCCATGAGTTTGAAGAGATTATTTTAGTCTGTCCATGGATTGCGAAGAAAAAGAGTGATCCAAAATTTGCTAATGAAATCTTTGTCGCTGGCAGAGTACATTATCCTTCAACAGAAACAATAGCCGCTAGCATTTTGGAGGAATTTGTTTTAGCTAGCCTGATCTTGCTTGCAGGTATTCTTTTTAAATTACCAGAATTAGTGCTGGCGATTACGCTGGGACATACTTTCCATCTTTTATCTCATATCAGTCAGGCCATCCGATTTCGAACTTGGGTTCCTGGCAGCATGACTGCAGTTTTCACCATGCCTTTGCTTATCTTTAGTATCTTTCTGTTTTGTCTGAGCAATCCACTGCATTGGCTATTGTTGCTGGTTATCACCCCGCTTATTTTTGCAGCAATCATCGCCAACCTTGTTTTTCTTCATCGGCAGGCTGATCAGGTTGAAAAATTCCTACACTCGTAAATAATGTATCTCAGTTCCCCTATCCTGCATCTTGGTTGATGCGGGATTTTTTGATAGAAAAGCTGTGCTATAATGAAAATTATGAAATTACGAATTGAACAGAATACCAGCTTCAAGGAGCTGGAAGTCAGTTTAAAGTATAGTGAGAAAAACAGGCTGGTTGAGCGGATTTTAACATTTTTGGAAAGTGTCGATAAGCAAATCAGCTGTTATGAGGATGGGGTTGAGCATTTGGTCAACCTTTCGGATATTTACTATATTGAAAGTGTTGACAAGAAGACTTTTGTCTATTTGGCAGATACTGTTTATCAGACGGATTTGAGGCTCTATCAACTGCTCCATGACATACAAAATGACGGGTTTGTTCAGATCTCTAAGAGCTGTCTGCTTAACATCAATGTCTTAGAAAGTATTCGGCCGCTTTTTAACAGCCGCATGGAAGCGACTTTGCTCAATGGTGAGAAGGTTATTGTCAATCGCCGTTATTTACAGGCTGTTAAAGAAGCCTTAAGAGGAGGTGAGCCAAAATGAAAAAATGGTTGGTTAATATCTTTGCCACGACAGGCGTATCATTGCTCTTATTAACTCTAGCTGCCTTGTATTTGAAGGCGGAGTGGCTCCTGTTGGTGAGTATTTTTCAGGTCTTTTTCCTTAACGGTCTCATCCAATTGCTGATTTTATTTATACGTAAACTAGAGTGGGAATCTTTTATGCTGCAGGTGCTGGTGGAAATTGTAGCGATTGAAGGCTTGACAATGGGGATGGGCTGGCTCTTTCATTGGAATCGACCTTGGATGCTTTTTCTTATTGGGATCGCTGTTTATATCATCTCACAAGTCTTGGATCTTTTTGATCTCAGTCAGGAAGCGCGTGAAATTAATTTATTGATTAAAAACCGTCGTTAATTAAACACGCCTACACTCCTAGAAAAAAATGTTTCTTTGAATCTTTAGTGATTCATCGTTAGGTTCTCTATTTTTCTTTGGAGCGCTTAACGGCTTTTGTATCTTAGTGTAAGGAGGATTATCTATGTTACCCAAAAAGAAAAAAATCGAGTTAGCAGTCTTGGCTATCTATCTGCTCTGCTATGGTTTGCATCTCTTTGACTATTTTATTTTACGGACCGATCAAACCTTCTGGAATGAAGCCTTTGTGCACAAATTATTGGGAATTGCGGTCATCTATGTAGCTCTCAAATTTTTTCAGCTCACTTGGCAAGAGATAGGCTTTAGGCAAGGAGGTTTCCTCAAAAACACTTGGAATGGACTGCTTTTTGGACTTGTCGTTTATGTGCTGGCTTATGGTGCGGAAATCCTATTGCTTGTGAGCCAGGCTACATTTCAAGGATTGGATGTCTATGTCAGTGCCTATGCTGTGGATAAGAACGTTGGCAGAGAAACCGGTCTAATCTTCTTTCTCATCTGCTTTGTAGGAAATGTCATCAATGTCATCATGGAGGAAGGAGCCTTTCGCGGACTGTTTCAAAAACTTTTTGAGCAGAAATACAGCTTTATAACCTCAGCCGTCTGCTCCTCGACACTCTTTGGCCTGTGGCATTTAGTAGGGCCACTGCGTAGTTACTTTGATGGGGACATGAATTTTTCAGGTTTTATACTTAATGCGCTGATGCTGGTTGTTACCTCTGCCATGGTAGGATTTAAGTTTGCGCTCATGACTAGACTGTCAGGAAGCCTTTATATGGCTATGTCCCACCATTTTACCAATAACTTTTTGATCAATATCATTCATACCCTATCTGATACGGGGGCAGATGAGCTGATGTTTGTCAGAGTCGCCATTGCACAAATCCTATCTTTTGTTCTGGTCTTGCTTTGGTATTTACTGGCTGCAAAAAAGAGTAGAAAGGAAGTTTCACAGTGAAAATTTTAGTAGTGGGTTTAGGTGTTATTGGAACAACTTACGGCTATCTTTTTCAAAAGTCGGGTCATGAGGTAGAACACCTTATCAGAAAGAGCAGTAAAAGAGCCGATATCCAAGAGTTAGACATTGAACTTCTGGATGGCCGGACTGAGAAAGATGGTATTCAAAGCAGTGATATTTATCAAGTGAAGCACTGTTCCAGCAAAGCCTATGACTTCATCTTTGTCAGTGTCCCGTCAGGCGGTCTTACTTCTATTCTTGAAAGTTTGGAGGCAGATAGTATTTCTGGCACCTTGATTTTGGCTTGTGGTATTTGGGAAGATCGGGCCTATGTTGAAACCTTAGTAAAGGGACGCCCTTATATTTTAGGTTATCCCGTTGCTGGTGGCAATATCAAGGGCAATAAGCTGACGGCCTGCGTCTTTGATCATTTCATGCTAGAAAGAGAGGAAAAGGCAGCCCTTTCTAATTATGAAAAGTTAGTGCAGATTTTCATGGATTGCCAAATTAAACTGGAGCAGCCCTATGATATGCTGGAATGGATTTGGCTGCACATGGCCATCAATGCTGGTGTTATTTCAGCTATTATCAAGTACACCGACACAACTGATACTCAAGCAGCTGTTGAAAGGGCTATGGCTTCTTCACAAACCCTAAAAGCAGCAGTGGAGAACATTCGTGAAACAGCACAAATCGTCGCAGCTCGCGGTGTCAATCTCAAAAACTATTCTAACGAATTGCTAGCTTACAAATTACCAACTTTTTTATCTGTCCCCCTTATGAAACGTATGTTTGCTAAAAAGGTCCTGACTCGTAAAATCATGACCCTGCACGATAATCTCAGTGATCTATTATTTGTTTGTCAATGTGTCTATGCTAGCGGTCAGGCTTTAAATCTAGCGGTTCCTCATTTTTATAAAGCTTATGAGAAAGTACGAGATAAGCTTTTTGACTATTAAAGAGGGGGAGCAATGTTATATTCAATATTTTATAGCTGTCTATAAGAATAGAGTAGCTTGTTTCCAAGAGCGCATCAGTAAAAATATTTTTCAAAGCCCAAGTTAAATAATGGTGTATTTTAAAATAATTTACGAATAATAAAGGTGAACCCTATCTTACTCCTTTTATCTTATTTTGTGATGGTATTATTTTAGAAGATTATCTGATCATGGAGTCTCCCCGATCGATATATTGGAGGTGTGCTATGCTAGTCGCAAGAAATAAGGCCGGCAGACTGATTAATCTATTGGATGACCTTCCTGAAAAGAGCGATTTTTTCTGTCCTGCCTGTGGAGCTGAAGTTCGCTTGAAACGGGGAACTGTAAAAAGGCCACATTTTGCTCATATCAATCTGCAGGACTGCCACTTTTATTCGGAAAATGAATCAGCAGAACATTTGTCTCTCAAGTCAGCCCTTTATACTAGTTTGTCAAAAACTGAGCGGGTCGTTGTGGAGCAATTCTTACCGAAATTAGGGCAGATTGCAGATCTTTTGGTCAATGAAAGACTGGTGCTTGAAGTGCAGTGTTCACGCTTGTCCGAAGACCGACTGCGTGAACGGACACAGGCTTATCAAAAAAGCGGTTTTCAGGTACTCTGGCTGCTGGGGAAAAAGCTCTGGCTTGGTAAGCAGTTGACACCGCTGCAGCACGACTTTCTCTACTTCTCAAAAAATATGGGCTTTCACCTTTGGGAACTGGATTTATCGAAAGAATGCCTGCGTTTAAAATATTTAATTCATGAAGATGGGCACAACAGGGTGCATTTTTTAGTGAAAGAATGCCGTTTTTCGGGACATTTGTTTGAGTTTTTACACCAACCTTTTGTCAAGCAGTTCATGGAGACCTATCGCTTGAAAATGGATGAACATCTTTTATCTTACATTCAGCGTCAGCTTATTGCCAAAAATCCTCGCTGGTTAAAAAAGCAGGAAGAAGCCTATTATTTGGGAGAAAATCTGCTATCGAAATCCGTTGATGATTTTTACCCGCAAGTGCGACCGCCTCAGGGACCCTTTTGCCAGATCGAAAGAGACTTATCAAAATTTTACCAGCAATTTGAAGCATTCTATAAAGGCAGTAGTGATAAAAGATTTCAAAGACTTTACCCGCCAGCCTTTTATGATAAAATAAACGCAAAAGGTTTATAAGAAAGGATGGGAAAACACAGATGGTTTGAGCATAAACTATCTCGTTTTAATGTGGTATGTCAGATAATCGTGATCATATTGAAGAAAAATATCAATGGGATTTAAGAACGGTTTTTGCTAGTGATGCAGACTGGGAGGCAGAATTTGAATCGCTTAGTCAGGCAATTGAAGAGGCGAAAGGCTTAGCCGAACAACTTGGTCAGTCAGGTAGGAATTTATTAACTGTGACAGAACACTATTTAGCATTATCTCGCCGATTAGAGAAACTCTACGTTTACGCCTCTATGAAAAATGATCAGGATACAACAGTAGCTGCTTATCAAGAACTACAGTCTAAGGCAACCAACCTATATGCCAAGTACGGTCAAACCTTTGCCTTCTTTGAGCCGGAAGTTTTGGCCTTATCTTCGGAGCAGTTTGACAGTTTTGTGACGGAAGTGCCAGAGTTAGAAGCCTATCGCCACTTTTTTAAACAGCTTTTTGATCAGAAGGCCCATGTCCTCTCGCCTGAAGAAGAGGAGCTCTTGGCAAATGCCCAAGAAATCTTAGATGCTGCTGGTGAAACCTATGAAATTTTGGATAATGCTGATCTTGTTTTTCCTTTTGTTAAAGATAGCGATGGTGAAAAAGTTGAGCTGACTCATGGGAATTTTATTACCTTGATGGAATCCCCTGATAGAGAGGCTCGCAAGCAAGCTTATGAAGCCTATTACAGCATTTATGCACAATTTCAGCACACCTATGCCAAGACACTACAAACTGTGGTTAAGCGCCATAATTTTGAGGCTAAAGTTCGACATTATGATTCTGCTAGACAGGCAGCCATGGCCGGTAGTCATATTCCAGAATCTGTTTATGACACCTTGTTAACGACGGTTGATAAGTATTTACCTCTGCTTCATCGCTATATAGCGTTGAGGCAGAAAGTTTTAGGGTTGCCCGACCTGAAAATGTATGACATCTATGCTCCATTATCCCGCGTGGATATGGCAGTGACCTATGAAGAAGCCTTGGATAAGGCCCAAGATGTTTTAAGTGTTTTCGGAGAAGACTATAGTGAGCGAGTCAAACGTGCTTTTAAGGAACGCTGGATTGACGTTTGTGTCAATAAGGGTAAACGCTCAGGTGCTTATTCTGGTGGGGCTTATGATACGAACGCCTTTATGCTACTTAATTGGCAGGATACATTGGACAATCTCTACACTCTTATCCATGAGACCGGCCACAGTATGCACTCTACTTTCACACGGGAAAATCAGCCTTATGTTTATGGTGATTATTCCATTTTCTTGGCCGAGATTGCATCGATAACAAATGAAAACATCTTGACAGAAACCTTGCTTCAGGAAGTAACAGACGATACAGAGCGCTTTGCTATTTTGAATCATTACTTGGATAGCTTTAAGGGAACGGTCTTTCGCCAAACCCATTTTGCGGAGTTTGAGCAAGCCATTCATCAAGCAGATGCTAGAGGCGAGGTTCTGACCAGTCAGTACCTCAATGATCTTTATGCCGATTTAAATGAAAAATATTATGGCTTGGCTAAGGAGGAAAACCCACAAATTCAGGTTGAATGGGCGAGAATTCCGCATTTTTACTATAACTTTTATGTTTATCAATACGCGACAGGTTTTGCGGCCGCTAGCTATTTAGCACAAAAAATTGTTCATGGCAGGCAAACTGACAAAGAAGCTTATCTGGCTTATCTTAAGGCTGGTAGTTCCGATTATCCTTTAGAGGTTATCGGCAAGACCGGACTCGATATGACGGCGTCTTCTTATTTAGAAGAGGCTTTTAAGGTTTTTGAAGACCGTCTGATAGAGTTGGAAGCCCTTGTCGCTAAGGGAGTACACCGGCAGTAATTTCTGTCTTAGTAAAAATAACCTGATTCCATTACGGTATCAGGTTATTTTTACTATATGATTGTCAGTCCGTTTCGCACCAAGGGACGTGAAACGAATAAGGAAATAGCAACCGTTATGATGATGGCAATACCCTTGTTTTCCAAGTAGATTCCATAAGTTGATGTATAAAAGATTCTCCCTGACTCATTAGATTTTTCTGGCTAACATCGTGGCAAAACGCATGCGGATAGGATTGCCATTTTCGTCGCACCTGTGAAGGTGGCCGAAATTTTCATTGTACTTAATGAGTTGCCATTCTTTATAGTAGTCAGCTAGTTCGCCTTCCTTAAAAGTGAAAGGAAAGGGCATGGGGCAGGGGGCGTCTATTGTATCCATAGCACAGACAATCAGGTTATAACCACCAGGTCGGGTACTTTCCTGCATATCCCTAATGATGGCCGGTACACGCTTGGGGTCTAGGAACATGAAAACAACTGTTGAAAGAATAAGATCGTAGGTATTAGCTAAATTAGCGGCATTAATATCATAGACCTTACATTGAATTGGCAGATTTTCATGTTCAGCGATCTGACTTAGGCGGTTTAGACTAAGTTGGTTGATATCAAGTGAGGTTACCTGATGGCCTAGAATGGAAAGGTAGAGGCTGTTGCGTCCCTTTCCACAGCCTAAATCCAAAGTTTTGTTTGCAGGAATGCTTTCTCGTCCAATTGCTTCTCGCACTTCAGAGTGAGGTTCGATTTGATACTTTTTAGCAAAGTAATCTGCAGGTAGGCAGTAAAATTCTAAATAAAATTCTAGGTCGCTTGACGCTGCTTCGATACGATGCCAAACTTGTGGTGGAACAAGAGGAGGCTGACTGTCCTTGTCAAAGCTTGTCTGCCCTAACACTTGACCTTCATTGTCTAAGACATAGTAAATCAGCTGGCCTGAAAGGATAGTTAATTTCCCCCAAGTTCCTGCCTTGGTATTGTGCTTCTTGATGAAGGTGTTAGGGATAGTTGCGGCTGTCCAGTTGGGCATTCGTTTGTAAGGAATTAATTTTTCAGTATCAATATCAATCATTGCAACCCTTTCTTTTAATGAAATACAAAGGTGTCAGGGATATGTAGCAAAAGAGGAAGGCTAAGGAAGACGCTCGGCCAGCTATCAAGTAGTTGGGAAGACTTCGTCTATTTGCGCAGTGGCGTAGACACATCCGGTTTGTGGATTTATTATAGCAGAAAATGCTTCGATTTCAGTGGTTGTAGGTAATAAAATAATTAAATGGTGAAGCATCTGGAAGCTTCACTTTAAAACGTTTACATGCTCAAAGGTCTGATTTAAAGGGGAAATTGTGGTACAATAAAAAGGTTGAAATATTTATAGATAAAATAGAGGAAATCATGACTAAACTTAGAGAAGATATTCGCAATGTCGCTATTATCGCTCACGTTGACCATGGGAAAACAACTCTGGTCGATGAACTTTTGAAGCAATCCCATACGCTTGATGAACGCAAGGAGTTGGATGAACGTGCGATGGATTCCAATGACCTAGAAAAAGAGCGTGGAATTACCATCTTAGCTAAAAATACAGCAGTGGCCTATAACGATGTACGTATCAACATCATGGATACTCCAGGACACGCAGATTTCGGTGGAGAAGTTGAGCGTATCATGAAGATGGTTGATGGTGTTGTTCTGGTTGTGGATGCTTATGAGGGAACCATGCCCCAGACTCGTTTTGTGCTGAAAAAGGCTCTGGAGCAAAATTTAACACCGATTGTTGTCGTTAACAAGATTGACAAACCAGCGGCACGTCCCAACGAAGTAGTTGACGAAGTTCTGGAGCTCTTCATTGAGTTAGGAGCCGATGACAACCAGCTGGACTTTCCAGTTGTTTATGCCTCAGCTATCAATGGCACATCATCTTTATCGGATAATTCGGCGGAGCAAGAACATACTATGGCACCGGTCTTTGATACCATTATTGATCATATTCCTGCACCGATTGACAACTCTGATGAACCTTTGCAATTTCAGGTCTCTCTTTTGGATTACAACGATTTTGTTGGTCGTATCGGTATCGGTCGCGTCTTCCGTGGAGCTGTCAAGGTTGGTGATCAGGTAACGCTCTCTAAACTGGATGGCACAAGTAAAAACTTTCGTGTGACCAAGCTTTTTGGTTTCTTCGGCCTTGAACGTCGAGAAATTCAAGAAGCAAAGGCTGGGGATTTGATTGCTGTTTCAGGTATGGAAGATATTTTCGTTGGTGAAACCATCACGCCGACAGATGCGGTTGAACCTCTGCCGATCCTTCATATTGATGAACCCACTTTGCAGATGACCTTCTTGGTTAACAATTCTCCTTTTGCCGGTCGTGAAGGTAAATGGGTAACGTCACGTAAGGTAGAAGAGCGTCTTTTAGCAGAACTGCAGACAGATGTATCACTGCGTGTTGATCCCACAGATTCTCCGGATAAATGGATTGTTTCAGGCCGTGGAGAATTACATCTATCTATCCTGATTGAAACTATGCGCCGTGAAGGCTATGAGTTGCAAGTGTCGCGTCCGGAGGTCATCATCAAGGAAATTGATGGGGTCAAATGTGAACCATTTGAACGCGTGCAAATTGATACACCGGAAGAATATCAGGGAGCTATTATCCAGAGCCTGTCTGAACGCAAAGGTGACATGTTGGATATGCAGGTGGTTGGTAACGGCCAGACCCGCTTAATCTTTTTGATTCCAGCTCGCGGTTTGATTGGCTATTCGACAGAATTTCTATCTATGACGCGTGGCTACGGCATTATGAACCATACCTTTGACCAATATCTGCCAGTCGTTCCTAGTGAAATTTCCGGCCGTCATCGTGGTGCTCTTGTCTCTATTGAAAATGGTAAAGCAACGACTTATTCTATCATGCGTATTGAGGAGCGTGGTACTATCTTTGTTAATCCGGGCACTGAGGTTTATGAAGGCATGATTGTCGGCGAAAATTCTCGTGACAATGATTTAGGGGTTAATATTACAACAGCTAAACAGATGACCAATGTTCGCTCAGCAACTAAGGATCAGACAGCTGTTATCAAGACACCGCGTATTCTGACCTTAGAGGAATCTTTAGAATTTCTAAATGATGATGAATACATGGAAGTGACCCCAGAATCTATCCGCCTGCGTAAGCAAATCTTAAATAAGGCAGCCCGTGATAAGGCTAATAAAAAGAAAAAATCAGCTGAATAAACAGGCGGCGTTAACTATTTACTCTTGTTTGAATATCTATCAGCTGACGTGATAGTTGCTACTGAAGCAAGAAGTCTCAATGATGTGTCAAAGGAGAAGTGATTGCTTAGGTGCAGCTCCTTTGGATAAAGCAGTTTTAGGAATATAATTATTTTCCAGACATCGATGCATTTTATTCGGATTCTTATTGGTACTAAGAGGCCAAATAACTTGCTATTTTATATATGGCCCCTGCCTCAAAGTCTGTTTAAAGGAACGGAGCGGTTAGAAAAACAGGACTTTCTGTTGATCTTCTATTTTCAATTTGCTTTTTAGGGAGGGGTATCTTAGTAAAAGGAGGCGCGGATGTTTTATTTTATTGTAGCAATTCTCATTGCGATTTATTATTTCTTTGCGGCTCCTAAGACCGTCAAGAATACTATGAATATGATTTCAACCATGGGAATTGTGGCAGTCCTACTGGTTATGTCCATTTTGGGATTCGTCAAGTTGATTCAGTCGCCTCCTGAAGTTTTTGTAGGGATAGCGATGATTGGAGTGGCTTATTTTAGTCTGCGGGATGTTATCAGGCTTTCATCTAGGCCTAATAAACACCGCAAGTATATCATTGGTTTTAGAGATTTTATCATTAATCATTTTAAATCATAGTTTGAAGAGCCGGACGATTCAGTCAGGCTCTTTTTAGCTTAAACAAAAGGCCTTAAACCTCTGATGGGAGTCTTACCGACTACAGAAACTATAAAGCCAAAGAAGGCTGACTGTCCTCTTTATTAGAAAAGGATCAACATTTTTTCTTTATCTTGAAAAAGCAGGAGATTAAGGGTAAAATAAAGAGAACTATACTAGGTTAGAAGTGGGCGCGATATGAAAGCAATTAAAGAATTTGAAAATAAAAAAGTGCTGGTTCTGGGGTTGGCCCGTTCAGGTGAGGCGGCTGCCCGTCTTTTATCAAAACTGGGTGCTATTGTGACGGTGAATGATGGTAAGCCTTTTGAGGAAAATCCGTCAGCTCAAGCGCTGCTGGAAGAAGGAATTAAGGTTATTTGTGGTTCTCATCCTATAGAACTTTTAGATGAGGACTTTGCCTGCATGGTAAAAAATCCAGGCATCCCTTATGATAATGCTATGGTTGTTAAAGCTTTGGAGAAGGGGATTCCTGTCTACACAGAAGTTGAACTAGCCTATCGTATTTCTGAAAGTCCAATTATTGGTATTACAGGCTCCAACGGTAAAACAACAACAACGACTATGATTGCGGATGTTCTCAACAATGGCGGCCTATCCGGTCTATTGTCTGGTAATATTGGCTACCCAGCTTCTGAAGTTGCCCAGTCAGCTACCACAGAGGATATTCTTGTTATGGAGCTGTCTTCTTTTCAGTTGATGGGAATAGAGAATTTTCATCCTCACATAGCAGTTATTACCAATCTTATGCCAACTCATCTTGATTATCATGGCTCCTTTGAGGCTTATGTTGCGGCTAAGTGGAATCTTCAAAAAAATATGACGGCAGATGATTATTTAGTGCTTAATTTTAATCAAGATTTGGCTAAGGATTTAGCTACCAAGACTGCCGCAGGCATCGTACCCTTTTCAACACAAGAAGTTGTAGATGGCGCCTATCTGCTCGATGGTCAGCTTTATTTCAAGGGGGAGGCTGTTATGGCGGCAGATGATTTGGGAGTGCCCGGCAGTCATAATATTGAAAATGCCCTGGCGACAATTGCTGTTGCTAAGCTATCGGGGATTTCTAATCAAGCTATTGTTGAGACTTTGTCGCAGTTTGGGGGTGTTAAACATCGTCTGCAATCTCTAGGACAGGTCGATGGTGTAGCCTTCTACAACGATAGTAAATCAACTAATATTTTAGCTACTCAAAAAGCTCTGTCTGGCTTTGCTAATGGTAAGGTTATCCTCATTGCCGGTGGTTTGGATCGTGGAAACGAATTTGATGATCTAGTGCCTGACATTGAAGGACTTAAAAAGATGGTTATTCTAGGTGAGTCAGCTCCCCGTCTCAAACGAGCCGCTGATAAGGCTGGGGTCTCTTATATTGATGCTCAGGATGTTAAGGAAGCAGCGGGGTTGGCCTTTGAAGAAGCTGATGAGGGAGACACTGTTCTCCTTAGTCCTGCCAATGCTAGCTGGGATATGTATAAAAACTTTGAAGTCCGTGGTGACGAGTTTATCGCTGCTTTTGAAGCACTCCAAGGAGAATAGGCATGGCTAAAAGGATAGTTTTTACTGGCGGTGGGACGGTCGGTCATGTGACCTTAAATCTAATTTTGATTCCTAAGTTTTTAAAAGATGGCTGGGAAGTTCACTATATTGGTGATAAACATGGTATTGAGCATGAGCAGTTAAAACAATCAGGCTTTGACGTGACCTTTCACAGTATCGCAACCGGAAAATTGCGTCGGTATTTTTCTTTTCAAAATATGCTGGATATTTTCAAGGTTGGCTGGGGTGTTCTGCAGTCGTTAGCCATTATTGCTAGGATTAGGCCACAAGCTCTTTTTTCTAAGGGAGGTTTTGTTTCTGTCCCGCCGGTTGTAGCCGCTAAGTTGCTAGGTGTGCCTGTTTTTGTGCATGAGTCAGACTTATCCATGGGCTTGGCCAACCGCATTGCTTATAAATTTGCGACAAAAATGTACACAACCTTTGAATTGGGAACATCTTTAAGCAAGGCACAGCATGTCGGTGCCATTACTAAGGTTGTAAAGAAGGCTGCTGCAAAAATTTCGGAAGAGCCTGCTGAAATTGCTTCTATCAAGGCTCAGTTTGACTCACAGCTAAAGACCCTCCTGTTTATTGGCGGTTCGGCTGGTGCTAAGGTCTTCAATGATTTTATTAGTCACAATCCTGATTTACTGAGAGATTATAATGTTATCAATATTTCAGGTGATAAGAGCCTCAATAGCCTGAGCAAGAATCTCTATCGTGTAGATTATGTTACAGATCTCTATCAACCCCTGATGGATATGGCAGATGTTGTTATTACAAGAGGTGGTTCTAATACCATTTTTGAGCTCTTGGCCATGCGCAAACTGCATATCATTGTACCCTTGAGCAAAGAAGCTAGTCGCGGTGATCAATTGGAAAATGCTGCTTATTTCGAGAAAAAGGGCTATGCCCAGCAGCTGGCTGAGTCAGACTTGACCTTAGATGAGCTTGAATCCAAGTTAGATCAGCTTTGGGAAGAAAAAGATAGCTATCTGGCAGCTATGGCGGCAACAGAAGAATTGAAATCACCGGATGAATTTTACAAACTTTTAAGTGCTGCTATTATCCAGAAGAAATAGGAGGGAGACCTTGGCTAAAAAACCAACGAATGATTCCTCGAAAGGGGAAGAGAAAAACGGGCTGACGGAGTGGCAGAAACGCAATCTGGACTTTTTAAAGCAAAAAGAAAAAGAAAAGAAAGAGCAAGAAAAACTGCGTAAGGAACTGCAGGCACAAAAGCGAGCACATCTGCAAGCAAAATCTACTGGTAAAAAGGAGCTTGACGAGAAAAAAAGGGAATCTGAGTCTGCTACCCAGTCTAAATCTGCTAAGACCTCTTCAAAAAAAACAAAGGTGAAGCCAGTTAAGAAAAAAACGCAAAAGAAGGCAGCTGCCAAGTCGAAACCTAAAACTAACTCTCTTTCGACTAAGTTTAAGCGGCGAATGACTAGCGTCTTAGTGCCTGCTATTCTGGGGATAATCTTCTCACTTTATCTGATGACTCCAGCCAGCAAAATTAAGCAGGTTACCGTTGATGGGGCTAATAGAACAGACAGTCAAACTGTGGTTAAAGCTTCTGGATTAGCAGATGACTCCTATACCTTCTCAACGATTTTTAATCGTTCTGAATTGGCTCGCTCTATTGAGAAAAATGATGTTTGGGTTAAATCAGCCAAAGTAGATTACCACTTTCCTTTTACTTTCACCATTAAGGTAAAAGAACATAATATTGTAGCCTATGCCCAAACTGACCAAGGCTATGAGCCTATTTTAGAAAGTGGGACCCGTCTCAACAGTCTTGAGGCTAATGATTTACCTGAACAGTTTACAACGATCAATCTTGAAAATGGTAAGTACTTATCTAGTCTGATTAAAAAGTTAACCAAAATGGACCGAAACCTGATTTCAGAGATTAAGGTGATTAGCTTAGCAGGTTCGAAAACGACTTCTGACTTGTTGAAATTAGATATGCAGGATGGCAATATTGTTTATGTTCCCTTGTCGCAGATTGATAAGAAGCTGCCATACTATGATAAAATTAAGGATAATCTGAAGGACAACCATGTTGTCGATATGGAGGTCGGTATCTTTGCTACTAGTGATGAGGGTGATGACTCTAATCAGGAAGGTGAGACATCTGAAAGTTCGGCGGCAGATGATGCGGTCCCTGAAACTGACCCTAACCAAGACAATCAGCCTGATGTTTCTCAGCCTGAAGCTGAAAGTTCTGATAGTAATACAAATGAAGCAGCCAACTCAGAGCAGTAGGCTGCTTTTAAAAACTATAAGCTATGTTGTGTTTTAAGTGGAAGGAAGTGATAAAACTCTCTTTTTTTCTGTTAGGTTAAATGATTTGAGCTTGAATAAAAGTTGGCTTTATAAGGAGGTTTTGTCTACTTAGGCACAAGTTTTTAGAGAAGAGCGGATGACTCCCTTTTTTCTAGGTCTATAGGCCAGTTAGGTAGCTGAAAATAGGAATAACAAAATCAACAACTAGGCCGATAATAACCACAGCGATAGCAGCCATGGCTCCTTCCAGTTCTCCTAGCTCTAGAGCAAATGCCGCTCCAACGGTATGGCCTGAGGTGCCCAGCCCTAGGCCGACGCCAATTTCACTTTTATCAAGACGGAAGAATTTAACGAGTTTTTTACCTAAAGCGTAAATAATAACGGCGTTGAGAATACAAGCCATGGCGGTAACAGCTGAATTACCTCCAATGGCACTAGCGATAGGGAGGGCGATAGCTGTTGTTGCAGCCTGTGGCAGCATAGAAGCAGTGCTGACATGACTGAGCCCAATCATTTTAGAAATGCTAACAATGAGCATTAAAGAAATAACCATGCCTAATGTTAAGCTGGTGAGAATTTCCAACCAGTATTTTTTAATAGTGGCATTTTTCTTATAAAGCGGTACAGCAAAAGCAATGGTGGCTGGGTTGAGAAACCAGAAAATCAAATCGCCGCCGGGCTTATAGGCTTGGATGTAGAGGGTTTTAGCATCGGTACCCAGTCCTTTAGCCAGTAAAATCAAGAGAATAATACCGGCAACCATAGCAAAGAAAAGGGGCTGCAAGAGAAAGAATCCCTTGCTTTTCTTGAAGAGATACTGACCGATGGTATAGAGAATCAGTGAGAAGCAAATACCGAAAATAGGTGTTTTCAATAGTTCCATTTTATTTACCCTCTACTTCCTTTGCAAATTTTTTCGATGTATGAAAATGAAGTTTTTCTGCTAATTTAGCTAGACTGACTTGTCTTAGAGATAGAATAACTCGAGTAACATAAGTGACGATGACCAACATGGCAACTGTTGACAATCCAATGACCAGTATTAACTGTAAGCCTTCTGCCTGAAGGATATTGAGGTTGGCAGCGATAGAGATGCCTGATGGAACGAACATAAAACCAATCATACTGATAAGGAGAGAACCTAAGGAGTCTACCCATTCTATCTTGATGAGGTGGCTGCTGAGTAGAGCATACATCAAGATAAGCCCGATAACTGTAGCTGGAATGGGCAAGGCTTTGGGCAGCAGCTCAGAGATGATTTGAGAAACCAAAAGGATAGCTGTATAGATAGACATTTGGATAAACATAGGTGCTGATTTAGTTTGGTGGGACTCAGTTGTTTTTTTCATGATGCAGATAGCTCCTTTCTTTATTGAACGGCTTTATTATATAAAATTTTTTAGTAAACGTTTTCAACCCTAAGCTCGGTTGCAAAAAAAAGAAGCTGAAATGCAATTTTCAACTTCTCAACGACAACACATCTTTGTATTGATAGGTAACTTTTATAGGGTAAGGTGGTTGTTTAATGCTTTTAAATAGGAGCGTCCAACAGGGAATTTGTCACCATTAGTCATGACTAGCAGAAGGGTGTGATTAAACCAAGGCTGGATTTCTTTAATCATTTCAAGATTGACAATGGTATTGCGATGAATTTGCAAAAGATTGGGAGAAACCGTCCGCTTTTTAAACCAGTTTAGAGGCTTTTTGACGGTGTAACTTTTATCTTTGGTGCTGACAGTTAGCTCACCATCTTCAACGCTGGCGGCAACGACATCGGCTAGTTTTAAAACGACACTGCGGTCGGCTAGTGTCAAGGTCAGTAATTCAACACTTTTTTGTGATTTGGCAGTATCTGTCTCAGGGGTGTTTAGTTTCTGAATTTTTTGTACCTTAGCTAGAGCCTTGTCAACACGTTCCTGCTCAAAGGGTTTTAGGATATAATCTACAGCATTGCTGTCAAAGGCCTGAACAGCATAGTCGTCGTAGGCGGTGGCAAAAACAACAAGAGGCGGCTGGGCCAGTTGTTCTAATTGATTGGCTAGAGTAAAGCCATTCTCCTCACTGAGGGAGATATCCAGAAAAATCAAATCAATTGCCTGACGAAAGAGAATTTTTTCTGCTGAGCTAATATCTTCTGCCTCAAAAATTTCTGGCTGAGCAATCTGCTGGCTGTTCTGGATTAAAAAGTTTAATTCCTGCCTGGCTAGTTGTTCGTCATCAAGAATCAGAATTTTCATGCTTATCATCTCCGGTATTGATATTATTAGGAATAGTGTACCAGACAGTGGTTCCCTCAGAGTCACTGTCAAAATGCAGGCGGCTGACACTGCCGTAAAGAAGGTTAAGGCGATTGTTAAGATTGACTAAGGCAGTCCCCGAACCTGTACTTTCTGAGACAATTTCTTGACCTAGCTTATCAATGATGGCAGAAGAAATCCCTGTCCCATTATCCCTGACAACTATTTTATAACTGCCTTGCTCATCTGTTATCGTAATAAGAATACGGTTATTGGTTTTGCGGTCTTTAAAAGCATGGCGAACAGCGTTTTCGACTAAAACCTGAAGTCCAAAGGGGGGAAGAGTCATGGATTCTGGGACTGTAATGTTATAGTCTAACTGGTACTTGTCAGGAAAACGGAGCTTTTCAATATTCATATAAGCATCGACATGGGATTTTTCCTGCTCTAGGGTTACTTCACGATCTTGACCGCCTTGTAGGCTGGTTCTAAAGAAGGTACTCAGCTGCATGAGGGCGTAGCGTGCCTTACTGGCATCGATACGGATTAAGGCGCTGATGGTATTGATAGCATTGAAGAAAAAGTGGGGATTAATTTGAGCTTGAAGGGCTTTAATTTCAGCGATGCTGGCGAGCTTATTCTGCTCCTCAGCAATGCCTATGGCCAGCTGTCCTGAGAAGATCTGTGCTAAGCCTAGAGCTAAATTCTCTTCTACCTCTGTCATCTGTTTATCACCAGCAAAGTACATTTTCAGGGCTCCAACAGTCCTAGTGTTGATTTTGAGTGGAACGACAATAGCTGAATTGAGAAGGCAGCTTTTGTCAGGGCAGGAAATGGCTGATTTATCAAGGGCAGTCTGAGATTCTCCGCTTAAGATAACACTTTTAGAAAGGTCGGTTTTAACGGGCTGTCCAGCAATATGGTGATCCTGCCCTATTCCTATGTGGGCTAGAACATTAGTGCGATCCGTCAGACCTACGGCATCAAAATTGGTATGGGCTTTGATAATGGTGCAGACCTTAGCTGCTGATTGCTGACTCAGCCCCTGTCGGAGATAGGGCAGGGTTTGCCGCGTTAAATCTAGGACATCCCGTGTCTGGACAGCCCGCAGCTGCTGTTCATTAGAAAGATAAGTCTTGAGGATAGCCAGAAATAGGGTCGATCCCAGGCAGTTGAGCAGCATCATCGGGATGACGATTAATTTGACCAGATCCCAACCTGTAAAAAATCCAACAAAGAGCATCTGGATAGACTCTGCCAACAAGCTGATAAAGATCACTTGGGCCGTAGATGGATAGAGCCTTTTACCTCTTAGATAATCGCCAATGCGACCGCTGAGATAGCCGACTAGAGAAGAACTGACAATATAAAAGGCACCGGAAAAATTTCCTTGGAGGAAGCGATGAATACCGCCGATAAAGCCTACCACCGTACCGACTAGAGGTCCCCCTACTAGACTGGCGGTAGTGATGACTAGTGTCCTAGTATTAGCCAATGAATCAGAGTGTGAAATTGAGGTGAGGATCGGTCTTTCAACCAAGCTTCGATCTCCTCTGATTTCGATTCCCGTCATATTGGAGATGATGACAAAAATACCAAAGATGATCATCAAGGCAATTGTTTCACGCTTGGATCGTTCACCAATTAGCTGCCGAAAGTAACTGTTATTGACAAGTAAGAAGGCCAGAATCATAATAATTCCCAGCCTTTGGAAAAGCAGAATCATTAACATAGCGAGAGCCTCCCATAGCTGCCTGCTGTATGACTATCCCTAGTATCCCTCAAAGAGCCTATTTGGCTAAATAAGGATAGATAGCTTGGTAGTCTGTGATAATTTTATCAGCTGCACTTAAATCTTGGAGTGGATAATCGGGATTGGCAAAACCAAAGCAGTACATTCCAGCTGCTTTGGCGGCCAGACTGCCATTTTTAGTATCTTCGATAACGGTGCAGTCGGCGGGATTGACATTTAAAAGTTGAGCTGCTTTTAAAAAGACGTCGGGAGCCGGTTTTGAATGCGGTACTGCTTCACCAGTCACCATGTAATCAAAACAGTCTGCCAGCTCTAACTCTGTCAGCGCATACTGAATATCACCTAAGGGGGAGGATGATGCAACAGCCAAACGGTAATCATGATCGTAAAGCCAGTGTACTAACCGCTGGGCACCCTTGATGGGACGGATGCCATCGCGCGCTATCATTTCAGAACGCCGTTTATTCATTTCTGCAATGTAATCTGATACAGATTTAGGCAGTTGAAATTCGTCTTTCATTTTTTGCCACATGAATTCAAAGGTGGTCCCCATATACTGATATTGGTAACTTTCATCTGTATCAATCCCATGATCCCTCAGGATCTGCGTTTTTGTCTGCAAAAAAGTATACTCTGAGTCAACAATAACACCGTCCATATCGAAGATAATAATTTTTTTCATGGCTTCCTCCTCAATCTTGTGCCTCTATTGTAAACGTTATCTTTTACATTTTCAACTAGGAGATAGCCAGCCTGTTTCTTTGAGTATAAATAAGGAAAAGGCAAAGAAGCTATTAAAATTCAGTGGCATTAAGCTTTGAGGTTAGTTTGCAGGGGAACGAGAATTTTAAATCTAATTTGAAAATCTCTCCATCTTTCGCTATAATAGGACGTTGTTAGCTTGGCCTTTGGCCGGCTTGTAATAAATATAAGAATAGAGTTTGAAGTAGCAAGGGCTGGGGCTTGCCCTACTATTTCAAATAATAAAGGAAGCAAGATGACACTTCAAGATGCAATTAAAAGACGGCGAACCTTTGCGATTATCTCTCACCCAGACGCAGGTAAGACAACCATTACTGAGCAGCTGCTCTATTTTGGGGGTGAAATCCGCGAAGCGGGTACCGTCAAGGGAAAAAAAACTGGAACCTTTGCCAAGTCTGACTGGATGGACATTGAGAAACAGCGCGGAATTTCAGTAACTTCGTCTGTGATGCAGTTTGATTATGCTGGTAAACGGGTTAATATCCTCGATACCCCAGGGCACGAGGACTTTTCAGAGGATACTTATCGGACCTTGATGGCGGTGGATGCAGCTGTCATGGTAGTTGATTCTGCTAAGGGGATTGAGGCGCAGACCAAGAAGCTTTTTGAGGTGGTCAAGCATCGCGGTATCCCCGTTTTTACTTTTATCAATAAGTTGGATCGTGATGGGCGCGAACCCTTAGATCTCTTGGAAGAACTAGAGGATGTCCTAGGTATTGCCAGCTATCCTATGAACTGGCCAATCGGTATGGGGCGAGCTTTCGAAGGACTCTACGATCTTCATAATCAGCGATTAGAGCTCTACAAGGGGGACGAGCGTTTTGCGAGTATTGAAAAAGGTGATAGTCTCTTTGCTTCAAATCCCTTCTATGAGCAGGTTAAGGAAGATATCGAGCTTCTGACTGAGGCCGGAAATGAATTTTCAGAAGAAGCTGTCTCAGCAGGTGAGCTGACTCCCGTTTTCTTTGGTTCGGCTTTGACAAACTTTGGGGTACAGACCTTTCTTGATACCTTTTTAGAATTTGCCCCAGAACCACACGGCCACCAAACGACGGATGATCGTGTGATTGATCCTTTGGATAAGGATTTTTCCGGTTTTGTTTTCAAAATTCAGGCTAATATGGATCCCCGCCATCGCGACCGTATTGCTTTTGTGCGTATCGTTTCTGGTGAGTTTGAGAGAGGTATGTCAGTAAACCTAACGCGGACGGGTAAGGGGGCTAAATTGTCCAATGTTACCCAATTTATGGCAGAATCACGGGAAAACGTGGAAAATGCTGTTGCTGGTGACATTATTGGCGTCTATGATACTGGGACTTACCAAGTTGGGGATACTCTTACTGTCGGTAAGAATAAGTTCGAATTTGAGCCGCTGCCAACCTTTACACCCGAACTCTTTATGAAGGTTTCAGCCAAGAATGTCATGAAGCAGAAGTCTTTCCATAAAGGAATTGAGCAGCTGGTGCAAGAAGGGGCTATCCAGCTCTATACCAACTACCAAACCGGCGAATATATGCTGGGAGCTGTCGGTCAGTTACAATTTGAAGTTTTTAAGCATCGTATGGAGGGGGAATACAATGCTGAAGTGGTTATGACACCGATGGGCAGCAAAACGGTGCGTTGGATTAAGCCCGAGGATCTAGACGAGCGTATGTCGTCCAGCCGTAATATTCTTGCCAGGGATCGTTTCAATCAACCCGTTTTCCTCTTTGAGAATGATTTTGCCCTACGCTGGTTTGCAGATAAGTATCCAGATGTGGAGTTAGAAGAGAAAATGTAATTATGTGTAGAAGCTACCGTCAAGGGTAGCTTTTTATATGGGGTTCTTAGGTTAGGCAGATATTTAAGATTATCAAAACATCTCATTAATTAGTGATAAATCAGAAAAATTATTGATAGATATAGGTTTTGTAAGCAATTTGTTGTAGAGATGACAGCTTTTTTATATGAAAATTATGTTACAATAGCGTAAATTATCATTAAAAGGAGAAATGTCTATGTCATTGGAAAAAAAAGAATACTTCAGTTTTCGCAAATTGAAATTTGGGCTGGCTTCTGTCGCCGTTGCAGCCTCTTTAACAGGAGCAGCCAGCGCTGCTCAAGCTGATGAAGCGGATTATCAGGAAGCTCAACCAGGTAGTCAAGGGCAGACAGCTGTCAATCAGCTGCCAGAGTCAGAAGAGCACACTCAAGTAAAAGAGCAAGTAACAGCTGCTCCCACTGCAGTAGCGCCTTCAGAAGGACAAGATCAAGAACCTGCTTCCAGTCAGGAAGATGGAGCTGTTGGTAGCGAAGTTCAAGCGACTGAAACATCAGAAAATGCCGGCACAGCTGTCAGTCAATCGCTGGATTCTGAGTCGGTAGAGTTACAGACAGAAGCGGCGGTGTCTCGCATGCCAGCCCTTAGCCCAGAAGTCGCAAAATTAGCTTTTAGGCAGGCTGATGTTGCTAAGACGCGCTATCGTAACACTTTTGTTGATGATGGTCAGGGGAATTGGTACTATCTAGATAACGAGGGCAATAATGTCACAGGCAGCCAAACGATTCAGGGCAAGGAAATGTATTTTGCTCAAGATGGTAAGCAAATCAAGGGACAAGAAGTTACTATTGACGATAAGGTTTATTACTACGATGCCGATAGCGGTGAGAAGTGGTTCAATCGCTTCCGTATGGGTAGTGATGTCCAGACTTGGTTCTACTATGGCAATGATGGTGCCCGCGTGTCAGGAGCTCAATCTATCAATGGCCAGAATCTTTATTTTGATCCTGATACTGGTAAGCAAGCCAAGGGTGTTTTTGCGGTTGATAAGGATGGTAAAAACCACTACTATGATAGAAATAGCGGTAATCGTGTAGAAAATCGTTTCCTTCAAGTTGCTGATAAGTGGTATTATCTGGGATCGGATGGCGTTCCTCTAACCGGAGCGCAGACGATCAATGGTCAAGAACTTTACTTTAACGCCGACGGCAGTCAAGTCAAGGGAGATTTTGCAGAGTTTGATGGTGCTAAGCACTACTATGAGGCAGGTTCAGGAGATTTAGTCAAAAACACCACCCGAGTGATTGATGGTGTTACTTATGACTTTAATCATCAAGGGGAAGCAGTGGCTCTCAATCAGATTGAGACAGTTAAATCCAGTATTGTTGTCAGCAGCTATGAATTCGGTCCCAGTGTGTCAAAGGTGATCCTGCAGTTTAATCAACCAGTGACTCCTGCGGTTATCCACAATGAGGCGACTGTTACTACTGCAGGGCTTGAACGTAAAATTCTCAATTCTTATGTATCCGATGCAGAAGGCCATGTCGTCTATTTTGATAGTAGCAACTATGTGACCTTGGAGCTGGATGTTCCTTATGATACAGCAGATAGCAGTAAGAATGCTTCGCCATTCACTTTTGATCTTGCTGCCTTCCGTAATAACTGGGTTGGCAGTTACATAGTTAAGGTTGATAATTTACAAGTAGAGGCTGATGGTTCGGATAAGCATCAGACTGTAAATTCTGAACAAGATGCCATTAATAATCGTCTCTTACCCGATACTGATCGCTTTTCAGAACGCGGTAAACTCGGTCAATATCAGTATGCTGCCTACCAGCCTGAGCAGGCCAAAGCTGGTGAAAAGAATCCACTTATCGTCTGGTTGCATGGTGTTGGGGAGGTTGGTACAGATGTAAATATTCCTCTTTTAGCGAGCAATGCTGTTAAGCTAACTGAAGATTCTATCCAAGATCACTTTACATCAACAGGTAGGGGGAAGCAGAAAGGAGCTTACGTTCTTGTGCTGCAAACGCCAACGCCTTGGAATAAGGACGACACATCCAGTTTGATGGCAGCGATTCGTTCTTATGTAGCTGCGCATCCTGATGTTGACAGCCGGCGTATTTACCTATCCGGAGTCTCCAATGGTGGGGGGATGACCTTAGATATGGGGGTAGCCTATCCAAATTACTTTGCTGCCCTAGTACCAATCGCTGCTCCTTATGATGACTATCTTAGCAATAACAATGAAACGATTAGTGCTACGGCTATTAGCGCTTTGAGAAATCAACCCATGTGGCTGATTCATACGCGGGCAGATGATACTGTTGACCCTGATACTAATGTTTTGCCTTTCTATAAAGACTTGCTTAAAGCAGGTGCACAAAATAAATGGCTCTCTTACTTTGAGAGTAATGTCGGTCAATTTAATCCTAACATTACCTACAATGGTCACTGGTCCTGGATTTACTTCCTGAATGATCAGGTTACTGGTGTTCAAAATACGGATAATGCTAAAAACTGGGATGGTTTATCTGGAATGGTAGCGACTAATGCTACTCACGGTGGTGATGGTCAAGCTGTCGTAAATGATCGATCTTACGGCAATGTCTTTGATTGGCTCAATGCTCAGGTGAGACGCCGTCGGTAATCCTCTATAAAAAGAAAGATCTCAGATGTCCTATCTGGGATCTTTTTGTATGATGAATTGTCACATTAAGTGCATATTTTTTCCGTCGAACACTTCATAAGGAGTTTTCCAGCCTAGATATTTTCGTGGTCTGTTGTTTAACTTATCCTCCCATTCCTGAATGATTGGTATGCTTCTGTTAAATCCCTTCCTTTTGGGAAGTATTCCTGTAATAGTCTGTTTGTATTCTCATTTGTTCCACATTGCAAGGCGCATGAGTTAGGGAAATAAACCTCAACACTAAGCTTATAGGTGAGTTCATGATGTCTTGAGAATTCCTTTTTAAGCAGGCTTTAAGTGCATACAACTATTCTTTGAAATCTTTCAGGCCTTGTTTGTAAAAATAACCGCCTATGATACAGCTAATATCTGCGATAAAACCAAAGGAGATATTGACGGGGAGAGCAATGATAAAGAGGGTATGAGCTGCCGATGGAATGTTATTTTGTCCAGAATATTTTCTCTTAGCCAGAAGACCATAGATGAAGGTGATAATTTTTATTATGAGACTGATAAAAGCAAACACTAGATAGGTGAGTCCTGCTAGAGCTTCATCATCGGAAGTCGTTGACTGAATGGCCATATAGGAAAAAATGCTCCATTTTAACAGTCTTAAAACTAGAGCTAATCCCCCTCCATATAAGCCTAATTTAGCATTAATACTGGCTAAGTTATTCGATTCCATGTCTTTCTCCTTAGATACTTATCTTTGCTTGATTCAGTCTATCAGAGAGAAGCAGCTAATGCAAATTAAGTTGCGATGACAAAAGTTAAGCTGAAGTAGAATGGATAAACCAGCATCTGAGCATTGAACATTCATCACCTAAAAAGGCTCTGTAATTTCTGATGGGGATTTACCCACCGCAGGAATTACAGAGCCCAATAAATAGCAAGGGAAAACAAGGAAAATTGATAGCCTTACAATGATTGATTTTATTTTTCCTTTTCACAAGCGTTTTTTTGGCTAAATAACAGCAGAGAGGACTATCTATTATAAGTCAGGTTTTGAAAAAAGTAGATTTTAAGAAAGCACTATTAGGAGCCATTGAACTCAATGTTTAAGAGTCTTAAGGCACGATCGAAGTAACTGTCGTCATTAGCGATGTCATCTCTATCCTCTCTATACAGTTTTAAGTCGTCGGTAATAATACCTTGGATAGGACTCTGAAGGAATTGCATCATCAGGCTGTCTTGGTTGATAGTCCAAATATAGAGCTGTTTTCTTTGTTGGGCAGCTGACAGGAGAGTGATATCGTTGTAAGAAAATTCCTCTAAGGCATAAAAGTCAACCTGATAATCGGGAATTGGTCCAAATTGCAGGGAAATAAGATAACCGGTATCAGCCTGAGGCAGTTTAGTTTCAAGGTTTTCAATCAGCTGACGGTCCAGTGACATAATCTTGTTGTTTTTTGTGATATGCAGCTGTTTGGCCTCCTTGATAAAAGCATCAAGGAAGACTTGAGGGTTATGGTTGTAAGGCTTGAGTTCAATAGCAATTTTTTGGTGATCTTGCTGGGCTGCTGTCATAAAATCTTTAAAGGAAGCGATATGACTGGTATAGCCGTTTTGGTGAGTTTTAAGACTAGTGACTTCGGCTAAGGTCATGTCAGAAATATTTTTATTAATCCCTGTCAGCCGTTTGATGTTTTCATCATGACTGACGACAAATTGATGATCTTTGGTCATAACGACATCCATCTCCGAATAATCAGCTCCAGCCTTGTGAGCAGCCTGCATAGCAGGGATGGAGTTCTCAACGGCACGACTGACATCCCCACGATGGGCAACCATTTGGGGATGATTCGTATTCTGTAGGAGATATAAAGAGAGGCCGTTGGAGGCAATCCAAATGATTAGACTTAGTATAAAGATGGGCCGAGACCATTTAGGAATTGCTGTCCTGCTTTCCCTTTTAGTAGGTGAAGCTGTTGATAACAGCGCATTACTCAGGAAGAGCTGCTGTACTAGAGTGATGATAATGGCATATTTTACGGCGGTATGAAGGATAAATGTCAGGCTCCTCATCAAGCTGTAGAAAAAAGTTTCAATGACAAGATTTTGTCCATCTGGATCCAGAAGTGTAAAGAAGGGGATGCTGATACCGTAGAGCAGGGCTAAGAGTGTACTAGTTCCAAACGTATAGATACCAACTAGGCTTAAAAGCTTTATTTGCTGATTTTTAGTAAGCAACCAACTATCTCTTAGCGCTTGACTGGGCTTGTGGCTACTTAAGGTATAAAGAGGCAGAAAGTAGATAAATCGCAGGTTTAAGTAGGTTACCAGTCCAAGCATCGCCCAGTAGAAAACCTTACCTGTTTGTGTTTTAACCAGTTCTTCTGAAATAAAGTTAGGAATTTTAAAGTGTTCAAGGAGGGTTGAATTTAGTCCAAGATTAGCAATAGGGACCATGAGTAAAAGATAGCAGAGGAAAATCAACAACTGAGGCCCAAGGAGCTGACGGAGCTTATAGGGAAGCTCTTTCAGGCACTGCTTTAGGGAAGGTCCCTGATAGGTGTTGGCGACTGTCGCTGTTAAAATGGCAAATTCTAAATAGATCATGCTGGCCAAAAGTAGCAAGTAGATAAATAGAAAACTGAGGGCTAGTGGGTGTGCAAA
Organism: Streptococcus sp. ELY_137; assembly: GCF_058314515.1. Taxonomy (NCBI): domain Bacteria; kingdom Bacillati; phylum Bacillota; class Bacilli; order Lactobacillales; family Streptococcaceae; genus Streptococcus; species Streptococcus sp. ELY_137. The sequence goes on from NZ_JBZFUL010000001.1 coordinate 304,043, forward strand.
AAGATCCGGCAGATCATCAGGGCTGAGACCGGTTATCCCGGCAAAAAGCAGAATACGGTTAAAGACAAAGGCCAGAATCCCCTTAGCGACATAAGCTAAGCCAATCTGGAGCACAATGCTGGTCAAGATGTAAGCCCAAATATAGGTATGCAAATTTTTCCCTACCTCTTTTAATAAAGATCGCAGCGACAAGATAAATCCTCCTTCTCTTAGAATACAAAACTGATTTGATAAATAATCTGGTTGACAGTTAGAGGTCGAAAAATAGGGTCAAAGCAGCAATAAATCAAGAAAAAAAACAACTGCTGACTATCCTTGGGTACAAACACAGATAAATTTATACGGTTCAACCGTGGCTGTGAGATCCTGGGCTTTATAAGTTCAAGATTGCCTGAAATAGCGGCAAGGACTCATACGCTCGCGCAGTTGGCCAAGGCAACCAGCAGACGAAATCTATCCAGTCGTATTGTGATCTTATTCAAAAGCGATCAAATCAGTTCAAATTGATTTATAGATAGTTTTAAGATTATTGTAACATAATCTTGGTTCAGGTTTGATTTATTTTATGACGTAAGTCTGGACAATTTATTAAGGCTAGGCGGACTATTAAAAATGACCTAGCTTTGAGCCAAACCATTTGTAATAATTACCCATCAAATACAGTCATAGATTTCTCTAATTCTTGTGACAGATGGCTTCGTTTATGCGCTTGGTAATCAGGATTATTTTTGACGAGATTATAGCGTTTGGAGAGATTCCAAGTCCCCGTAGGGTTGAGTTCAGGATGGTTGGATACAAAGTCGATCGTCAAATCCCATTCGCGGATATAGCCCAGAGGTCTTGAATGATAGGTGACGCCATCAATAGTAGTATCACCGTAGGAGCGATGAGCATGACCAAAAACGACATCTGCAACCCCGTAAGCTGAGAAGAGCTGGTGAAATTTCTGACTACCTAGAAAAGCATTAAATGGCATAAAGCGCTCATGGGTCATAGTGAACCGGCTATGGGGGACAAAATGCATGGCAATAATCAGCCGGCTGGTATCTAATTTATTTAGCTGCTCTTCTAATTTTGTTAAAATGCGCTCCGTAATCTGAGCGTCACCTAAGGAGCGATTCAGTCTGCGGTCAAACCAAAATGTTTTCTTGCGTCGTATAATTTGGTCAATGGGCTCAGGTGAGAAGGAGTAGTCATACCAACCATGAAGGGCTAAAAGCTGCCGCTGTCCCAAGTTGTAAACTTGGAAATCCAAAGTCTCGATTTCAGTATCGGATAGGTCTAGCATATCGTGATTTCCTAAGTTATAGGTTACTTCAAAATCCTGAGCTAGACTGTTTAGGAAGGGAAGAGAGACCTCTGTGTGGTGGTTGGAAATATCACCGGCGATATGAAGGTGGTCGATTTTTTTATCTATCAAGGTTGCGCGAAGAGTTCTTATTTCAAACTCGCTGAATCGGTTAAGATCGATGTGGAGGTCGCTCATAATTGCTAGTTTTGTCATGGGTCTATTGTAACAGAAAAATGCTTTCCGGTGTTAGCTATTTAGTCTGGGAGCCAGATCGTCGAGTCTCATTTTTGTAGTAGCAAATAGCAGAAGTAACAATACAACACATGGCAAATTTAAGGGCTTTGTGGTAAAATACTAGGGATACTAAGTAGATAGGAGAAACCTAATGGAAGTGGCTGAAATCCGTCAAAAAATAGTAGAAAATCAAGAGAAGTTGACTAGCTTCAGGAGGTCTCTTTGACCTCGATCGTCTAGAAGAAGACATCGCTTTGTTGGAAAACAAGATGACAGAGCCAGATTTCTGGGATGATAATATCGCTGCTCAAAAAACTTCACAGGAGCTCAATGAACTTAAGCAAAAATACGATACTTTTAAGCAAATGGAAGAGCTAGCAGAGGAGTCCGATCTTTATTTAGAAATGCTGGAGGAAGACAGCAGTGTTCAGGAAGAATTGGAAGAAACGCTTGAAAAATTAGATCGGATGATGACCAGTTACGAGATGGCCTTGCTCTTGTCCGAACCTTACGATAATAATAATGCTATCTTAGAAATTCATCCGGGTTCAGGGGGGACCGAGGCTCAGGACTGGGGAGATATGCTGCTGCGCATGTATCAACGTTATGGCAATGCCAAGGGATTTAAGGTTGAGACCTTAGATTATCAGGCTGGTGATGAAGCCGGTATTAAATCAGTAACCCTCTCTTTTGAAGGTCCTAATGCTTACGGTCTGCTTAAGTCGGAGATGGGGGTTCACCGCCTAGTTCGGATATCGCCTTTTGATTCAGCTAAACGTCGCCACACCTCCTTTACATCGGTTGAAGTCATGCCGGAATTGGATGACAGTATAGAGATAGAGGTGCGTGAAGATGACATTAAAATGGATACCTTCCGTTCAGGTGGTGCTGGTGGACAAAACGTTAACAAGGTTTCGACGGGTGTTCGTTTGACCCATCTCCCAACGGGCATTGTTGTGGCATCGACGGTAGACCGTACCCAGTATGGTAATCGTGATCGAGCAATGAAGATGCTCCAATCTAAGCTCTATCAATTGGAACAGGAGAAAAAAGCGCAAGAAGTTTCTGCTCTCAAGGGTGACAAGAAAGAAATTACTTGGGGCAGTCAAATTCGCTCCTATGTCTTTACCCCTTACACGATGGTCAAGGATCACCGTACCGGTTATGAAGTTGCTCAGGTTGATCGGGTTATGGATGGCGATCTTGATGGCTTCGTTGATGCCTATCTCAAATGGCGGATAGAAGAATAAGATAGATTCAGAAAGGAAAACTATGGCACTTATTGAATTAAAAAGAGTCTCTAAGAAATATGATCGCGGTGCTGCGGCCCTGCGGGATATTTCGCTGAATATCCGACAGGGAGAGTTTGTTTACCTAGTTGGTCCCTCAGGAGCAGGAAAATCTAGCTTGATTCGCCTGCTCTACCGTGAAGAGCCTGTTAGCCGAGGTTCGATCAAGGTTGGACAGTTCCACCTCAATAAAATCAAAAAGAGACAGATTCCTATCCTGCGTCGTTCCATCGGTGTGGTCTTTCAGGATTACAAATTACTTAACCACAAGACGGTTTATGAAAATGTGGCGTTTGCGATGGAAGTTATTGGTGAAAAGCCCCGCATTATTCAAAAACGGGTTAAGGAGGTTCTCAGACTAGTAGGGCTGAAACACAAAGAACGTTCTTTCCCTAAGCAGCTATCTGGTGGTGAGCAGCAGCGCGTCGCAATTGCGCGTGCACTGGTCAACAATCCGCGAGTTTTAATTGCGGACGAGCCAACTGGTAACTTAGATCCAGAAATTTCTGAGGAGATTATGACCCTTTTAGAACGTATCAATGAACAAGGAACAACGATCTTGATGGCAACTCATAATAGTACGGTTGTCAATACTCATAAGCATCGTGTTTTAGCCTTGGAAGAAGGTAAGATTGTCCGTGACGAAGAGAAAGGGGAGTACGGTTACAATGATTAGTAGTTTTTTCCGCCACTTAAAAGAATCCTTTGTTAGCCTGAGGCGGCAGGGATGGATGACCTTTGCGGCTGTGTCATCTGTAACCATCACTCTGGCTTTGGTTGGACTTTTTGCCGCTGTCTTGCTCAATATTAACAAATTGGGGAACGATGTCGAAAATAATCTGACAATCAATGTTTACATGGAAACCAATGTTTTTGATGGGCATCAGACAAACTCTGATGGCAGCAATAATGATAGTTATCATACTATTTATAATCAGATTCAGGCTATTGATGGTGTCAAATCTATTAAGTTCTCCGATCGGAATGAGCAGCTGAAAAATCTGCAGGATGAATATGGGGAAGCTTGGTCTTACGATGAAACCAACAACCCTCTCTACGATGCGTATTTAGTTAAAGTTGATTCAGCGGATGACATGAAAAAGATCTCCGAGGAGATTAAAAAAATTGAAGGCGTTAATGATGCTAATTACGGCGGTGTTGATACCGAACAATTAACTGCGGTAGTCGGTCGTATTCGAACTTGGGGAACGGCTGGTACAGTACTTTTGGTGTTAGTAGCGATCTTCCTAATTTCTAATACTATTCGCATTACTATTATGTCTCGTAAAGATGATATTGTCATTATGCGCTTGGTCGGTGCTAAGAATTCTTATATTCGAACACCCTTCTTCTTTGAGGGAGCTTGGATCGGTATTTTAGGTGCGATTGTGCCGGCCGTGGTTGTTTATTTCCTTTATAAGGCAAGCTTAAATGGTATTGGCCCATCTTTGGCAGCTGAAAACCTTGGCCTTTACCCAGCTGACCCCTTCCTTTACTATCTGGTGGGGAGCCTGTTTTTAATCGGTATTGTTATTGGTTCTATCGGATCCATGATTTCTATCAGTCGTTACCTTAGAGCCTAAGGCAGCAAAGTTAATATTTGAGTAGCCATTAGGTTGGTACCGGTTCGATTTAGAGAGTATAATCATAAAGACGCTATGATTTCAGTGTATCATTATCACAGTTAGTAGTTGAACAGAGAGTGGGGCTCAATCAGTAATCGTGGCAAAATCACGATTTTGATTGTCCTCGCTCTCTTATTTTGAGGCTCAGGCCTCTGCCACTTTCCTGTTTTTAGATGGCAGGCTTTGGCAGTCTATCCCCAAACTGTTGGAGCTATCACTTGGGTGGTAGTTAAACAGTCCACTGGACTGTTTAAGGGGGTGCCTAAGATAGGGAAGCGCCCCAAGATAAGGACCATCAATCAGCAGTGGTTCATTGGAGCTAAGGCACCTAATGAACTGTGCAGGGGTAAGACTTCTTGGCATAGCCAACAAGTCTTACCCCCAATCACTGCGCCAATCTGATAAATCTAGAGTATCTACTAAGGGTTTGGACTTTTGTCCCAGACTCTTTTTCTTACGGTTTCCAGTCAGTTTTTCTCAGAGAGAAAAACAAGAGAACCACCAGCTTAGTTGGTGGCTGATTATACAGTTGACATATATAGTTTAACTGTATATAATATCACTATAAAGTTTAACTGTATAGTTGAACGATATAATATTAGAAAGGACAAAACATGAGGCGCAATAAGAATCTTCCCTTAACGGAAACGACTTATTATATTTTATTGGCTCTATTTGAACCGGCTCATGGCTATGCCATCATGCAGAAGGTTGATGAGATGAGTGATGGCGATGTTTGGATAGCTGCTGGGACAATGTATGGTGCTATTGAAAATCTTCTCAAACTACAATGGATTCAATCAGTTCCAAGTAATGATAAACGTCGGAAAGTCTATCAAATAACTTCAGCTGGTAGAGAAATACTGGAATTAGAGATCCAGCGATTGAAAAAAATGGTGACCATAGCAAATAACTTGGATAAAAAATAATATACAGGAAGGATTTAGAAAGGGGCAAATTATGAAGAAATATCGTGTATTCTTTTATAATTTAAAACAAGAGGAAGAATGGATAAATGCTATTCAAAAAGGTGGCTATCGTCTCACTGCGGTAAATCCATTACTTTTTAGATACACCTTTGAAAAGTTACATGAAGAAGACTTTGTTAAACCAGTCAGGTTAGACTTTAGGAGTAAAATGACGAGGGAGGATTTTCAGGAATACTTGACCCTGTTTAATGACAGTGGATGGAAATTCATTTACGGTGATAAGTGGGCAGGAAAAAAATATTTTTTAAAGATACAAACAAATGCTCAGGATAGTAGTGATAATATTTTTTCAGATAAAGAGTCTAAAAGAGCTCTACAAAAGAGGATAATATCTAACCTAGGTGGCTTAGCGCTATTTTTCTTCTTATTAGCACTTATGGAATTTATCAGCAAGGCCAACAATGATTTTTTGTTTTCCTTTATGAACGTGAAAGAACAGTATTTAACCCCTGGTCTGTGGCAGCTAAGGGGGACCTCCTTCTGGTTTTCTTTCTTATTTGAAACACCGTTTGTTATCCTTTTTAGGACCCCAACGCTTGCTATTATTTATCTTTTAATTTCATTAGGCTATGTAAAAGTCTGTCTCAGTAGCTACAAGCAGTATCGCGGTTAAGGAAAATTGATTTCTGCCAAATCGTGATTCTTTAATCTCTAACCTTATAGATTGCATGATTGTATATTGGTATCTTATGTCTGTTTATGCCGCTTTTGTTTTCTTATTTAGAAATACTGAGATTCATGTGATGAGGCCTATCGTGACTAAGTTTGACAGGAAATTTGTAATTCAGGGTAGTACCTTGCTTTGTTGGCTTTCATTGTCATATTTCAGTTTAAAAACCCAGTTAACTCTACTTTTCTCCCTATTCGTTTGAGACGGTTTGATTCCCATTTTAGAAAGAAGGATTAGATTTTCAAAGTTTTCGGGCTCTAGAAGTTACTGTTACTTGTATTTTATGACCTACTCTTTTTGAAAATCTATTTCAGGAATTTTCAAAAAACTCTTTTCTTATGTGGTAAATAGGAGTATAATATGGTCATATTACTTTTAGCGGGCATAATGTGCTGACTCCAAATCTATTGAAAATACTTATATTTTTTGCAGGTTTGATAGAGTTAGATTAAGTCTCGTAGTTTAAGGAGGGAAAGCCTATGAAGAAGAGCTTCATTCATCAACAGCAGGAGATTTCTTTTGTGAAGAATACCTTCACTCAATATTTGATTGATAAGCTTGATATCGTCGAAGTACAAGGGCCTATTTTGAGCCGAGTCGGAGATGGTATGCAAGATAATTTGAGTGGGGTGGAAAATCCTGTGCGTGTGAATGTCCTCAAAATTCCTGACGAGACTTATGAAGTTGTTCATTCTCTAGCCAAATGGAAACGTCATACTTTGGCGCGCTTTGGTTTCAATGAAGGTGAGGGGCTCTTTGTTCATATGAAGGCTCTGCGTCCCGATGAAGATTCTTTGGATCAAATCCATTCCGTCTATGTTGATCAATGGGATTGGGAGAAGGTTATTCCTGATGGTCGTCGCAATATTGTTTATCTCAAAGAAACCGTTGAGCAAGTCTACAAGGCTATTCGCCTGACTGAGTTGGCCGTTGAAGCACGTTTTGATATTGACGCTGTATTGCCTAAGAAGATTACCTTTGTTCACACTGAGGAATTGGTTGAAAAATACCCTGATTTGACGCCCAAAGAACGTGAGGATGCCATTACCAAGGAGTACGGTGCCGTCTTCTTAATTGGTATCGGCGGGGAGCTAGCAGATGGTAAGCCGCATGACGGCCGCGCACCAGACTATGATGACTGGACATCTGAGTCAGAAGAGGGTTACCACGGCTTAAATGGTGATATTTTAGTTTGGAATGAGGCGCTTGGGCACGCCTTTGAACTTTCGTCTATGGGAATCCGGGTGGATGAGGAAGCGCTTAAACGCCAGGTTGAGATTACCGGCGATCAAGAGCGGCTGCAGTTGGAGTGGCATAAATCTCTGCTTAATGGTCTCTTTCCATTAACTATTGGCGGCGGTATTGGACAATCGCGTATGGCTATGTATCTTTTGCGCAAAAAGCATATCGGTGAAGTCCAATCCAGTGTTTGGCCAGATCAGGTACGTGAAGAATTTGATAATATTTTGTAGACCATAAAAGCAAGCGGGCTGGGCAGGCCTGTTTGTTTTTTTTTATAAATGTTATAATAAGAAACAGATCCATTTTCCATGCTCATACCCTTTAAAACTCAAAATAATGGGTTTTTGTACTTTTGAATATATGGTTTCTCGGTAAAGCTCAACTTAGGAATTAAAAAGCAATATTAGTAAAACAGAAAAAGACTGAAGCTTGGGGCTTTGTCAGCCTCCCTAAATTTCTTTGAGACGCTTAACGGCTTAGCGACATGAAGTTTGGCTAGTCGATTTTACTAACCAAACGGAGTTAGTGGGAGAGGTAGCCAATTCACCATAGTGATTGGCGTTTGTTATCAAGTGTAAAGCACTTAGATAACAAGCCTCTGCCGTATCTTGGTAATTGAACCCGCCTACGACTCTGTGAAATTAGACTCGCCTTCCTAGAATCTTCGGGGCTTCTTCGTCCGGCTCCCTAAATTTCTTTGAGTCGCTTAACGGCTTGGTATCTTAATAATCGAACCCGCCTACGTTCCTGTGGAATTAGATAAATGTCGCTCGATTCTTAATGAATCGTCACTCCATTTCCTAAATTCCTTTGGAACGCTTGACGGTTTAGTATCTTGATAATCGAACACGGGCTGCGGCTTGTGCAAAAAAGATAGTTTCTTCCTAGACGCAAGCGTCTTCGTCGAACCTCCTATTTTTGCTTAATCCGCGGACACCCTTTGTATCTTGATAATTGAACACGGGCTGCGGCTTGTGCAAAAAAGATAGTTTCTTCCTAGACGCAAGCGTCTTCGTCGAACCTCCTATTTTTGCTTAATCCGCGGACGCCCTTTGTATCTTGATAATTGAACACGGGCTAAAAGCTCGGGATTTAGATAAGCTTCCTTGTGTGCCAGCACACAGCGTCACCTTCCTAAAATCCTAGTCGCTTTTGACGCCCTTTGTATCTTAGTAAAGGAGAAAAAATGGCATTTGAAGATGAATTTTTTAGGCGTAAAACTCCTGATGAGCACAAATTGATAGCATATGGTTTTTATCAGACGCAGACAGGTTATTCTTATGCTGCTGATATTATGGAAGGGGATTTTGAGGCTCAGATTAATATAGCAAGGAATGGTCGTGTGAGTGGCTGCCTGATTGATAAAGACTTGGGTGAGGAATATACAGCTATTCACGTAACTGCGGGTGTGGGTCATTACGTTGGTCAGGTTCGAGAGGCTTACGGTGCGCTCTTAGAGGATATTGCACAAGCCTGTTTTGATGAGCATCCTTTTGATTTTCCGCAGTCCAATCGCTTAGCCCATCATCTAGCGATAAAATTTGGTGACCAATTTGACTATCCCTTTGCTAAATATCCTCAATATGCTGCCTTTCGTCACCCTGCTAATCAAAAATGGTATGCCTTACTTTTCCCCCTTGCATTTGGGAAATTGATTAAAGACGATAATCGTTTAGCTGAAAGAGATTTAGAGCGTCAGGTAGAGGTGATTAATATTAAGATTGCCAAAGAGCGTTTACCTGATTTGCTGCAGATAAATGGTATTTATTCTAGCTATCACATGAATAAGCAATCGTGGATTTCTATTGTTTTGGATGACAGCTTATCAGATAATCATATATTTGAACTCGTAGAACAGAGCCGATCTTTGGTTGGACCTAAAGGCTATAAATCAATAAGCGGTCCCGACTACTGGCTGATTCCTGCTAATCCTAAATATTATGATATTGATGCAGAGTTTGCGGCTAGTGATAGGATTAAATGGACGCAGAAGGCGCAGATTCAAAAGGGAGACTGGGTCTTTATTTATATGACTGCCCCTATAAAGGCAGTGCGCTATGCCTGCCGTGTGTTAGAGACTTATATTCCTAATGAAAGTTACCGCGATCGGTCGGACATTAAGGCCTTGATGGAAATTGAGAGGGTTAAGACTTTTGAAGATTGGGAACTGCCTATGGATCTGCTTAAAGAACAAGGAGTTAAAACGGTTCGCGGTCCCAGACGCATGACTAAGGAGCTAATTGACCATGTTGTCAATCAGCTAAAAGGCTAGGATACTTTGTTGGCGGCATGCTTGATAAATTTTGATATAATAGTGAACATGAGAATTATTGCTGGAAGATTTGGTGGTCGTCCTTTAAAGACTTTACCAGGCAAGATAACTAGGCCGACCTCTGATAAGGTCAAGGGAGCTATTTATAGTATGATTGGCCCATTTTTTAATGGTGGCCGCGTCTTAGACCTATATGCTGGTAGCGGAGGTCTTTCGATCGAGGCGATATCTCGTGGGATGACTGAAGCTGTTTTAGTAGAGAAGGATCCCAGGGCTCAGGCCATTATTGCAGATAATATTAAGATAACCAAATCGCAAGGGCAGTTCTATCTGATTAAAAAGAAGGCTCAACAAGCCTTGCGGCTATTGACGGGGCCCTTTGATTTAGTGTTCTTGGATCCTCCTTACGCAGAGGAAGAAATAGTTCAAAATATCCTCAGTTTAGAGAAGCTTAATCTCTTGTCCGAGGATGTGATGATTGTCTGCGAGACTGACAAGGCTGTCGTCTTGCCGCAGAATATTGGCCAGTTTTATACATGGAAACAGAAAATATATGGAATTAGTAAGGTAACAATTTATGTCAGATAAAATCGGTTTATTTACAGGATCTTTTGATCCTGTCACTAATGGCCACGTGGATTTGTTTAGGCGGGCTAGTCACCTTGTTGATCATCTCTATGTAGGAATTTTTTTTAATCAGGAAAAGCCAGGTTTTTTTAGTGTGGACAGGCGGCAATTCTTAATCGAACAGGCGGTTGCTGGTTTGCCTAATATTTCCGTCATTTCCTCGCATGATAAGCTGGCCGTGGAAGTTGCTAGAGATATTGGGGCTGGTATTTTGATACGTGGCTTACGAAATACTCAGGATCTTAATTATGAAACCAGTCTGGACTATTTCAATCATGACTTAGCCCCCCAGCTGGAGACGATTTATTTATTGTCCTCTCCCGAGTATTCACAGATTAGTTCTTCGCGTATTCGAGAACTAGTTCATTTTGGGGCAGATGTACGCCCTTATGTTCCTGAAGCAGTTGCCTTAGAATTGGAGAAAGTACAAAATGACGATTAGCTACGCTCAAAATGAGCAGTATCAGGGTTTCAGCGGCTTTGTTAAACGCTTTAAGTGGTGGCTGCTAGGTGGTCTACTGGGCAGCTTACTTCTGCTGCTTATTTTTTGCCTCTTTGCCCCTTTACCCTACTATGTAGAGGTTCCGGGGGGAGCCTATGACATCAACCAAGTTGTAACTGTAGACGGTAAAGCTAATAAGAGTAAGGGCTCTTATAATTTTGTAGCTGTAGAGGTACGGCGGGGAACTCCTGTTCAGCTTTTTTATGCTTGGCTGACACCCTATACGGATGTTGTCTCTGATGATGAGATGACTGGTGGTGCCAGTACCAAGGAGTTTGAATTAATGAATCAATATTATATGGAGAATTCCCAGAATACGGCTGTTTACCAAGCTATGAAGCTTTCTGATAAGAAGGTTCATATGGATTACAAGGGTGTCTATGTTTTGGATATTGCAGATAATTCAACGTTCAAAGGAGTTTTAGAGATTGCTGATACGGTGACAGGAGTCAATGGCAAGACCTTTAAAAATTCAAAGGACTTGGTAAAGTATGTTAGTGGGCTCAAGCGTGGTTCCAAAGTCAGCGTTCAATACACGCGCAAAAATCAGAAAAAATCAGCTGACGGTAAGGTTGTTAAGCTAAAAAACGGCAAGAATGGTATTGGTATCTCGCTGACAGATCATACCGAAGTTAGTTCCAAACAAAAGGTTAAATTTTCTACGGAAGGCGTTGGTGGTCCCAGTGCGGGTCTGATGTTCACCCTGTCTATCTATGACCAGCTCAATCAGGAAGACCTCTTGCAAGGGCGCAAGATCGCAGGTACAGGGACTATTGAACCAGATGGAAGCGTTGGTGATATCGGCGGTGTTTCACAAAAGGTGGTGTCAGCTGATAAATCAGGAGCGGAGATCTTCTTTGTTCCTGATAATCCTATTAAAAAGAATGAAGAACAGTACTACCCTAAAGGAAATAACTATGAAGAAGCCAAGAAGGCTGCTAAAGATATCGACTCTGACATGAAAATTGTTCCAGTTAAAACTGCACAAGATGCTATTGATTACTTGAAGAAATAAAAAAATCAAAATCACGGTGAAGGTCGTGATTTTTTGGTTCTCTGATTTTATATTCTCCACCTGAAATTATTGACCTACCCAAGCTGACTTTAGTCACTATATTACCTGCCATTTTATATCTGATTCAAAATAGTGTATAATAATAAGGTTAATGGAACTACTAGTGTTAGATTACTGCTGAAAGAAGGGAAGCCGATGAGACGAGAAATTTCCCCTGAAATGTTAAATTATAATAAATTTCCGGGGCCAAGTTTTGTGGTTTTTGATAATCATATTCAGTCTGATGGGATCAGTCTGGAATTGGTCGATAATTATCGGGAGGGTTTTAAGCTGGAGAATTTCCAGCAGCGTTTTTCGGAAATTTTGCTTAAATACGACTATATTCTCGGTGATTGGTCCAGTGATGAATTGCGCCTAAGGGGATTTTATAAGGATGATAGAGTTGTCAAAACGGATAGTAAAATTAGCCGTCTTGATGACTACCTGAAAGAGTATTGTAATTTTGGCTGCGCCTATTTCCTGCTGGCTAATCCTGAACCAAGAGAAGTGAAGTCTGATGAGGGAGATCGTCGTCGCCGCCGCGATAACCGCAAGCGTCGCTCTTCCCGCTCCCCAATTAATCCTAATGAGTCTTCTTTTAAGGTGAGAGATGATAATAGTCAGTCGCATCGTCATTTTAATAAAAGGGGAAGCAAAAAGAAGCAGGAAATAAACGATTCAAAAGAGGAAAACTACCATCAGCATTTCACGATTAGAAAGAAGGAAAATTGAATATGACTAAGGAAGGGATTGCCGTGAAGCCGTCAATTTACGGACTAACTCGAGATGAGTTGATTGATTGGGCTATGGCACACGGTGAGAAAAAATTTCGGGCCACTCAAATCTGGGACTGGCTCTATAAAAAACGCGTCCAATCATTTGAAGAAATGACTAATATTTCTAAGGAGTTCATCGCTGTTTTAGAAGAGAATTTTTGCTTTAATCCTCTTAAACAGCGCATCGTTCAAGAATCCGCCGATGGGACTATCAAATATCTTTTCGAGTTGCCGGATGGCATGCTGATTGAGACGGTACTTATGCGGCAGCACTATGGTTTATCTGTCTGTGTGACTACCCAAGTCGGCTGTAATATCGGCTGTACCTTTTGTGCCAGCGGTTTGATTAAAAAGCAGCGCGATCTTAACAATGGGGAAATTACTGCTCAGATTATGCTGGTGCAAAAATACTTGGATGACCGTGGTGAAGGCGATCGCGTCAGTCATGTTGTCGTTATGGGGATCGGTGAGCCGTTTGACAATTATGATAATGTTATTAGGTTCTTGCATACCATCAATGATGATAACGGCTTAGCCATCGGTGCTCGTCATATTACAGTATCGACATCAGGTTTGGCTCACAAGATTCGTGAGTTTGCTAATGAAGGTATTCAAGTCAATTTGGCTGTGTCTTTGCATGCTCCTAACAATGACTTACGTTCCAGTATCATGCGTATCAATCGGTCTTTCCCTTTAGAAAAGCTCTTTGATGCCATCGAATACTATATCAAGAAGACCAACCGTCGAGTGACCTTTGAATATATCATGCTCAATGAGGTCAATGATTCTCCTGAAAATGCGCAAGAACTGGCTGACTTAACCCAATCTATCCGCAAACTTTCCTATATCAACCTGATTCCTTATAACCCTGTATCTGAACATGATCAATACAGTCGCTCAACCAAGGACCGTGTGGATGCTTTCTATGATGTTCTTAAGAAAAATGGCGTCAACTGTGTGGTTCGTCAAGAGCATGGTACTGATATTGATGCGGCCTGTGGTCAACTTCGCTCTAATACGATGAAGCGCGATCGCCAAAAAGCAGTGGCAGGGGCTGCTAACTAATGACTAAAATTTTAGAACGGTTGTTTGATGGGGAGGCGGAAGTTACAGATTTAGGATATAAGCTTACTTGCTTCCTGTTGACAGGATACGGTCTCTGTCTGATCTATCTGTGTTTTGCTCCCCAGCCATTTGAAATGACTGGAGTTGAAACGCCTAATATCCATTACTTGGGTCGGGTTCCTGTCTTACTGGTACCCTTTAATTCTTTTATCAGTATTGGACAGCTAGATACTCTAAAGGAGCTTTTTTGGGTCATGGGGCAGAATTTCAGCAATCTCTTTTTACTGACTCCTGTCCTGCTGGGGCTTTTGGCACTGTTTAAAAGGTGGCGCCGCTGGCGTTTAGTCTTAGTGATGAGCTTTCTTATGAGTTTGTTCATCGAGTCTACTCAGATTCTCTTGGATCTGCTCTTTAATTTTAATCGGGTTTTTGAAATTGATGATCTTATCTTTAATACCTTAGGCGGATTAGTTGCTCTGTGGCTACTGCCTGTGTTACAATTTATAATTGTTAAGACATTGTCACATAAGAAGAAATAAACAGAGAGAGACTCAATCAGTAAATTGTGATGGAATCACGATTTTGATTTTCTTTGCTCTCCCATTTTAAGGCTCAGATCTCTACCACTTTCTTGTTTTTAGGTGGCAGGCTTTGGCAGTCTGGAAATATGATGAACAGAGTTCATGGTATTAGCTAACCTCCAACAAGTTTCCCTAGCTGTTGGAGCTATCACTTACGTGGTCGCGTTAAACAGTCCACTAAGGTAGCGCTTGAAAATGGGATTGAGCTCCACAAGATAAGGGTCGCCAATCAGCAGTGGTTCATTGGTACCAAAGCACCTAATGAACTGTTAGGGGTAAGACTTCTTAGCATAGCCAACACGTCTTACTCCCTCTACTGTATCAATTTAGTAAACTTAGAATATACTAATGAGTCTGGACTTTTGTCTCAGACTCTTGTTATGGCTAAAACTAAAAAAATGGACACTCTTTGAAAGTCACTAGAATTCTGTTAGTAAATGTGCCTTGCTCTTGGGGAGAAAGGCCACTTTTTAAGTTTTTAGCCTTAGTAAATTCACTGGATTTGGGACTGCACCCCCCATCTGAATTTCTTGACTTATACGGATGGACTTTACAACCATGTAAATCACCAGTGCAGTGCAAGTTAGTAAGTACTAAGCGACCAGGACTTTAACCCGAAGATTGCTAATTCTGGGTTGTTTATTTGATTTTTAAGAGATAGGGGGCTTTTAAACTCCCTTTTCCATTTTGAGAGAGGAATTAGAAGTGATTATAAAAAAACTTTGGTGGTTCTTTAAACTTGAGAAACGCCGCTATCTAATTGGAATTTTGTCATTGAGTTTAGTCAGTGTGCTTAATTTGATCCCACCTAAGGTGATGGGACAGGTTATTGATTCGATTGATGCTAAAGACTTAACCCTAACGAGCTTACTGACAAAATTAATTATTTTACTCCTAGCTGCCCTTGGTATGTATCTCTTACGATTAGTCTGGAGGGTTTATCTCTTGGGGACTTCCTATCGTTTGGGTAAAATTTTACGCAGTCGCCTGTTTGAGCATTTCACTAGAATGTCGCCTTCGTTTTTCCAGAAGTACCGTACTGGAGATCTAATGGCCCATGCGACTAATGATATTAATTCCCTGACGATGCTGGCAGGAGCTGGTGTTATGTCGGCTGTTGACGCCTCTATCACAGCTCTGGTAACACTTATTACCATGTTTTTTACTATTTCTTGGCAGATGACTCTGATTGCTATCATTCCTCTACCTTTAATGGCTTTTGCGACAAGCCGCCTGGGGCGTAAAAATCATGAATCGTTCAAGGGAGCACAGGCTGCTTTTTCTGATCTTAATAATAAGGTACAAGAGAGCGTGTCGGGGATCAAGGTAACCAAGTCCTTTGGTTATCAAGCGCAAGAATCTGATAGTTTTGCCAAAACCAATCAGGCAACTTTTGAGAAAAATCTCGTCAGCATGCGCTACAATAGCATGTTCACTCCGATTACGTTAATTTTTGTCGGTTCTAGCTATGTCCTAACTCTCCTAGTTGGTGCTTATTTGATTACAGCAGGTCTCGTGACAGTCGGTAGTTTAGTCACTTTCATTACTTACTTAGATATGTTGGTTTGGCCATTGCAAGCGATCGGCTTTCTCTTTAATATCAGTCAGCGTGGTAATGTCTCCTATGATCGCATTTCTGAGCTTTTAGCTCAAGAGAGCGATGTTATTGAGGCTAGGCAGCCCTTGGAAACTATTGAAAATGGTGCTATTAGCTACGATATTGATCGTTTTGATTATGAAGACGAGGAGAGTTTGGCCGATATTCATTTCACGCTTGAAAAAGGACAGACTCTGGGAATCGTCGGTCAGACTGGTTCTGGAAAAACGACCTTACTTAAGCTTTTGCTGCGTCAACATGATGTAACTTCTGGTATTATCAGCCTTAACGGTCATAATATTAAGGACTACCGTCTGTCTGACTTACGCAGTCTTATCGGTTATGTACCTCAGGATCAGTTTCTTTTTGCCATGACAATTTTAGAGAATATCCGTTTTTCCAACCCTGATTTAAGTATGGAGCAAGTTGAGATTGCTGCTAAACTAGCTCAGGTTTATGAGGATATTCAAGCCATGCCTGATGGTTTTGATACTTTAATCGGCGAAAAAGGTGTTTCGCTATCAGGTGGACAGAAGCAGCGGATTGCTATGGCTCGCGCTATGATTATGGAACCAGAAATCCTTATTTTGGATGATTCCCTGTCAGCTGTTGATGCTAAGACAGAATACACCATTATTGATAATCTTAAAGAAACGCGCCAGCAAAAAACAACTATCATTACGGCTCACCGCCTAAGTGCCGTTGTCCACAGTGATTTAATCCTAGTCATGAATAAGGGACGAATCATTGAACGCGGACGGCACGAAGAACTCTTGGAGCAAGGTGGTTGGTATGCCCAGACTTATGAATCACAGCAACTTGAAATGGAAGGAGAGCTTGATGGAAACTAAAGTAATGAGCCAGAAACTGGTATTTAAGCGACTCATGGCCTACCTGAAATCCTATAAGTGGTTAACTGCTTTTGCCTTGGCTTTCCTGCTTTTAACAACTATCGTGCAAACAGTAATTCCTCTAGTAGCACGTTATTTTATCGATCGTTATATTGAAAATGTCAATCAAGTAGCTCTGATGATCCTTTTGGGCTATTTTCTGCTTTATGTCTTGCAGATGATTTTCTCCTATGTAGGGAATTATCTCTTCTCCAAGGTGGCCTACAGTATTGTTCGGGATATTCGTCAGGACGCCTTTGACAATGTCCAGCATTTGGGCATGTCTTATTTCGATCAGACCCCAGCAGGATCCATTGTCTCTCGTTTGACCAATGATACTGAGGCTATTAGTCAGATGTTTTCAGGGATTTTATCTAGCTTTATTTCGGCTGTCTTCATTTTTGCGACAACCCTTTATACCATGATAGTCTTGGATATCCGTCTGACTGCCATTATTGTGTTCTTTTTGCCTTTTATCTTTATTTTAGTTGATCTCTACCGTAAAAAATCGGTCAGTGTTATTGAGGCAACCCGCAGCAAGCTGAGTGATATTAACACTAAGCTTTCTGAATCTATTGAAGGAATTCGGGTGATCCAAGCCTTTCGTCAGGAGGAGCGACTCAAAGAAGAGTTTGAAGAGATCAATCAGGATCACCTGCGTTATGCTAATCGCTCGGTACTCTTGGATAGTATTTTTCTACGGCCGGCTATGTCGCTTTTAAAGCTCCTAGGCTATGCTGTTTTGATGGCTTATTTTGGTTTGACTTGGCAAACGTTTGGAATCACAGCCGGACTTATGTACGCCTTTATCCAATATATCAATCGCCTTTTCGACCCGCTAATTTCAGTAACTCAGAATTTTTCAACTTTACAAACTTCCATGGTTTCGGCTGGTCGTGTTTTTATGCTGATTGATCGTGATGACTATGAACCAAAGCAACAGACACGGGATTTGAGAGTTGAAAACGGCGATATTGAATTTAAAAATGTTAGCTTTTCTTACGATGGCGAACGAAAAATTCTAGATAATATTAGTTTTAAGGTCAATAAGGGTGAAACAATCGCTTTTGTCGGTCCAACTGGCTCAGGAAAGTCCTCGATTATCAATGTTTTTATGCGTTTTTATGAATTTCAATCAGGTCAGGTCCTCTTGGATGGTCAGGATATTCGTAATTATTCGCAGGAAGAACTGCGCTCTGCTATTGGTTTAGTTTTACAGGATCCCTTTCTCTATCATGGAACAATCAAATCCAATATTCGTATGTATCAGGACATCAGTGATAAAGCGGTAGCAGAAGCAGCAGAATTTGTCGATGCAGCTGATTTTATTAAGCAGCTACCACAGGGCTACGATGAGCCAGTGACAGAGCGAGGATCAACTTTCTCGACTGGTCAACGTCAGCTTTTGGCTTTTGCACGAACGGTAGCCAGCCAGCCCAAGATTCTCATCCTTGATGAGGCTACGGCTAATATTGACTCAGAAACTGAGGAGGTTATCCAGACTTCTCTGAAAAAAATGCGCCAAGGCCGAACAACTATTGCCATCGCCCACCGTTTATCAACGATTCAGGATGCTAACTGTATCTATGTCTTAGATAAAGGGCGGATCATTGAAAGTGGGACACACGAGGAGCTCTTGGCTAAGCAAGGAACCTACTACCGTATGTACCAGCTCCAAGCCGGTATGCTTTAAACTACAAAATTAAACTGCCCATCCTTGATTTGATAGAAAATGAAGCAGCTAGACGAGCCTATTGCTTTGCCATCACTCTGTAAAAAGCATCTGTAAGAGATCGTGATTAGGTATAGCAATGTGCGTCTTTCTGTCCTTTGTTTTTCAAACTCATAGATTTATAAAAGGATAGTGCAGTTTCCTTGGTGAGTAAGAAACTAAACCAGACTCTATACTAAAAAAAGTAGAAGTTCAGATGGCGAGCTTCTACTTTTAATTTCAATTTTATTCTTCGGAAGGACATAGACTAGATAGATACGGATAGCCTGAGAGTAGGCCTTTGGCGCAGTACTGATGATGTTATTCAGAGAGCTATTTATTCATCAATTTTCTGATGCTGTTATAATTAGTCTTTTAAATTAATCTGTCCCAAGCACAAATATAAAGAGGTTGGAACATTACCAACCTCTTTTCTATAGGAGTATATATCACCTTAGTCTTCTGATCCTAATTTGCGCTTCGTTGTCAAACCGAGGCCGGCCAAGGCTAAAACGGCACCGACAGCAGTAAGGGCTGCTTGAGTAGACTCACCTGTGTTAGGAAGGCTATTGCTTTGCTTATCTTGAACAGAAGCACTACCTTTGCCATCTGTCTGAGCAGCATCGATCGTTACAGGTCGTGTACCAGCAGCCGTAGGAGCAGCTGCTTGAGTATTATTATTGCGGTTTCCATTATTGCCTGCTGCCGCCCCATTACCAGCACCGACTGGATCATTTCCGTTTGCTGGGTTATTCTGTTCAGTATTAGCACTATCATTACCAGTATTGGCATCATCGCTTGGATCAGATGTTTGGGCAACTGCTGAAGGATCCTTAGTCACATAGTGGAAAGTTGTTTTAGGCAAGAATTTTACCTGCTGCCCGTTGTAATTGAGAACATAGTTACCATTAGCGTCTGTTGTCGTAGTGAAACCATCCTCGTTTCGGATTTCACCATTGCTGCCGATTTCTAACATAGCGTAGAAAGCATCCTCACCAGCATTTGAGAGACCAAGAGCCATGCCCTCCCCGCTATTGGAAAGGATAGAAATGGCGTGTCCGAAAGATTCCATACCATCACCACTGGCAATATTAAAGTAGTCCGAGAACCAGCTTAATGCCAAGTAGTAGGCAGTCGCCTTGTCTGAACCTAAGTTTTGGCCTGCATCGTTCTTTTGAGCAATAGAGGCTAGTCCATCTTGGTGCCCGTTTTCAGAATAAGCAGTGACACCATCAGGGAAACCTAGATTGGTATCGTGGTCAATACCGTCAGTTTCAGATGCTTCTTCATCAGCACGCGCTTGTGCGTATGCCTTCATCAAATCGTTAGCTTCTGGTACTGGCACATTGATTCCGTTAAGTTGACGAAGTTGGGTCAAGTATTCATTCAGATACTTGGCGATGTTGTCCGCATTTGGTGTATAGGGCTGATTTGGATCAGCCACTTCGATATACTCATCAGCTGTACCATCGTAGTTAACATCCGTCACAGGGGCGGTTTTTGCTGTTGCAGTCAAAGTTTGGTCAAAGTCTACCGTACCGTATTCTTCTGTATTTTCTGGCTTAGTAGCAACCGAGTTAACGGACTGGGGCTGCGACGTTGAGTTAGCAGGAGCAGCTGCCTGCTGCTCAGCTTGTGGGGTTGCTTGGGCAGTATTGGCTGCTGTTGCAGAAGCATCAGCAACAGTGTTTGCAGCAGGTGCCGTGATCGTAACTGTTTCAGCTGGAGCTGATGATTCAGGGAGGACAGCAGCTACCGTGTCGGCTGCTGGAGCCGCAGCAGTATTAGCAGTATTGGCCGCAGTAGTTGATACCGGCTCGGTTTCAACCGTAATCTTTTCTTCCTTGTTGGCATCGGTCGCAGTAGTTTGTTGAGCTGCTGTATCAGTAGCCGCTGTCGCCTCGTCGGCTTGAACGGTCGTACCAACACCTACAGCGATAGTAGCAGTGGCAAGGATGGCTCCGCAGAGACCTGCGAATTTAGTTTTACGTTTGCTGAATGTATCTTTCTGCATAGTACTTCCTATCTAATAAAATTATTTGTTTTAACAGTGAGATATTTTATCACAGATTTAGGAATATGCAATATGCTATTCTAGGGCTAAAATACTTTTTTAGAGAAATAAGACAGATTATTTACTAGTAAAAAACCTTGATAGATTTCTGTTTAAAACAGTTGAGGAATTTCGAAAAGGTACTAGATTAAAAAAAGTTTCAAGTTTATTACAATTCATCTAAACTAATATTACCATTCTAAAACCCCTGCCTTAACAATGTTCTTGCCACTTCCTAATAGGTGTAGCAATAATCTTGTCTTTGCCGTGTTTTTTTCAGATTAATAGGATTATCAGATAATTCATATCAGTTACGCCTGTCATAAATTATCTGAAATAAATCTTGTAAACATGGATGGCCTATGTTATAATTTAGCCATATTTAAGGAAAGATTGAAAGTGATTTAAATAGGAGTAACCAAGTGAGGTTGGGGATTTGTTGGCAATATTTTTGCCATTTCCTATAATCCTCAATTGATAAGGCAAAAAAGAGGTTGGGCCCAAATTGGCCCAGCCTCCTTGTTTTGGTATAAACTTTTGGCGCAGTGGTTGAGACAAGACTTGTTGGCAACGTCAAGAAGTCTTACCCCTGCGCCGTTCATTTAGAGAGTGGAAATGCGAACCAAAATTTTTAATTTTTGGGCTGTTCCTGCTCCCTTTCTTTGTTCCTTCAAACATTATAGTTGGCAAATTAGGACTTAAAGCACTTATATTCCAGATCCTATTTGCAGGTAAATGTAGAGCAATCATTGTGCAGGCTTTATTCAGTATTGCCCTGTTTAAATTCTTTATCTTGTGCTGCAGTGAGGACCAGGTTGGTAGCGATAATTGAATATATCTGGTAGGATGTCCCAAACCTGTGCTTTTTTGGTATAATGGATAATGATTTTATAGAAAGAATAAAGTGAGAAGTAAGATGTCCAAGATAAAGATTGTTACAGATTCATCGATTACGATTGAACCTGAGTTGGTGGAGAGTTTAGGAATTACGGTAGTACCTCTGTCAGTCATGATTGATGGTGTTATTTATAGCGATAATGACTTAAAAGAAGAGGGGAAATTTCTCTCACTTATGCGTCAGAGTAAGGAGTTGCCCAAGACCAGTCAGCCCCCAGTCGGTGTCTTTGCTGATGTCTATGAAAAATTGGTGAGAGATGGTGCGGAGCACGTTGTTTCCATCCATATCACTCACAGCTTATCGGGAACGGTTGAAGCAGCTCGCCAGGGGGCTGCTATTGCAGGAGCTGATGTGACAGTGATTGATTCAACCTTTACGGATCAGTCCATGAAGCATCAAGTTGTTCAGGCTGCTATTCTGGCCGAGAAGGGAGCCAATCTTGCTGATGTTTTAGCCAAGGTTGAAGAGGTTCGTCAGAAGTCGGAACTCTTTATCGGTGTCTCTACGCTGGAGAATCTAGTCAAAGGGGGGCGTATTGGCCGTGTGTCCGGCATGCTATCTTCCCTTTTAAATATCCGTGTTGTGATGGAACTCAAGGATTCTGTCCTCAACCCAATTGTCAAAGGTCGAGGAAATAAGACCTTCGTTAAGTGGTTGGATAATTTTATTGAGCATGCTGAGACAAAAAAAGTAGCTGAGATCGGTATTTCATACTCTGGCGGTCCCGAATGGGCTCACAAGATGAAGGAAAGATTGCAAGAATTGGTGGAGAGCGATCGTATTTCTGTGATGGAAACTGGCTCGATTATTCAAACTCATACGGGTGAAGACGCCTTTGCAGTTATGGTGCGTTATGAATAAAAAACGATTATTAGCCCCGGCTTTCTTCCTATTTTGTCTAGTCGGTTTTGCTTTGGCTATTAATGTTCTTTTACCTAGAGCGGGTGGAGACCATGTTGCTTTTACCTTTAGAGTCGGTGCTGAAGGCAAGACCTTTAATTATTTAGCTCTAGGAGATTCTTTAACAGAAGGAGTTGGAGATACAACTGGTCAGGGTGGCTTTGTTCCCATTCTATCGCGGTCTCTTGAAAATGATTACGGTTATCAAGTGGCTTCCAATAATTATGGTGTTGCAGGCAATACCAGCCAGCAGGTTCTCAAGCGGATGCAAAACAAAAAGGATTTGCAAAAGGGTTTGCAAAAGGCTGATATGATGACGCTGACAGTCGGTGGAAATGATGTTATGGCTGTTCTTAGAAAAAATCTCAGCGCTGATCTAAAGGTAGACAGTTTCAAGAAACCAGCTCAAGAGTATCAGGGGCGCCTCCGTAAAATTGTTAAACTAGCCCGTCAGAGTAATCAGGAGCTTCCTATCTATATCGTAGGAATTTATAACCCATTCTATCTCAATTTTCCAGATATGACTGAGATGCAGACTGTCGTTGATAATTGGAATAACAGTACTCAAGCGGTAACAAAAGAGTATAAAAATGTCTATTTTGTCCCTGTTAATGACCTGCTTTATAAGGGAATCAATGGTGAGGAAGGGATTACTCAATCCTCAGATGGTGAATCTGGAGATGGCAGCAGTATTCAAAATGATGCTTTGTTTGAAAAGGATCATTTCCATCCCAATAACACGGGTTATCAAATAATGGCTGATGCTGTTTTGGAGAAGATAAATGAAACAAAAAGTAAATGGTAAAAGAAATTGGTGGCAGTGGGGCTTTCTTGCTCTGCTTGCTTTTAATCTGGCCTTGGTTGCTGTTCTAATATTGAGACTAGGCACTTTTGAAGAGTCGTCTAATCATGGAAATCAAGCGACTGTCAGTCAGTCTGATATCAAGATTGGAACATTTAGCTCATCGCGTGATGAGCTAAATGCCACGGTAGCCTCCTATTTGAAGCAGTATCAGACTAAAAAAAATAGCTATAGTTTTTCAGCGACTTCCAGTCATGTCGTCTTTGAGGGAACTTATACTCTTCTGGGATATCAAGTTCCGCTGCAAGTTTACTTCACTCCTGTTGTCCTAGAAAATGGCGGCATCCAGCTTGATGTCAGTTCTGTCTCAGCAGGAACCTTGTCGTTGCCAGTTTCTGAAGTGCTGAAATTTATAGCTTCCAGCTACGATCTACCAGATTTTGTTGAGGTAGATAGCAAGAAATCCGCTATCATCCTCAATCTTCCTAAGATGAAAAATAAAACAGGTGTCTATGTCAAAGCGACCGAGTTTAATTTAGTTAATGACAAGATTAGCTTTGATGTTTATAAGCGAAAGTAATTTTCGTGCTGATTTTAGGGAGATAAAGGCCAGTTCTGCGGGCGAATGATGACATTTTGTCATTTTGAACTCGTCTGGAAGATGAAATATTGTAAAAAAGGCCCAAATTAACGTTTTATACTTGACCTTGTAAGGAAATTTAGATATCATAGTCTCTGTTAAAGTCATAAGTGCATAGATTTATTGACTTAATAATATTTGGAGGATTAGTGAAATGGCTAATAAACAAGATTTGATTGCAAAGGTTGCTGAAGCAACAGAATTGACTAAGAAAGACTCAGCAGCAGCAGTTGATGCTGTATTCTCATCAATTGAAGGATTCCTTTCAAAAGGTGAAAAAGTTCAATTGATTGGTTTTGGTAACTTTGAAGTTCGTGAACGTGCAGCTCGTAAGGGTCGTAACCCACAAACTGGTGCTGAAATCAAAATTGCAGCTTCAAAAGTTCCAGCTTTCAAAGCTGGTAAAGCTCTTAAGGACGCTGTTAAATAAGAATCGTTTTGATAATGCAAAGGCTGGGAGTCATAATCTCCTAGCCTTTCTTAATTTAGAAGTGAATAAGATGGGAAAAACATTTTTAATTGCCTTACTGATTTTGCTGATATTTACCGCACTTAAATTTCTTGTATTTGGTGTCATGTTTAGAATCTTCAAGCCACAGGAAATGACGGAAGAAGAAAAGGCAGCTTTTGACCGTAAGATGGACGGCGAAGAAGAGAATGATGAGGTTGATTCTTTACTAAAATAGAGTAAAAAAGGCTCGAGGTAACATCACCACCTCGAGTCTTTTGAATTGAGTTATCTATTGAACTTGTCCCCTCTGATAGGAGTTGTTGTAGACCTTGAAATTATGATCATGCAGAACTTGGGCAGCGTAGGCAGGCCAGTTAGGATTGCGAATGAGGCCGCGACCAACTTCAATGAGGTCTGCCTGTTGGGTTTGTAGGAGATACTCGTCCAGCTCAGGAGCGTTTAGGAGGCCGACTGCTGTAACAGGGATATTTACAGCGGTTTTCATTTTACTAGTATAAGGAGCTTGGTAGCCGCCATAGACTGGAATGTTTGGTTTGATATCCATCAGGCCGCCAGTAGAGATATCAATGCATTGAATGCCATCTTCCTCTAACCAATGCCCAATAGTCTGCCAGTCTTCAATGCTATTTTGCTGGCCAGTCTCATCGTAGGCAGTCATAGAGAGACGGGTCCAGATAGAGCCATCGAAGTTTTGTCGAATAGCTGGTATTATTTCTTTAAGGAAGCGATAGCGATTCTCTAGACTACCGCCGTAAGCATCTTGACGGTGATTCGTTAAAGGTTCTAGGAATTGGTTGATTAAGTAGCCGTGGGCACCATGAAGTTCTATCATATCAAAACCGGCCTTTTGGGCTCTGCCAGCTGCTGTACTAAAGGCTTCTTGGGTCTGTTTAATGTCATCTACTGTCATTTCACGCGGCGTGGGGTAGTCTGCATTGTAAGCAATAGCGCTAGGGGCAATGCTGTCAACAGGATCTTTTGCCTTGCGTCCACCGTGACCTAGCTGAATACCAACCTTGGTGCCGAGAGTATGTAATTCGTTAACTAAGGCTTTGAGACCTGGGATATGATCATCACTCCAAATACCAAGATCATTATTAGTTAGTCGGCCATCGGGATGAACAGCCGTGGCTTCTAAGATAATCAAACCAGCCTGCCCTATAGCTCTAGCTCCGTAGTGAGCATGATGGAAGGGAGTGACCTTTCCATCTTCCTTGTCAACTACATACATGCACATGGGGGGCATGACAATACGATTCTTCAAATCCAGCCCCGCAATTTTAACAGGTGATAATAACTTTGACATTGCAATACCTCCAATAAAATTCTGTTTACATTATAACAAAAAGCTAATTTACGATATAAGAAAAAAATCCTCAAATTCCCTAACCTGCGGTTACATAGAAATTTGAGGATGTTTAGCTACTCAGACAATATAATTTAGCTGACCATGGAAATCTTCCAACTTGTCATAGCCCTTCTGGGTCATGATAGTCTTCAATTCTTTTGTAATACGCTCAAAAATAGCTGGTCCTTCTTGGTGAAGAGCTGTTCCAATCTGTATCATGCTGGCACCGCAAAGGATGTGCTCAAAGGCATCGCGGCCAGATTTTACTCCTCCGGTACCGATGATTTTGATAGAAGGGTTTAAGCGTTGGTAAAAGGCATGGACATTAGCTAGTGCTGTCGGTTTGATATAGTCACCACCAAGGCCCCCAAAACCATTTTTAGGTTTGATGACAACGGTTTCATCTTGGATGAAGAGGCCATTTCCGATAGAGTTGACACAGTTGACGAAAGCTAGCGGAAATTGATTGAAAATGGCAGCTGCTTGATCAAAATGGGCAATATCAAAGTAAGGAGGCAACTTGATTCCAAGCGGTTTCGTGTAGTAGGAGAAGGCTTTTGCTAGAATTTGTTCAGTCGCTTCAAAATCATAGGCAATCTGAGGCTTACCAGGAACATTAGGGCAGGAAAGATTGAGTTCAACCATACCCTGATAATTACTAGCCTGAATGGATTTGAGGATGGTATGTGTCTCTTCTTGACTCATACCGACAACAGATAGAAAGTGATTCTTGGACCCTGGTTGATTCTGAAGCTCGATAACATAATCCAGATAGTAGGTGAATCCCTTGTTAGGAAGTCCCATCGAGTTGATGGAGCCTAAAGGAATATCAGCATAGCGAGGTTCTGGATTGCCTAAGCGCGGTTCTAAAGTGCCAGTTTTGGTTACAAAAGAGCCTGCAGCTGACTGGTCAATTTTTGCTAATTCTTCTTTGGTCATGCAGTAGACCCCTGCTGCATTCATCAGACAGTTGTCAAAGGTAAAATTTCCGATTTGTGTTGCTGTAGAAACCATGCGAATCCTCCAATAAATCAATTTTATTAGCTTACATTCTACTATTTATAAGCAGTGAAATCAAGATTAAACGAATATTTGATGGAGAATAAGGAATATATGTTCGTATAATACTGCTTTAGTTTGAGATGTTCCTATAAAATTAAGGATTTAGCTGAACAAGTCCAAGGTAACACTGGATTTTTTGGCCATTTTTTTGTAAAATGTAAAGGTAATGGTATAATGCCGTAACGAATTTGACCCTGTAAGGGTTCATTTTAAGAAGGAGACACTACTAATGGTAAAATTGGTTTTTGCTCGCCACGGTGAGTCAGAATGGAACAAGGCAAATCTTTTCACTGGTTGGGCTGATGTTGATCTTTCAGATAAGGGGACACAGCAAGCGATTGACGCTGGTAAACTGATCAAGGAAGCAGGTATTGAATTTGACCTTGCCTTCACATCAGTTTTAAAACGTGCTATCAAGACTACTAACCTTGCACTTGAAGCAGCTGATCAACTCTGGGTTCCTGTTGAAAAATCATGGCGTTTGAATGAACGCCACTACGGCGGATTAACCGGCCAAAATAAGGCAGAAGCTGCTGAAAAATGGGGTGACGAGCAAGTTCATATTTGGCGCCGTTCTTATGATGTTTTGCCACCGGCTATGGCTAAGGATGATGAGCACTCAGCACATACAGATCGTCGTTATGCCTCTCTTGATGATTCAGTTATTCCAGATGCTGAAAATCTGAAGGTGACCTTGGAACGTGCGCTTCCGTTCTGGGAAGATAAAATTGCACCAGCCCTTAAAGATGGCAAGGATGTGTTTGTAGGTGCACATGGTAACTCAATCCGTGCCCTTGTTAAACATATCAAACAATTGTCAGATGATGAAATCATGGATGTTGAAATTCCCAACTTCCCACCATTGGTATTTGAATTTGACGAAAAACTTAATCTTACAAAGGAATACTATCTAGGTAAATAAAAAGGTCCGGTGGATCTTTTTATCCCGAACTCAAAAATAAAGAAGTGAGGCAGGTCCAGTGGACCTAAGTTTTCCCAGTTTTTAAAAAGCTGGAGGAGTAGACAGCCTCGATGATTTTGATTTTGAGATAGTTAGTTCACACCTCTTAGGAAGGATTACCTAAGAGGTGTTTTTACATATTCTCAACTGGCTAACTTCGTTTAGAACTTTCATGTTTCTTACCAATATTGAACCTGAAAAATACTTTTTGTTGACTGGGGTTTTTTTTCTTGAATTGTGATAGAATAGTCCTGATAGATTTTATTGAAGTGAGGAGACCATGGAGATCAGAAATCCATTTAAGAAAAAGGAAATAGTAAACGATACTGAGGAGAAAAAAGAACAAAAAGCAGACAAAGTTTTAGCTCGAAAAACCAAGAAAAAAATAAAGAAAGTAGGTTTTCTTTCTAGTATAACCAGCCGTCTTTATATTATTTTTGCCTTGGTTTTAGTTCTTTTAGCAGTCTTAATTGGACGTCTAGCTTATATGCAGGTCAGTAACCGGCAATTTTACTTAGATAAACTCAATAAGCAAACGACTTATACTGTTACCCAATCTTCAGAACGGGGACAAATTTATGATGCAACTGGTCAAGCACTGGTCGATAATGAGAAGAAGACCGTTGTGACCTACACGCGTAGCAATAAGGCTACAGCTCAGGATATTCGTGATATTGCCAAGCGCTTATCAACCATGGTCAATCTGACAGAGACCAAGGTTACTGAACGCCAGAAAAAAGATTTTTACCTAGCAGATTCTAAGCATTACAAGGCTATTGTGGATAAGTTACCGGACAATAAAAAATACGATAGCTACGGTAATAATTTAACCGAATCGGCTATTTATAAAAACGCTATTGCAGCTGTCCCTAAAAGTAAGATTAACTATTCAGAAAATGAGTTGAAGCAAGCCTTTATCTTTAATCAGATGAATGCTGCTTCAAATTTCAGCACAGTCTATCTCACGACGGGGGATTTGACTGAAGATCAGATTGCCTATATCACAGCAAATAAGTCTGATCTGCACGGTATTAGTGTAGGGTCTGACTGGAATCAAACAGTAACGACCTCATCTTCATCCTTGTCAGATATTATAGGAACACTCTCTAGTGAAGAGACTGGTTTACCTCAGGAGAGTGCTGATGAATACTTGGCTAAGGGGTATTCTCTGAATGACCGTGTCGGAACCTCTTATTTACAAGAGCAGTATGAAGATGTTCTTCAGGGAACGCGGACGACTACCAAGATTAGTGTTGATAACGAAGGCAATGTTATTAAAAATAAGCAAACCTCACAGGGCAGTAAGGGGAATAATATTAAGTTGACTATTGACCTCGGTTTCCAAAATGGTGTTGAAGGAATTCTTAACCAGTACTATGGACCAGAGGTTGCTTCTGGCAATGCTGCTAATTCGGAAGGCGTTTATGCTGTGGCCCTAAATGCAGATACGGGTGCTGTCCTAGCCATGGCAGGACTGGCACACGATACGGATACAGGAGAGACTAATTCTAATGCATTAGGAACAGTAACTAATGTTTTTGTGCCTGGATCTGTAGTCAAAGGGGCAACACTGACAGCAGGTTGGGAATCTGGCGTTCTGTCGGGAAATGATAGTTTGGTTGATCAAACTATCAGTGTCAATGGTTCCAACCCAATCAATTCTTGGTTTACAGGACAGGGCAGCCGGTCTATTACAGCAACCCAAGCCTTAGAGTATTCTTCTAATACTTATATGGTGCAAGTGGCACTCAAGATGATGGGACAGGATTATTATCCAGGAATGAGTTTGAGCAATGATGGTGTAGACTCTACTATGACATCTTTGCGCAATGCCTATGCAGAATATGGCATGGGTGTTAAGACAGGTATTGATTTGCCCAATGAGTCGGAAGGCTATAGGACTGACGATTACAAACCTGGTAACGTTCTGACTGAGGCTTTTGGTCAGTTTGATAGTTATACCCCGATGCAGTTAGCCCAATATTCTGCAACGGTAGCTAATGGGGGAACTCGGATTGCCCCGCGTTTAGTTCAGGGTGTCTATAATAATAATGCTGATGGTGGCCTCGGTGATATGGTTAGCTCAATAGATACCAAGGAGCTAAACAAGGTCAATATCTCCAGTGAGCAGATGGGCTTGATTCAAGAAGGATTCTACGAAGTGGTGAATAGCTCAGATGGTTATGCAACTGGTAAGGACATGGCAAGTTCCTCTATTAGTATCTCTGGTAAAACCGGGACGGCTGAAACCTTTGCGACCGACAGCAACGGTAATAGTGTAACAACGGTTAACCTCAATGTTGTTGCCTATGGAAGCGCCAATGATGGAACTAAAGTGGCGGTAGCGGTTATGTATCCCCATGCTGCCAACTCGGAAACCAAGGCTCATCAAAACATTGCACGTGAGATTTTAAATCTTTATCAATCTATGTACGGTGGTGGCCATTAATTTAAGAATAATTCCAAAAGGCTGGGAAATTTCCAGACCTTTTTAGTGAAATGAGGATATAGATTTGCTTTACCCAACTCCTATTGCGAAATTGATTGACAGTTTTTCAAAATTGCCGGGCATTGGCAGCAAGACTGCGACCCGTTTAGCTTTCTATACAATCGGTATGTCTGATGAGGATGTTAATGACTTTGCCAAAAATTTATTAGCTGCCAAGCGCGAACTAACCTATTGCTCAGTTTGTGGTAATCTCACAGATGATGATCCCTGTGCTATCTGTACTGATGAGACGCGGGATAAGTCCGTTTTGCTGGTTGTTGAGGAGAGCAAGGATGTCACTGCTATGGAGAAGATCCAAGAGTACCATGGTCTCTATCATGTCCTTCATGGCTTGATTTCTCCCATGAATGGCGTTGGTCCAGATGATATCAATCTCAAAGCCTTAATCAATCGTCTCATGGATAGCGAGATTAGTGAGGTGATTGTTGCTACCAATGCGACAGCAGACGGGGAAGCGACCTCCATGTATATCTCGCGTGTTCTCAAGCCTGCTGGTATCAAGGTAACGCGTCTAGCGCGTGGTCTATCCGTTGGCAGTGATATTGAGTATGCTGATGAGGTAACTCTTCTTCGTGCGATTGAGAATCGGACAGAATTGTAACCGTTAAATAGCTCTAATCAACTTGTTATATCTAGGACAGTTAAAACGAGGCTGAACTTTTGTTCCAATATCATTAAGTTAACTAGAGTCTGGGCAAAACTAGCTTTAACATAAAACCACACGGTGATTTCTATCTTGAACATAATCAGGATGAGATATACACCGTGTGGTTTTTGATTTTTTCGCGATTCAGTCGCCAGTTGTCTGGCTAATTTTGTTAGGTTCATGCTCATAAAAAGGAAACCAACCTTCGTTTGGACGGCTTGATTACCCCTGACGTGGACTCGATACGCTTCAATCTGTCAAAAACGGGTTCAGCATTCGTCTTACGTTTGGCATAGATTTGAGAGTCTTTTTCACTGGGCAGTTCTTCCTTGATAACTTCTTCGTTCAGCTGCACGATTTTACGACCAGAAAAGACTTGACGCATAGGTAAAGAGCGTCATTTTCAAAAGCGTAGCTGGATGGAAGGCCAGACGACCAGTAGGAGACTTTTCCTTAAGCAGTAGGTCACTAGGAATACTGTCGACAAACAGACTAATCAGTCTAGCCTCGTGTATCATAGGAATATCAACGACAAGATTTAATGCCAAAGTCAATTGAGTTGTATTATACTGTTTATACATTTATCATAGCTTTGTAGTTGTTTTGTCGTTACTATAATTAAACTATGACAGACAAAATGAGCACCTCCAATTGAGGAAATGCTCATTTTTTAGCTTCTGAGTCTCTTAAATAATTATAAAATAGATACTTCATTCTATCTTACGTTTCAAAATTGCAAAATAGTGAAATTAGTATTTCTTGCTTTTTCTTGTAAAGCCAATACCAAATAAGCTCAAGAGCAATCCTAAAACAGTAACTGTTGTCTGATTAGAATCACCAGTTTGTGGTAAACTTTGACGAGAGGAAGAAGAATTACTTGAAGTGTTTTGTTTAGAAACAGACGAATTTTCCACTGCTAAAGTGACATTATTAGCCAATTCTAACTCAGTAGTTAGAATGTTATTTCCTGAATGGAGTTGTTTGGTTTCCTTTTCAGGCGTTGTCGGAGCAGCGGGATCACTTTCTCCTTCAGAAGCAGGTTCATCAGATACTTGAGGTTGTTCGTCTTGGGTCTGCTGCGCGTCCTCCGCAGGTGTTGCAGGAACAGCAGGGCTGTTTTCCTCAGGCTCGCTTACCTCAGGTTGAGTAGTTTCTTCAGGCACTTGAGGTTGCTCATCCTGAGGTTGTTCCGCGTTCTTTTCAGGCGTTGTCGTCGGAGCAGCGGGTTGGTTTTCTCCTTCGGGAGTAGCTCTCTCAGGTGTCGGAGTGGCTTCATTTTGTTTTTCTTCCACTGGTAAGTTGTTATTGTTAGCCAGATTGTAAACTGTCATATCAATAACTTTGTTATTGTTAGGATCTTCTGAATAGAGTTTAAAATCTTGTGTGTCAGAATTTGCAAATCGAGCTACCGTATAAGACTGTCCATTTTCAAATAAAAACTCGACAGAGGTCTTATCAGTAACGACCTTAAAATTAGAAACTGTTCCAACATAACCAGAATAGGTTTTATTATAATTATTGGCTAAATCAGTTGGTAACTTGTCGGTATGGCTAGTAATTTGGTACCATCCAGTAGTGGGATCGTAATTTAAGGAAATTCTATCGCTGCCTTGCCAAATATCTAAATAGACACGACCTTCTGGGGAACTAACCGAAATATCGTACTCTTGTGCTGCAGGCTGCTCAGGGACATCGTAGAAACTATGAATATCACCGTTTGTATCTTGGCCCAGAATATATGCAGGACCTTGAGGATTGCTAGCTGTTAAGCTGTATGTACCGACTTCATTAGTCCTCATGCCCTGAAGTGCTGAACCTAGCACATCATTACGCAATTTAATATCATTATCTAATGTGAGGGTACGAGGAGTGCTGTAAGCACCAATCGTATGGTAAGGCAGATCGTCATTCCATGTTGTGTCTCTTAGATAGTTCCAGTTACCAATCCAGCCAAGAGCGGTTAAACTAGAGTTGATATCATCTAAGTTTGAAGAGCCATCTGTGTTGATTGCATAAAAATCAGAACCCAAATCTAAACGTTCGACATCTGTTTCAGCAACGAATCCGCCGTTTTCATCAAGGTGTCCGACAACATAGTAAGTACCAGTCGTTTCATTTTTCGAGTAATCTTTTGATCCGAAGATAAATACTTGCTTAATCCATCCGTTTGGCATAACCATTGTTTTGACAATCGGACATTCTACCGGTGCATTACCATCAAAGTCACGTCCATGGAAGAACTCATTTGCCTCAATTTTTGTGCTAGGTGTCCAATCTACACCGCCAGATGAAGTGTAAACGCCAAACTCGTTTCCTTCCGCCGTATACATATAGTATTTACCATCTTTGGTAAAGACATAGGGATCGCGGAAATCAAAACCATTTTTAGCATTATCCACTGTCAGCAGTGGATTACCATCGTTAAGCGGTTTGGTAAATGTTTCACCGTTATCCTCAGAAACAGCTCCAAAGATAGTTTGTTTTCGAGTATCTTGCTTAGCACCTGAGAAGTAAGCAACACGTTCGCCAGCCTTAGTACCAGGAATAGATCCATCAGAAATAATGATTGACCCCGTCATTGTTGATTCCCAACCATTAGTTGGGTCTCCACCGTTTGGCAGTAAGGCACTATTAGGAACCGTGTAGTTAACAAAATCTGTGGTAAATCGGTGTTCCCACTCTAAACCATGTAAGTAGTAGATATCCCATCCGTTTTTGCTATCATTTCGTACAATGGTTTGGACATCGTTTGAAAAAGTATCTGATACACCTAAGTGAGCATTAGGTCGCAGCTCATCAGTCTGTTGCGCAGCAAGCGATTGAGGTGTATCTTCTGTAAGTGTTTCAGGACTATTGGTATCAGCCACTAAAGAAACTGGTAGTAGTTCGGCGGGGAGAGCAGAATCCGGCTCCATGACTTCATCAGCAGCCAACTCATAGGTCGCAGTGGTTTGATCGCTGGAACTTTCAGGAGTATCGCTAAGAGCCAGAGTGTTTTCTAATGTCTCTTCGGTTGTCATTGGTGCAACCTCTTCTCCCTCAGTGATAGTTTCAGTCTCAGTTGTTACAGGAGCTTCTGGTTGATTTTCAGAAGGCAGAGGCTCTGATGGTGTTTCGTCTGGACTGCTAGTAGTTACTTCTGTTGTTTTCTCCGTTATTTCATCAGCTTGAACAAGGTTTTGTGACCCCCAAAAAACAGCTCCTGAAAGAGCGATAACTCCGATTGTTCCATATGCTTTTGATTTTCGAATGAAACCGTGACCTTTTTCTTTGAACATTAGATGTCCTTTCAATGTTTTTAATGTAATAAGATAGTCTGTCTTTAAATTCATGGCCTAGTTAAAAGAGAACCAAGGATATTTTTAGGCAGAAATAAAAATGAAAACATTTTCCTGAAACTTTTCACTAACTTTAATTATACTATTATTCTTGATAAAAGGCTTGGAATAGAAGTTTTTCATCTATTATTTTGATTGAAAATTGATCAAGCTAATCAAATCCTATTTCAGCTCATTGAATGCCTGAGGTTATTGGTTATAAGACCATTAAACTAAGGAAAAATGAGAAGAGAATGTGATAGACACCGTGATTGCTGAGTATTTGTCTAAAAATGGGCTAATCTGCAAGATTGCATGGAAGAAATTAATAAATTGAAGAAGTTGATTTTTTAGAAAGTCCCAGATTTCTAGTTGCTAACTTAAAAAACGTCCGCTAGAGAGTTTTACTCTCTTTTCATGTCTGGTTAGGATAATTCTTATCACTTGTGTAAAAATGAAGAAGGTCATTCAGTCAATAACTGCGTCTTGCATGTAAAACATTTAAAATACATAGGGATAGAAGCTTTTGTTCCTGCCTCGTTTTCTATTGTAGATTTTGGGCTCTTTGGACAATCTTGTCCAAAGCTTTTTGTCGCTTCTGATCAGAAATTTTTTCAACACCGGTAATTTGACTGATGGTGACTGAAGAAATGCCACATGCTTTTAAAATCTGATTTTTAAGGACCTTACCATAGTCTTGAGAAAATAGCGTAATAAAGGCAGGTGTATTGTGGGTAGTAATAATCCAGGCCTTACCATTGAGATGGCCTTTCAAGCCAATCTTAGTGTTGTGGTAAGCAAAGCCAGCGACAAAGACACGATCCATAAAGCCCTTAAGCACTGCTGGCATCCCTGACCACCAAATGGGAAAGATGAAAATGAATTGGTCTGCCCAAGTTACCAAATCACGGTATTTAGCGGTTTCAGGATCAGAGGCTAAATCACGCCTGCGATGGCTATTATCAAAACGTAAAACGGGATTAAATCCTTCAGCATAGAGGTCTAGTACCTCAAGATTGTGGGACTTATCAAGGTTTTCTCGCACTTGTTCGAAGATGTGTGCGTTGAAACTTTGTGGGTTAGGATGGGCCGTAATCATTAAAATATTCATGCGTTTTCTCCTTTGATGTAAATATCAAGCATATGTTCGATCATGGTTCGCAGAGATGCTTGTGAAAAGTCCGTTCCGATAGGACTTTTTGACAAAATAGCCAGACCTGAGATGAAGCTCCAGAAGTGAAAAAGAGTTTCGGCTTCACTATTGTGGAACCCTTCCTCCTGTCTCAGTTTAAGAACAACACACTTAAAAGCATCAAAACCGGGTAAGTCTTTGTCTGCTAAAATAGTATCTTCAGAAAGCTCCATGTATTTAAAGGGATATTTAATAAAAAGTGCTTCAAAGACATAAGGATTCTTTTGTGCGGCTAAAACAAAGTTAAATCCCATTTGAGCCAATTCATCTCTCGCCGATGAGGATGAATTGATATTTAAGGTCATTTCATTGGCCCAGAAATCAGAGAGGCGTGATAGAAGGAGTCTGAGATAACCATCTTTACTGCCAAAGTGTTTATAGGGAGCACCGTGTGTGACACCACATTTTTGTGAGACTGTTCTTAGCGATAGATTATCTATGCCATGCTGGCAAATTTCTTCTATTCCTGTTTGGATTAAATTTTCCTTGAGCTGCGCTGTATTTCGTTTCACATAATCTCCTTTCTCAAAAAAAGTATACACTGACTACTTTTTGAATGAAGTATACACCGTCTACTTTTGTTTGTCAAGAACTTTTTAATATTGACAAAAAATAATAAAAAAGATATTATGTTAAGCAGCTTAACATAATATAAGGAGAAAGTGGATGGCAGATAATCTGCTCAATTTGAGCCAAGAGTTGCAAATATTTGTAGAAAAATATAAAAGACTGGAACAGGAACAACACCATATTCCCAATAGGGATCTGACGATGGTTGAGGTTCATCTGTTAGTCTTAGTTGGGCAGGAGAGGGGAATTGGTCTGTCTCAGATTGCCAAAAAACGACAAATTTCCCGCAGTGCCGTTACTCAGCTGGTCAATAAGTTAGTCCTAAAAGGCTATCTGCAAAAGAAACTTTCGCCATATAAGAAGAGTGCCTATGGCGTGATTTTAACAGAGTTAGGGCAAGAAATTTACCAGCTGCATCTCTATCAGCACGAGTTTCTGAGGAAAAAGCTAGAGGAGGTTTTGGCGGTCTATCCCGAGCATTTTTTAGAAGAGGTAAGACAGTTGATGTCGGAAGTAGAAGGTGTCTGGGACGCCTTGGTAAAAAAGAATCGAGAAGGCTGGAACAATGGAGATTAGACTGATTAGTGATACTGCATTAGCAGACAGTGCTTTTGACATCATTATCAGTGGCTTAAAGCCTTCTAGCCCTTATCGGTTGGAGATGACCCTCTTGAATTACTATAATATCAACGCTCCTATGAACTTAAGTCGGAGAATTCCCTGGCGAGCCAGTGGTCTTTACGATTCAGATCAGCAGGGCTGTATTCGACTCAGCCAAGCAGCTTGCCAGTCTGGCTCTTATCGAGGACAGTATCCCATGGGGTTGTTTTTTAACAGTAGACCAGACAAAATAAAGAAAACAAGCCTGCCTTCGTGTTTAGAAGACATCTCGTTAGACGAGCGCTTTGATGTCCTTTTGGAAGTGTTTGAAGGGAAGCGAAAATTGGGAGAATTGCGGTTTCCGCGTTATTACCAACTGCCTCATATCAAGTGGCAGGATGTCTCCTTTTCCCAAGCCAAAGCCAGACTTTTTTATCCAGAAAAGGCTCACAATTTACCAGCCATCGTTGTACTGAGCGGCAGCGATGGTCGGATTGAAAAAGCCCAAAATATAGCTCAATTACTGGCCAGTCATGGTTTTGTTACTCTAGCTGCAGCCTATTTTGGTTTGGAGGGCACTCCTGAAGCTTTAGATAGAATTGACTTAGGTTTTATGGAAGAGATCCTAACTTATCTTAGCTCTATGTCTCAAATTGATAAAGAAAGAATTGGGATTTATGGGCGGTCCAAAGGGGCCGAATTAGCTCTGATGGCGGCTGCTTTTTTTCCAAGATTCAAATGTATTGTTGTTAATTCCCCCTCTTGTGCTGTACTTGAAGGTATGAAGGGTTATCGAAACTCGGGACATTCGTCTTGGGTCTATCGAGGGCAGGAGCAGCCTTTTACTAAATTTTTGCTCAGAGATTTTTTGGTAAGTAAATTATCGAGAAAACCGCAAATTCATTATCAGGCAGATAGTTATATTCCAGTTGAAATCATTCAAGGGCATCTCTTATTGATAGGAAGTGAGCGGGATGAAGTCTGGCCAGCCGCTGACTCTATTAGAAGGGTAGAAGCCGCTTGGAATCAACACCAGCGGCCCCTTTATCATCTGGAAAGCCTCTTGCTTAAAAATAGCGGTCACATGCTGAGCATAGCTTTTCAGCCCAACCATCGGTATAAAAAAATTGCTTGGCCAGAGCTCTTAGCAGACAGTCAGAAATCTTGGCAGGCAACTTTAGATTTTTTCAAAAATTATCTGTAGACTCTTTCTGACTATCCCTAATCCTATCCAATTATGCTATAATAGTGGGCGGTTAAAAAATTAAGATAGAAAAGGGAACTTATGTCTAAACAAACATTAGTTTTATTATACGGTGGACGCTCGGCAGAGCGTGAGGTATCCGTCTTGTCGGCTGAAAGCGTCATGCGTGCCGTTGACTATAATAAGTTTACTGTCAAGACTTACTTTATCACCCAGGCTGGTGATTTTATCAAGACGCAAGAGTTTACCAGCCAACCTCAGGATGATGAGAAACTGATGACCAATGAAACGGTTAATATGACTGCAAAGATCAAGCCAAGTGATATTTATGAGGAGAAGGCTGTGGTTTTTCCAGTGCTCCATGGTCCTATGGGCGAGGATGGTTCTATTCAGGGTTTTCTGGAGGTGTTGAAGATGCCTTATGTAGGGACCAACCTCCTCTCATCCAGTGTTGCTATGGACAAGATTACCACTAAGCATGTTTTAGAATCAGCCGGTGTTCCTCAGGTGGCTTATGTCACTTATATGGAGGGACAGGATATAGCAGCTACTATTGCTCAGGTAGATAACCAACTTGTTTATCCAGTCTTTGTTAAACCAGCTAATATGGGATCTTCTGTAGGGATCTCTAGGGCTGGCAATCGGATCGAGTTGGAAGCAGCTATTACTCTTGCTCTCAAATACGACAGCCGTATCTTGATTGAGCAAGGTGTCAAGGCGCGTGAAATTGAAGTCGGTATTCTTGGCAATACTGAGGT
Organism: Streptococcus sp. ELY_137; assembly: GCF_058314515.1. Taxonomy (NCBI): domain Bacteria; kingdom Bacillati; phylum Bacillota; class Bacilli; order Lactobacillales; family Streptococcaceae; genus Streptococcus; species Streptococcus sp. ELY_137. The sequence continues at coordinate 342,390 of NZ_JBZFUL010000001.1, forward strand.
TAAGACGACGCAGCCGGGTGAAGTCGTCAAGAATGTGGCCTTCTACGATTACGAGGCCAAGTATATTGATAACAAGATTACTATGGATATTCCAGCCAAAGTATCTGAGGAAATTATGACTAAGATGCAGACCTACGCTGAGACAGCCTTTCGTGCTATCGGCGGCTGCGGTCTGTCTCGCTGTGATTTCTTCCTAACTGAGAGCGGTGAGATCTACCTCAACGAGCTTAACACTATGCCAGGCTTCACTCAATGGTCCATGTATCCGCTTCTATGGGAAAATATGGGACTTCCATATAAAGAGTTGATTACCGAGCTGACCCGTCTGGCTCAGGAAATGTTTGGTAAACGCGAGGGACACTTATTATAAGTGTAAAACGAGCAAAACTATTGTGACTGTCAGCTTTGTAAGAGTATTTTCAGCTACCATTGAAAAAGAGAGTGGGAAAAAATCAGTTGATCAGGTTGGCTGTATCAATCTAGTAAATGTAGAATATGCTAAAAAGTCTGGACTTTGAACCAGACTCTTTTTATTATGGCTCTATAATTTCTGTAGCGGGTAACCCACTCTGGAGATTATGGAGTCTTTATTATTTGTAAGGGTAAGCTGCTCATTGAAATGTGTTTTTACCAAGTAGTATTGTTCCCATTTTTTGTTATTTTTAGGGCGTTACGGACACCCATTAGTGACTGGGTGTTGGAGGCTTCATCTTTAAACATTAGATTGACATAAATAATGTCTAAGATCGTTAAATAGAGTATTCGGGATGTTAGAGATTCAGCACGAAATAGAGAGTCCTGAGAATTAACGATAACACACTCATCTGATAGTTTGACTAGTTCTGATTTTGGGTTGCCAGTTAAAGAAATAATTTTCCCTTTTTTAGAGTGTACAGCGCGAGCTAGTTCAATCGTTTGAATAGATTCTCCCGAATGTGAAAACAAAAAGACACAGTCCCTTTCATTTAGTTTGGAGGCCTGACTCAATTGCATATGGTAATCAAAAATGTAGCTGCAGTTGTATTTCGTTCGCAAAAACTTGTGGTAACTGTCCCATGCTAGGATCGATGATCCCCCAATTCCCATGAAATAAATCGTTCTTGATTTTTCAATAATATTAATAATCTGATCAATAGGAATCTGAGGGATCGTTTCAATGATGGAATAAAGTGATTGAATATTAGAATAGATAACTTTTTCGGCAACTTCAGAGCTGGAATCTGAGTCAGAAATATCATTGATACTTGTTAAAATATTAGCCGGTCCATCGTTGGTATTTTCTTTTTTTAGATTTGAAGCAACAGATAATTTAAAATTTTGGAACCCTTTAAAACCGATTTTTTTAACAAAAGTAAAGATAGATGATTGTGAGACACCGATTTCCTCCGACAAGATAGCGATTGTTTTATTGATAATATCATCACCCAGAGAGAGAAAATATTTGGCGATCTGCTCATCGGTATTGCTAAATTCATACTTGTGCCGGTTAATAATAGTACTTAGATATTGATTTTTCAAACGAGTATCCATCCTCATCTTTTTGATAATAATTATAGGATAAAAGGTTATAAAAATCAAAATTATATAAGAAAAAAATTTTTTCGATATTTTATTTACAAAATAAATTTTTTATTATATACTAAACTCAAATTAAAACGAGGGAGGATATTTATGAAAACGATCGGTATTATTGGCTTGGGCAAAATGGGATTAAATCTGGCCTTAAATGCTCAGGATCATGGTTGGAATGTTATAGGATTTGACGAAGAGTCTCAAGTACGGAAAAAATCAGAAAAAGCAGGAATTCAAACGGCAGATTCGCTCGATAATTTATTTGACTTGCTGGGAAGCAAGAAGGTTATCCTTCTTAGTATTCCTGCAGGAGCAATAACAAATAATTTAATCGGCAAACTAAAGGAAGAACTACAGGCAGGAGATATTGTTATTGATAGTGGTAATTCACATTTTGAAGACAGCCTAAAAAATTATCATTCGTTAAAAGAAAAAAACATTGGTTTTATCGACTGCGGGACCTCCGGTGGTGTTTCAGGTGCCCGTTATGGAGCTTGTCTGATGATTGGCGGTGAGCAAGAAGTTTTTGATGGTCTAGCGGATTTCTTTGGAGATATTTCAATTGAGGGAGGATGCCTGTTTGTTCCTGAACCATCAGCAGGTCACTATCTAAAAATGATTCACAACGGTATTGAATATGGGATGATGCAGGCAATTGGTGAAGGTTTTTCTGTCTTGGAAGCGTCTGGTTTCAAGTATGATTATGCAAAAGTGGCTAATGTTTGGAATCATGGATCCGTTATCCGGTCTTGGCTGGTAGAAATTGCCGAAAAAGAATTTAAAAATGACTCTAAATTAGAAAAAATCGAAGGTGTTATTGATACTAATGGTGAGGCGCAATGGACTGTTGAAGAAGCCTTGCAGCTGGAGGTGCCTGTTCCTGTCATTGCCAACTCTTTATTTGTCAGGAATTCAAGTAAGCTTACTGACAGTTTTTCCAATAAAGTCGTTGCTGCCTTAAGGCATGGCTTTGGTGGGCATGCTGTAAAATTAAAGGAATGAGGAAAAAAAGATGCTGAAACATAAAATTGCTATTGTTAATTCCAGCAGCTTTGGAAAAATTTTTCCGGAACATATGGACCGTTTAAAGGCTCTTGGCCAAGTAGATTATTTTAGATTTGAACAGACGGTTTCTGGTAAAGAACTGGCAGTAGCTTTGCAAGGCTATGATATGATCATTGCCAGCGTGACACCATTTTTCAACCAAGATTTTTTTGAGCATAAGGATGATTTAAAACTTATTTCGCGTCATGGGATTGGTTATAATAACGTTGACTTGGAAGCAGCAAAGGTTCACGAGACAATTGTTTCTCTTGTTCCGGCTTTGGTAGAGCGTGATGCTGTGGCCGGTAACAATATAACTAATTTATTAAATGTTATGCGTAAGACCTGTCAGGCGCAGCAGAGAGTTAAGGACGATAAGTGGGAGGAACGAGCACAGTTTATCGGGCATACGCTTTATAACAAGATAGTTGGTGTCATTGGTCTTGGCAATACAGGAAGTTGCGTAGCTGAAACAGTGAGAAATGGTTTTCGCTGTCGAGTATTGGCTTACGATCCCCACCGTTCAAGGGCAGAGATTGAGCAATTTGGTGCTGAAAAGGTTGATTTTAACACAGTTTTAAGGCAGTCAGATATCATATGTCTGTGTGCCAACCTAACTGAAGAAAATTATCATTTCATCGGTAAAGATGAAGTTGCCAAAATGAAAAACAATGTTTATATCTCTAATTCTGCACGAGGAGCGCTGGTTTCAGAAGAGGCAATTGTGGAAGGTTTAAGCTCCGGGAAAATTGCTGGTTTTGCTACTGATGTTCTTGAGGTTGAACCTGGTCGCTGTGATCATCCTTATTTGGCCTTTGACAATGCCGTTGTTACACCACATACCTCAGCCTACACAATGGAGTGTCTGGAAGCAATGGGAGAAAAATGCGTTGAAGACTGTGAAAATATTTCTGCGAGGAAGTTACCTGTGCGCAGTGTTCAAGCGGAAAGTTCATGGATAGAAGAAGGGGGTTGAAATGCTGAAAGATTTTAAGGTCAAAGTTGGTCCTCAGTATTACCGCTATGGCGAAAATGCAATCGCAGATACTGAAAAACTGCTTAATTCTGCGCGGGCTAAAAGAGTGCTGGTAGTCCATGGGACAGTCTCTTGGGAAAAGGCCAAACCTTACCTTACGTTTCTAGCCTGTTCAGATTTTGAGTTTGAATTTCATCAATATACAGGTGAGTGCAGTTACTATGGTGCAGATTTAATTGTTAATAAAATAAAGAATGAAAAGATTGATTTTGTTATAGGAGTTGGCGGCGGTAAGCTTGTTGACCTTGTAGGTTATGCCAGCAATATTGCGAATAGACCTTTCGGTATTATTCCTACTTTAGCCAGTAATTGTGCGCCTTGGACACCTTTATCAGTAATGTATAAAGAAAGCGGGGAGTCTGAGGGAAAAACAGAACACTTTCTGCAGCAGGCTCGTTTTTTACTAGCTGATCCCAGATTGATTATTGATTCGCCTGTTAATTATTTTATCGCTGGAATAGCAGACACTCTGGCTAAATGGTATGAGAGTGATATGATAACCCAGCAAACTTTTTTACAGAGTGAACCTTTTGTGATATTGGCTCGTTACACAGCTCTTACCGCCAAAGATATTCTTATGCGAGATGGAAGCAAGGCCATTGAAGACATGAAAGATGTTAATGTTACAGACGAATTCATCCATTGCTCCGAGATTATTTTTGGAACAGCGGGTCTTGTTGGCGGGTTAGGTGATAAATATGCCCGTAATGCAGCTGCTCATGCTTTGCATGACGGGATTGCTAAATATATTCCGGAAAGTCATTCTTATTTACACGGTGAAAAAGTTGCTTACGGTATTTTTTATCAGTTAGCACTTGAGGATAAGTGGAACACTATTGATGAACTATTGCCTTACTATGATGAGATGAAGTTGCCGACTTCTTTGACTGCTATGGGAATTTTTCCTAAAAATGAAAGCGTTATCAATGATATAGTGGCTTTTATGGATAGTAAAGAAAAAGTTCATTTGATTCCGGTGGATACTAGCAAAAAGGCTTTAAAAGAAAAACTATTGAAGTTGGAAGATTATATTGCAAACAAAAAATAGGAGGAAAAAGGATGGAAACTTTAACAGCTGTTCAAAGTTTAGCCATAGGTCTATGGGTTGCTGCTATTATGTCCAGATGGTTGGGCGGCGGTGCAACATTGACTTTAAGATTTTCACCTCTTATGACGGGCTTGTTCTGTGGCTTTGTTATGGGAGATATCTATCATGCTATGATTGTTACTGCAGCACTGCAATTGATTTACATGGGGGTGTTTTCACCGGGCGGATCAATGCCTTCTGAACCAGCAGTTGCTGCTGCGATCGCTGTCCCTGTAGCACTGTTAGGTAACCTGAAACCTCAGGCAGCTATTGCAGTAGCGGTTCCTGTAGGCTTATTAGGCAGTTATTTATACCAGCTTCGCTTCTTTCTTAATACCTTTCTTGGTAAGTATACTGATCGTGCAGTTGAAAAGATGGATGAAAAAGCTATCAAGCGTTCAATCATTTTATATCCAACACTGGCCTCATTTATCTTATTTGTTCCTTTGATTTTTGTCGCTTTATACTGGGGAACACCAGTTATTGCTGATGTCATTGCTGCCTTAAAAGGAACTGTTATCTTACACGTTTTGGAAGTTGTCGGTGGGGGCTTAGCTGCTATCGGTATCGCGACCACTATCTATGTTATCGGGCGCAAAGACTATTTAGTTTTCTTCTTTTTAGCTTATTTTGCCAGTGTTATTATTCTTAAAGATTCCAATGTAACCATGGTAACCTATGCGATCTTGGGAACGATTGTCGCCGTGATTTTTGTAATGGCTACTAAAACAAATACACAAGTTGCTGGTTCCTCAGGGGCGTCAACCAGTCTGGAAGATGACGATGATGATTTTTAAATGAGAGGTAGATAAAATGGCTTCAAATATCAGTAAAACGACTAATGCCAATCAGCCTGAAGAAATTACGCAAAAAGATGTCAATAAAGCTTATCTAAGATGGCATTTTGCCAATGAAATTCCGCATTCCTTTGATCGTTATATAGCATCTTCCTTACTATATGCAATGATGCCGGTCTTGAATAAACTGTATAAAAATCCTGAGAAAAGGAGAGAAGCCTATAAACGTCAGCTGCTGTTTTTTAATACCCAGTTGACTTGGGGAGGCGGCGTGATAACCGGTCTTATGGCTTCTATGGAAAGAGAGCGGGCCCGCCAAGAAAGTGTGCATGAAGAAATTACAATGAGTGATGATTTAATGTATAACACAAAGGCAGGTCTAATGGGAGCTCTGGCAGGGATTGGTGATGCTATTGATTCCGGAACTATACAATATATCTTTATAGCTATTGCTGTACCATGGGCACAGTCAGGCAATGTGCTGGGGGCTTTATTTCCTTTTATTTGTTTTGCTGTTTACCAATTATTTGTTGGTTTGTTCTTTGCAAAACAAGGCTTCTCTTTAGGCCGCAATGCGACAAGCCTGATGCATAGCACAGGAGTACAGAATGCGATTAATTTATTGTCTATTTTGGGATTATTCATGATGGGGGTTCTTGCAGGAAATTATGTAACCGTAACATCGAGTTTGAAATTTAATCTTTCAGGCAAAGAGTTTATTATTCAGGATTTACTGGATAAAATTGTTCCGGGCTTATTGCCTCTGGCTGTAGTCATAGGGGTTTATTTATACTATGTTAAAAAGGGTCTGAAAGTTACACAATCATTGCTGTGGCTGACGCTTATTTTAGCTGTCTTGGCTGCAATTGGAATTTTATAAGGGGAAAAGAAGTATGGGAACTGTTAATTTAGCGAGAGTTGATGAACGTTTGATACATGGTCAAGTTATGATAACGTTGTCTCAGCGCAATGGTGTGAATTCAATTTTTGTTGTTGATGATGTTGTTGCTCAAGATAAATTTATGAAGGATTTATACAAAAGTGCCGGTAATAGGACGGGTCAAAAGACTATTGTTATGTCAGAAGATAGGGCAAAATACTACTGGGATGAATACCATTTTAAGGATTACAACTGTATTTTGATTGCTAAAACTGTTGGAACCATTGCAAATCTGGTGAGATACGGAATACCTGTTTCTGAGCTTAATATCGGCGGAATAGCTAAGAAAAAGGATGATGATATTTTAGTGACAAAATCTGTTCATTTGGGCAAGGCAGATGCAGAGTTATTAAAGGATTTAAGAGATGGCTATGGTGTTGGTGATATATATTTTCAAGCGACACCAGCAGCATCGAAAACATCGCTGAATGAAGTTTTGAAAAAATTCAGCTTATAATATAAGTTTGGTGAATATACTCTTTGGTTCTGAGTTCTAAAGCAGATACAGAAAGAGGTGGAACAATTGGATATGATCATTGCTAGTCATGGTAAACTTGCGGTAGGTTTTAGAGATGCTCTGGCTGTTATTTTGGGAGATGTTTCAGATATAGAAGTGGAAGAACTGTCAGCTGGAGAAAGTGTGGAGAACTTTGGCGAGCGTTTATTTGCCAAAATTAAAGAATCGGATTTGGCTAATGGAACGATTGTCTTTGTTGATTTGATAGGAGCTTCTCCCTATAACCAAGCAGTACTTGCTGTAAGGCGCTTAAGTAATGAGGAGGCAAAAAAAGTTTTTGTCATTAGTAATGTCAATCTGCCCATGGTTTTGGAAGCACTCAATCATAAAAATCTAGACTCTGATATCACAAGAGTAGTTGATAGTCTGGGGCAATTTATGCCTTCAAGAGAGACTATCTGGCATATCAGTGATTCTTTAAAGGAAGATGACGATGATGACTTCTAAAATAGAGGCTAAGGATAAATCGTTAGTGATTTTTGATATGGATGGTTTGTTTTTTGACTCTGAAAAAATTTATGCAGAAGGCTGGAAAAGAGGACTTAATGCCTTTGGGATTTGTGTTAGCGATGAGTTTATCAATTCAATGGCTGGCAAAAGCGCTCAAGACAATAATTTAGCTATTGGTAAATTTTTGGATAATGGTACGTTGCAAGGTGTTAGAGAAATTCGAGAGAATTATTTTTATCAAAAATTAACAGAAGATGAGGTTCTACCAGCATATTTTGCGGTAGAAATGGGCAGTCTTCTAAAAAAGACAGGTTATCAGATTGCTCTTGCTTCTTCTTCAAATGATCAACGTGTTTATGAGCTCTTGAGCTCACAAAGGCTTTGTAGCTTTTTTAACTATGTTGTGACGGGAGATCAGGTTGAGTGTGTAAAACCAGCACCGGATTTATATAATAAAGTCCTCGATTTAGCTGGTCAATCTCCTAGGGCAGCCCTTGCTTTTGAAGACACCTTGACAGGAGTCAAGGCTGCTCAAAATGCAGGAATTGATGTCTGTCTGATCTCTGAGGAATTGGGTCAACTGCCGCATGGCTCAGAAATATATCAGGAGGCCTTTCCAAATCTAAAAGAAGCCTATAAGAGTATTTTTAATTAGTACTAGGAGGCAATATGATTACAACACAGTTGTTAAATAATTATTTTTTCGCAGTCATTCGTGGGAAAAATGAGAAAGATGCTATCGAAATTGCTAAGCATTCTGTACTAGGGGGAATCAAAAATATTGAAATTACCTTTTCAACACCGAATGCAGACAAGGTTATTAAGGAGTTGGTAAATTACTACAAAAACGATAAGGGAGTTATCGTTGGAGCAGGGACCGTTATGAATATCGAGCAAGCGGAGCAGGCCGATAGAGCAGGGGCGAAATTTTTGGTCAGTCCACACTGTTCAGAAGAAGTGGCTACCTATGCTCGTGAGCATGATATTGTTTACACTCCCGGATGTGCTACCGTAACAGAGATTGTCAAGGCAACAAAAATGGGAGCAAAAATAATAAAATTATTTCCAAGTGAAACTATAGGTAAAGATTTTATAAAAGCTCTGCATGGTCCGCTTCCTGATATTAAACTCATGCCCTCCGGAGGTATAACGACAAATAATGTCAGAGATTGGAAAAAAGCAGGTGCTTGTGCAATTGGTGTTGGAAGTGTGCTGACCAAGAACGTTTCCAAAGAAGGCTATCAGAGTGTATCGCGAATTGCTCGTACTTTTATTGAGGCGGTGGCGGTCAAACCTACTTCATCATAGTGGTTAATCGTATAATTTCGTGTAATACCTCGAAGAAGGTGTAGGCTAAAGCTTTAGTAGGAAAAAATGCTCTTTTCTACCATTTGTCAGCTGTAGTGGGTGATGAAAAGTATACTCTGGAGAGAACAAAATTGGTTCTCTTTTTTCAATTTCCAGAAAAAGTTTCCAGAAAAACCCAAAAATAGTTTGAAAATTCAGATATATAGGTATATAATAGGGCCGAATTATGTAGAAATGAGGAGAAAGCTTATGCAAAAAGTTGAACAGTTTAGCAAATGGCTTAGTAAATGGTTCACGGTCATTGTTATCATTTGGGCAGCATTTAACTATGTCCTGCCGCAAACGAGCACTTGGGTTATTCCCAATACGTCCTACTTACTGGGAATTATTCTGTTTGGGATGGGTTTGACTCTAACGACTGAAGATTTTATTCGGATTTCTAAGCGTCCCATTCCTGTTGTTCTTGGAACAGTAGCTCACTATGTCATTATGCCAGGCTTGGCCTGGCTGCTCTGTCTGCTTTTCCACCTAAAGGGAGCAACAGCAGCTGGGGTAATTTTAGTTGGCTCTTGCCCTAGTGGGACATCATCCAGTGTTATGGCCTTCCTTGCGGGCGGAGATGTTGCTTTAGATGTCTCAATTGAAGTCTTATCGACCTTGCTGGCTCCTTTGATGCTGCCGACTCTCCTGTCCCTTTTGGCAGGACAATTTATTGCAGTTCCGGCGGCTAAGCTCTTTTTATCAACCTTACAAATTGTTGTTGTTCCTATCGTTTTGGGGGTTATCGTCCATCGACTCTTAGCTCATAAAATTGATTCAGTTATTAAACTCATGCCCCTGATATCCCAAGCAGCTATCCTTTTGATTATCGGTGCAGTCGTATCAGCTAATCATGCTAATATCTTTACTTCAGCTACGGCCTTAGTTATTCCTGTTGTGATGCTGCATAATCTTTGTGGTTATGGCTTAGGCTATGGCTTTTCTAAGTTACTGCGCTTGAAGGAACCTCAGCAAAAAGCTATTACCTTTGAAGTCGGCATGCAGGATTCAAGTTTAGGGGCAACACTGGCTATTAAATACTTCACTCCCCAAGCAGCCATTCCTTCAACCATTTTCTCTATTTGGCATAATATCTCAGGTTCGATATTATCGTCTTGGTGGAAGAATCACTCCAAGGAGCTGGTTGTCCAAGAAGATTAAGAAAGATTGGGAATTAAGCTTGACCGACTGAAGTGCAGTTGACTAGGCTTGTATAGTATAAAATCCCTGTTCACTGCGTAATGCACCCCAAAAGTTAGACAGATAACGAATGGAGGTCAATACATCGATGAGCAGGGATTTTATAGTGTTTATTTTTGACTAGTATTGGTCAATTGCCGCCAGTCTCTGAGACGTTGCAGTTGGGTCATGACCAGCATTGTTAAAATAATCCGAAATGGAATTTCAAAAATTTTAAGCCAGCGACCAGCTAGATACTGAACAGATATAGGGGTATGGTAATAAATTTGGATGAGCAAGGGGGTAAAAATAAAGGTTCCCACCAGCATGATCGTGAGTGTAGCTAGGCTAACATAGAGCCAATCTTTTTTAGCGTGCCAACTGAGTGCTTTACCATAGAAGAAAATACCATACAGTGCGCCTTGAGAGGCTTCAAGCAGGGTCCACCAGATGATAAACTGGGAGGTGCCACCAGACAGACTGTCTACAATGTCAATAAGACTGAGACAAATAAAGCTATACAAAGGTCCTCCGATTGCCCCAATCATGGTTGAGACAAGGAAGGTTAGGCTGAAGACCAGCTGCTGAGGGATGATTGGAATAGAAAATTTACTAACAGCGACTGATAGGGCTACTAGCATAGCTAACGTTACTAACTGTTTAGTTGTGAGCTGAGGGAAATAATTTTTTGAGAACATAAAAAGGCTCCTTACTAATTTTAGTGGAGCTGTTTAAAATGGAGACAGCCCTAAGTTAGATGTGTACAGAACGATGGCTAGGCTTAGGGAATCCTTGATTAAAAACAGCGGATGCAATGATTTACCGCGCTTGAGCTTCGTTATGTGACAACATCCCATTCACATACACTTGACGCAAATCATTTACTCTGTATTAAAAATACTTTGTTAGTCTAGCATTCTTTAGCGTATTTTCCTAGTTCTATAGATAATTTCATAGAAAACGTTCGTGTTTTTATGATTTCTACCCTAAATCTTAAAAGAGGCCAGTTTGATGGCAAATTTATGGTATAATTTCTTATAAATGTTTAGCTGAAGATAAATAATGAAGGAATTCTTATGAAATTAACGTTACACGAAATTGCAAAAGTGGTGAACAGTCTCAATGACGTTTCAGTTTTTGAAGATTTTTCTATCCATAATATTGAATTTGACAGTCGTAAGGTTGCAGCAGGCGATCTTTTTTTACCGCTCAAAGGGGCACGGGACGGTCATGAATTTATTCCGACGGCCTTTGAAAATGGTGCTGTGGCATCATTTTCTGAAATTGAACTAGCTGGTGTCCCCTATATACAGGTAAAAGACTGCCTGTCAGCCTTTCAACTTCTGGCTAAGTATTACCTAGATAAAATGGCAGCTGAGGTCATTGCTGTAACTGGTTCTAATGGTAAGACAACGACTAAGGACATGATTCATGATGTATTAGCGACGACTTATAAAACATATAAGACACAGGGAAATTACAATAATGAAATTGGTTTACCTTATACAGTTCTCCATATGCCTGATGATACGCAGAAGTTAGTACTGGAAATGGGGCAGGATCATCTAGGAGATATTGAGCTTTTGTCCAAGATTGCTAGGCCAAAAATTGGGATTGTGACCTTGATTGGTGAAGCTCATCTTGAATTTTTTGGCAGCAGGGATAAGATTGCTCAAGGGAAGATGCAGATTGCCTGTGGTATGCCTTCGGATGGTACCTTAGTAGTCCCTGCGGATAAAATTGTTAACGCGTATTTGCCTAAAGAGTGCCAAACCGTACGTTTTGGAGCGAATGAGGACATTTTTATTACTGATTTGGTCGAAGAAAAGGAAGGCTTGCATTTTAAGGTTAATTTTCTGGAGGGCGGTATTGAATTGCCTCTGCCTGGGCGCTATAATGCTACGAATGCGATGCTAGCAGCTTATGTCGGTCTATTGGAAGGGGTACCGGATTCTTGCATTCAGTCAGCTCTCAAACATTTGAGTCTGACTAAGAATCGTACGGAGTGGAAAAAGGCTGGTAATGGTGCGGACATCTTAGCAGATGTCTACAATGCTAATCCGACAGCGATGAAGCTAATTTTGGAGACCTTTCTTGCGATTCCTGCTAATGAGGGTGGCAAAAAGTTAGCTGTCTTGGCTGATATGAAAGAATTAGGTCCCCAGTCGGTACAGATGCACACCGATATGGTTAGGAACCTTAATCCTGACGATTTAGATATCCTTATCTGCTATGGAGAAGATATTGCTGGCTTGGCCCAGTTAGCTGGTCAAATGTTTCCGGTTGGTCGAGTTTATTACTTTAAAAAGACGGATCAAGAAGATCAGTTCGCTGAGATGGTTGACCAGATTAAGAAACTGTTGAAGCCTGAAGATCAAATTTTACTCAAGGGCTCGAATTCCATGCACCTTGACCAGGCTATAGAAGCCTTGTTGTAGGTACTGTAAGATTAGAGGAAAGGGACTTTTAGAATGGGAGAATTCTTTCTAAATTTTTTCACAACGGTAGAAACTCAACCCCCAGCTATCACAGGTTTTTGGTATCTGATGATTTTGATGGGAATAGTCGTTTTGATAGGCCTAACCGTCCGCTATTATAAAAGTTCAGCCTATGTTAATTTTTTTAAATGGTTGCAGATTGTGCAGTTACTGGTACTTTATAGCTGGTATTTGGTGTGCCATATCCCTTTAGCTAACAGCTTACCTCTCTACCATTGTCGTTTGGCTATGGTTGGTTTGGTGCTTTTGCCAAATAAGTTTCCTCTCAAACACTATCTTGCCTTGATGGGGTTTGGCGGAGCATTTTTTGCTCTGGGCTATCCTGTTCCAGACCCCTATACGTTTCCACATATTACAGGGATTTCCTTTTTCATTGGTCATTTTGCTCTTTTAGTTAACGGTCTAGCTTACTTGCTCAATTACTTTCAAGAGACTCGGTTCAGTTTGGCAAGGATAGTGGGGTATACCTTTGTCTTGGACCTGTTTCTTCTTTGGGTTAATCATCTGACTGGCGGTAATTACGGTCTTATGCGTTTTACACCGATTATTGATAACAGCAATGTTTGGGTAAATTATGTTGTTGTTTCTGCTGTTTTTAGCCTAGCCTTGGTTTTGGTTGAACTCTCTTTTAGAAGGTGGAAGAAAGCCTGAAGGCTTTTTCTTTTTGCTTTCGTCACTGTTCATATTCCTATCATTTATGCTATAATGATAGAGACTGTAATTCGACTTATTTTTCAGCATTATTGCCCGATTACTAGTTGGTGGAAGCTGAAAAACTAAGGACCGTTGGTGAAAATATGGTGTTTAACCATGATAATAACGTAAACAATCAGAAGCCATGCTCTAACATTATTAATTGAGCCTGCCCACAACTCTGTGGAGTTCGGTGTCCTAGTTTGAATCGCTGAAGCTTGTCGCCGAAAGATCAAGCAGCAAGAATAGTGAGAAAAAGGTGCGTATCTTAGGGATAACGGTTTTTCCTTTTGCACTTTTCTTTTGAGTCGCTTTAATGGCTTTGTATCTTAGAAAGGGAGTCACCATGAGTGATATTAAAATTATTGCCCTAGGGGGTGTTCGTGAAAACGGAAAAAACCTCTATATTGTTGAGATCAATGAATCTATTTTTATTTTAGACACTGGTCTCAAGTACCCTGAAAATGAACAATTAGGGGTCGATGTTGTTATTCCTAATATGGATTACCTTATTGAAAATAAGAAGCGAGTGCAGGGGGTCTTTCTGACTCACGGTCACGCCGATGCTATTGGTGCTCTGCCCTACCTTTTGCAGGATGTACGAGTTCCGGTCTTTGGTTCAGAATTAACCATTGAGTTAGCTAAACTCGTTGTGAAAAATAACGCTCAGACAAAGAAATTTAATAATTTCCATGTTGTTGATGCTGGAACAGAGATCGAGTTTCAGAATGCAGTCGTTTCTTTCTTTAGTACGACTCACTCAATCCCTGAGAGTCTGGGGGTTGTTTTAGGAACGGATCAAGGTAATATTGTCTACACTGGGGACTTCAAGTTTGACCAAGCAGCCAGTCAGGGGTATCAGACAGATTTTGCCCGCTTGGCTGAAATTGGCCGCGAAGGTGTTTTAGCTCTTTTGGCAGATTCAGCTAATGCTGACAGTAGGGTGCAGGTGGCCAGTGAAGCTGAAGTAGGGATTGAAATGGACGATGTCATCTCTGATGCTGAAGGTCGCATTATTGTCGCGGCGGTGGCTAGCAACCTCTCGCGTATCCAGCAGGTCTTTGACGCGGCTGCGGATTATGGCCGTCGAGTTGTGTTGACAGGCTTTGATGTGGAAAATATTGTGCGGACAGCGATTCGTTTGAAAAAGCTGAGTATTGCAGATGAAAAGCTCATTGTTAAGCCCAAAGAAATGCATAAATTTGAAGACCGCGAGCTAATTATTTTGGAAACAGGCCGTATGGGAGAACCTTTAGAAGGTTTGCGTAAAATGGCTATTGGACGCCACCGTTATGTTGAAATTAAAGATGGCGATTTAGTTTATATCGTGACAACACCGAGTGTCGCCAAAGAAGCAGTTGTGGCTCGTGTCGAAAATATGATTTACATGGCTGGCGGTTCTGTCAAGCTGATTACGCAAAATCTGCGCGTGTCAGGTCATGCTAATGGCCGCGATTTACAGCTGCTGATAAATATGCTGCACCCAAGTTATCTTCTGCCGATTCAAGGGGAGTACCGCCAACTGCAGGCGCAAGCCGATTTGGCTGAAGAGGTGGGGATCCTTCCTGAGAATATCTACATCATGAAGCGTGGTGATATCATGGTGCTTAATGAGGAAGGCTTTCTGCATGAAGGCGGTGTGCCAGCTAGCGATGTTATGATTGATGGTAATGCTATTGGTGATGTCGGGAATATCGTTCTGCGTGATCGCCGTATTCTGTCTGAAGATGGTATCTTTATCGTTGTTATTACAGTGAATAAAAAGCAAAAAACGATTGTCTCTAAGGCCAAGGTTCATACTCGTGGTTTTGTCTATGTCCGTAAGAGTAGGGATATCCTGCGTGAAAGCGCAGATTTGGTCAATAAGACGGTTGAAGATTATCTAGCAACAGACGGTTTTGAGTGGAGTGAATTAAAGGGACAGGTTCGTGATGAACTCAATAAGTTCCTTTTCGATCAAACCAAGCGCCGTCCGGCTATTCTACCAGTTATTATGGAAGTGCGTTAGGATGTTGGAATGATTTAGTCAGTAAAGCAAATAAATAAGGCAGGGAGTCCTGCCTTTTTCCTGTTGAAAAAAGGAGATAGATTTATGGCATCTTTTCAAATTGAATATCATTCGAAGGTATTGGGATATGAACGGCAGGTCAATGTGATTTATCCGGATGCTTTTAAAATAGCGCAAGAAGCTGTTGATGATACTGATATTCCGGTTCTCTATCTTTTGCATGGCATGGGAGGCAACCATAATTCGTGGCAGAAACGCACCAGTATTGAGCGCTTACTTCGTCACACTAACCTTATAGTGGTTATGCCTTCAACGGATCTGGCTTGGTACACGAACACGGCTTATGGTCTCAAATATTTTGATGCTATTGCTAAAGAGCTGCCTCAGGTTATGCGCCGTTTTTTCCCAAATATGACGGATAAACGGGAAAAAACCTATATTGCTGGTCTTTCTATGGGTGGCTATGGTGCTTATAAGCTAGCTCTGTTGACTAATAATTTTGGCTATGCCGGCTCTTTTTCTGGTGCTTTGCAATTTGATATGGGCAATCTGCGTGATAGTATTGAAGAAGATGTCAGCTATTGGCAGGGGATTTTCGGTGATTTATCGTCAAGTGATATTGAAAGGCATTACTTAACGACTATGGTGGCTCAGCACGATATGAAAACGAAGTTTTATGCTTGGTGTGGTGAGCAAGATTATCTTTACCCAGCAAATGAGAAAGCTGTGGCAGACTTTAAAGAGTTGGGCTTGGACATCACTTACAGAACAGCATCTGGCAGGCATGAATGGTACTATTGGGAGAAACAGCTGGAAGCTTTTTTAGAGTGGCTGCCTTTAGATTATGTAAAGGAAGAGCGCTTGTCCTAAGCCTTGCTTTACAAATTTGTGACAGGCTGACTTCTTGCTTGTGTTTTAGGGTCCCTCTTGTTATACTTATTTTCCTTTAGAATGATTGATAAAAAGGAGGGTATTTATGAGACGATTGTCAGGTATTATTCTTGCTGTTCCAAAAGCTATTTTTAGTTTTGCTTGGCGATTTTTCTGGGGAATGGTTAGGACTGTTCTAATCCTAGCGGCCTTGCTGCTGTGCTTATTTTGGTATGCCAACCACTCTCATTCGCCTGTAGCACAGTCTCTTCAGGAAGCTTTTGCAAATGTTAATGCGCAAATCTCTCCTAACAAAAATCTTGATCGGAACTTACAGGATTTAACAACGGATGTTACGGCAAATCACCAAAAGGGTGCTCGTTGGGCAGAACCGTCAGCAACTGTCTACCTTGAGTCAACTAATCCTAGTTTTGTTAAGGCTTACCAAGATGCGCTTGCTGCTTGGAATGCAACGGGAGCTTTTACCTTTAAGCAAGTTCATGATAAAGCTGGAGCTGACATCATTTTAAGTGATCATTCGGACGCTAACAGCCAAGCTGCTGGCGAGGCCCAGACAACGACAGAAAGTTTGAGTAATCGGATTACACATGCTGATGTTTATCTCAACAGCCACTACCTTTTGGATGCAGCCTATGGTTACACGCAGGAGCGCATTACTAATACGGCTGAACACGAATTAGGCCATGCTATCGGTTTGGAGCATGATGATAGTCAGACATCCGTCATGCAGTCGGCCGGTTCATACTATGGTATCCAAGAGGTTGATGTAGCTGCCGTTCAAGAACTCTACGCTGATTAGGATCAATTAGGAGGTCTTATGTTCTCATTTGTTAAAAATTGGGTACACCGATATCCTGAACAAGCCTTCTTAGTCATTTTTAATACGGGAATTTTTGCTTGGCTGCATACCACTGGCTCAGCAATTGCAAATCAATTGGGGCTGGCCTGGGATAAGACTCAGCTACCTACTTGGCTAACTAATCTAACCCATAATAGTCTGGCTAGTTTGCAGAATTTCTTTGGGCATACAGCTTGGACTTGGCTGATTATTTCCATGCTATTAACAGTGGTTTTGCGTTTTATGAGGGGGCTTCTCAAACTGATTTTATTTGTCCTTATTGTTGGTGCTGGACTCTATCTGGTTTACCGGCATCAGACTATTTTGGGGCAGTTGCCTGGTTAGAAATACGGGAATATCAGCATTAAACTATTGTTTTTGCTGTGTAAGCGATAGAACTAAGGTTTTGAAGCTCTTTGACAGTCTCATGATACGCCACTGGCTTATGATCTAGCTCTGTTAGTTTCATTTCCCGCCCCAGCAGATTCTCCAGTTCTTCTGAACTGTGAGGCAAGCTAAGCTGATTTTCTTTAAGTATAAAATATTAGTTGGTCAGTTGTTTTATATCTTAGGGATTGGAAGAATAAGAAATTTCAAACAAGGATTTTGGAGTTATTTCTTATTCTCTTTTTGTTATAATAAAAGTATGATTATTTTACAAGGAAATAAATTAGAACGCTCTTTTGCAGGGGACATCCTTTTTGATAATATTACTGTTCAGGTTAATGAGCGCGATCGCATTGCCCTAGTCGGCCGCAATGGAGCAGGAAAATCAACGTTGCTGAAAATTTTGGTTGGCGAAGAAGACCCAACCTCTGGTCAGGTTAATACTAAACGAGATTTGAGTCTTTCTTATCTGGCTCAGGACAGCCGTTTTAAATCTGAAGATACTGTTTATGGCAGCATGTTACGAGTCTTTGAAGATTTGCGCCGGCAGGAACATCAATTGAGGATGATGGAGCAGCAGATGGGAGAAGTCTCAGGTGCAAAGTTAGATAAACTAATGCAGGATTACGACCAGCTGTCTGAGAACTTTCGTAGCCAGGGGGGCTTTAACTATGAAGCAGAAATCAAGGCTATTTTAAATGGCTTTCAATTTGATGAGAGTATGTGGCAGACTCCGGTTTCTGCCTTATCGGGAGGCCAAAATACCCGCTTAGCTCTGGCTAAGATGCTGCTGGAAAAACCAGAACTTTTGGTGCTGGATGAACCGACCAATCACTTGGATATTGAGACCATTGCTTGGCTGGAGAACTATTTGGTTAATTACCAAGGAGCCTTGATTATAGTCAGCCATGACCGCTATTTTTTAGATAAGGTGGCAACGATTACTTATGACCTGACCCCCCATTCTTTGGACCGCTATGTGGGCAATTACTCGGCTTTTATGGACGCCAAGGCTGAGCGTTTAGAGTCGGAAGCCAAAGCCTATGAAAAACAGGCTAAAGAAATTGCTAAACTAGAGGACTTTGTTCGGAAGAATATTGTTCGCGCTTCAACCACCAAGCGGGCTCAGGCGCGTCGTAAACAGCTTGAAAAAATGGAGCGGTTGGACAAGCCCCAAGCGGGTCAAAAATCAGCTAACATGACTTTCCACTCGGATAAAGCATCAGGGAATGTTGTTTTAACGGTCAACGATGCTGCGATTGGTTACAATCAACAGATTTTGTCAGAGCCGATTAATTTGGATGTAAAAAAATTTGATGCCATCGCAATCGTTGGTCCAAATGGTATTGGTAAATCTACCTTAGTAAAATCCATTGTTGGGCAAACACCTTTTATTAAGGGGACTTCAATTTACGGAGCTAACGTTGAGGTTGGCTATTATGATCAAAGTCAAGGCAATCTGACCAGAAGCAATACGGTTTTGGATGAGCTTTGGAATGCTTTTTCAACCACACCAGAGGTGGAAATTCGTAATCGTTTAGGAGCTTTTCTTTTCTCTGGTGATGATGTCAAAAAATCGATCAGTATGTTGTCTGGGGGTGAGAGGGCGCGTTTGCTTCTCGCTAAACTGTCTATGGAAAATAATAATTTTTTGATTCTAGATGAGCCAACAAACCATCTGGATATCGATAGCAAGGAGGTTTTAGAAGCTGCCTTGATTGATTTTGACGGTACGCTGCTCTTTGTTAGTCATGATCGTTATTTTATCAATCGTGTAGCGACTAAAGTATTGGAAATATCAGCTCAGGGTTCAACGCTCTATCTGGGAGATTATGACTATTATCTTGAAAAGAAAGCAGAGCAGCAAGAATTAGCGCGCTTATCTGTTGATGGTGAGAACCTAGAACCCCAGCAAGATCCTGTTCAGGGTTCTCGGTTTGCTTCGGATTATCAAACTCAAAAGGCGACCCAAAAGGAAGTTCGTAAATTAACTCGGCGCTTAGAACAGCTTGAAAGTGAGTTAGAAGTTCTTGATGGCAGAGGTGTGGCTATTTCAGAAGAAATGGGGCAGACAAATGATGCCCAGACTCTGATGGATTTGCAGTCTGATCTTGATCTCCTCACTCAGCAGCAAGACGATCTGATGCTAGAATGGGAAGAATTACACGAGCAACTAGAAGAATTTGAGTGAGCAAGAACTGCTCCCTTGTCCTTAGATTAGTATCTGGGCAAGGGCTTTTTTAGTTTGTGAAAAAACACTCAATTTTATTTTGAAATCCCTTTCTTTCTTATAATATCAATGAGCTTCTTTTTTGCAGTTTGTGAAATTTTCGGATAAAATAGAGTTGTAAAAGATTATGTGGAGGTTGATATGGCAAAACTATCGAAAGAGCAATTGCTAGAATTATACTTGAAAATGGAGCGTATCCGTGAGTTCGATATGCGTATTAATAAATTAGTTCGTCGTGGCTTTGTCCAAGGGATGACTCATTTCTCAGTAGGTGAAGAGGCAGCTAGTGTTGGTGCAGTAGCCCACCTTGGTTACGACGACATCATTTTTTCCAACCACAGAGGTCATGGTCAGTCTATTGCCAAGGATATGGATCTCAAGGGTATGATGGCTGAGTTGGCTGGTAAAGTAACTGGTGTTTCTAAAGGACGTGGCGGTTCCATGCACTTGGCTGACTTTGAAAAGGGGAACTATGGGACCAATGGTATTGTTGGCGGTGGTTATGCCCTAGCAGTTGGGGCAGCCCTTACTCAACAATATAAAGAGACAGGTAACATTGTTGTAGCTTTTTCAGGTGATGGTGCTACTAATGAAGGCTCCTTTCACGAGTCAGTCAATATGGCTGCAACTTGGAAACTGCCAGTGATTTTCTTTATCATCAATAACCGTTATGGCATTTCAATGGATATCAATAAGGCGACCAATACCCCTCACCTTTATACTCGTGCAGAAGCTTATGGTATTCCAGGTTATTATGTCGAAGATGGCAACGATGTCATGGCCGTCTATGATAAAATGCAAGAAGTAGTTGAATATGTTCGCGCTGGTAATGGACCTGCTATCATCGAGGTTGAATCTTACCGTTGGTTTGGTCACTCAACAGCCGACGCTGGTAAATACCGTAGCAAAGACGAGGTGGATAGCTGGAAAGCCAAAGACCCTCTTCTCAAATTCCGCGATTATGCCGTTCAAAATACGGATATTACAGCAGCGGAGTTGGAAGCTATCCATGAGCAAGTCGTTAAGGAAATCGATGATGCTTATGAGTTTGCTCAGAACAGTCCAGATCCAGATCTTTCTGTGGCTTTTGAAGATGTGTGGGTAGATTAACTCTTTTATTCGAAAATTTGAGCGTTTGTCCAATGGGACTAAGACTAGGCTATTGGAGTAAAAAATCATTTATAATGACTTGATAGATTGATGGAGAAAATAATGACAGAAACGAAAAAAATGGCGCTGCGGGAGGCTGTTAATTTGGCCATGACCGAAGAGATGCGTAAGGATGAAAATATCTTCTTGATGGGAGAAGATGTCGGAATCTATGGTGGAGACTTTGGAACTTCGGTTGGTATGTTTGAAGAGTTTGGGCCCAAACGTATCAAGGACACTCCAATTTCTGAAGCGGCCATCGCCGGTTCAGCTATCGGCTCAGCCATTACGGGATTGCGTCCAATTGTAGATATTACCTTTATGGACTTTTTAACTATTGCTCTAGATGCTATCGTTAATAACGGTGCCAAGAATAACTATATGTTTGGTGGTGGTCTCAAGACCCCTGTAACCTTCCGTGTGGCATCAGGTTCTGGTATTGGTTCAGCAGCCCAGCACTCTCAATCTTTGGAAGCTTGGCTGACCCACATTCCAGGTATTAAGGTCGTTGCTCCAGGTAACGCTAATGAAGCCAAGGGTCTCCTCAAGTCTGCTATCCAAGATAATAATATCGTTGTCTTTATGGAGCCAAAGGCTCTCTACGGCAAAAAGGAAGAGGTCAGTTTAGATCCAGATTTTTATATCCCAATTGGGAAGGGTGATATTAAGCGAGAAGGAACGGATCTTACAATTGTGACTTACGGTCGCCTGCTTGAGCGCGTACTCCAAGCGGCTGAGGAAGTGGCAGAGCAGGGGATCAGTGTTGAAGTTGTGGACCCGCGTACTCTTATCCCGCTCGACAAGGAATTAATTATCAATTCTGTTAAAAAGACTGGTAAGGTAATGTTAGTCAATGATGCCTACAAGACAGGCGGTTTCACCGGTGAGATTGCGGCAATGATTACCGAAAGCGAAGCTTTCGATTATCTTGATCACCCAATTGTGCGTTTGGCCAGTGAAGATGTACCTGTTCCTTATGCGCGTGTCTTAGAGCAAGCTATTCTACCAGATGTTGGAAAAATTAAGTCAGAAATTATTAAAATGGCAAACAAGGGTAACTAAGCTCGATACCTAACGTCAGCCTAAATGATTAGAAAGGATGAGGATAAGTAAAGAAGCCTTGTTTAAAGGCTTTTGTCTGCTTATTCAAGACAAACTATGGCAGTTGAAATTATTATGCCTAAACTCGGTGTTGATATGGCCGAAGGTGAAATCATCGAGTGGAAAAAGCAAGAGGGCGACAGCATTCAAGAAGGTGACATCTTACTTGAAATTATGTCTGATAAGACAAATATGGAAATCGAAGCTGAAGACTCAGGTGTTCTGATCAAGATTGTCCACCCTGCTGGCGATACGGTCCCCGTTACCCAAGTTATCGGGTATATCGGCGAGGCTGGGGAAGTGGTTGAGGCTGATTGGCTAGCTGAACCAGCCTCAGATGCTGACCAGCAACCAGCCGCAGTTCCTCAGGAAGCACCGCGAGCAATGCCAGCTTCTTCAGCGGATTCAGATAGTCCTAGAGTGGCTACTACTAGCAAGGTTCGTGCCACACCAGCTGCTCGAAGGCTAGCTGAGGAGCAGGGGGTTGACCTTGGACAAGTGTCTGGTTCGGGCCCTCATGGGCGTGTTCATAAGGAAGATGTTGAGAACTTCAAGGGTGCCCAACCTAAAGCAACCCCACTGGCTCGTAAGATGGCCCTTGACTTAGGTGTCGATTTAGCAACAGTGAAGGGCAGTGGTGTTTTTGGTAAGATTACCAAGGAGGATATTTTGGCACTTAGTCAACCCCAACAGCCAACTGCTGATTCTACTACTTCAGAGGAACCCGTTCAAACTTTACCAGAAGGTGTTGAAATCAAGCCAATGTCGGCTATGCGTAAGGCTATCGCTAAAGGTATGACCAATTCCTACCTGACAGCACCAACTTTTACGCTTAATTACGATATTGACATGACCAATCTTATGGCTCTACGTAAGCAGATCCTTGAGCCAATTATGGCAAAAACGGGACAAAAGGTCACCTTCACGGATCTCATTGGCTTAGCTGTCGTCCGTACCTTGATGAAACCAGAGCATGAATATCTCAACGCTTCTCTTATCAATGATGCCAGTGATATCGAGTTACATCGTTTTGTCAATCTTGGTATTGCTGTTGGTTTGGACGAAGGCTTGATTGTTCCTGTGGTTCACAATGCTGATAAGATGAGCCTATCAGAATTTGTCGTCGCTTCAAAAGATGTTATCAAAAAGGCTCAAGCTGGTAAGCTTAAGGCGGCTGAAATGTCTGGCTCGACCTTTTCTATCACTAATTTGGGAATGTTTGGAACCAAGTCTTTTGATCCAATCATCAATCAGCCAAACTCAGCTATCTTGGGTGTGGCAGCGACAGTTCAAACGCCGACTGTTATTGATGGCGAAATTACCATTCGCCCTATTATGCAACTCTGCTTGACCATTGACCACCGGATCGTCGATGGTATGAATGGCGCCAAATTCATGGTGGACCTCAAGCATATGCTCGAAAACCCAATGGAACTCTTGATTTGATTAGAAATAACGAGATAGGTTATCAGTAGAAGAACCTTTAAACAAAACAAAGAAAGGATGTAGAGCAAGAGGAAGAAGGAACTGAGCCCGAGCCGAAAGCTCGGAAAAAAGATAAATCATTTGGGAAATCAGGATTTTCCACGCTTTCCTAGATTCAGTCGCTTTCTTTTCGCTCTTGGTATCTTAAATATGGCAGTTGAAATTATTATGCCTAAGCTCGGTGTTGACATGGCCGAAGGCGAAATCATCGAGTGGAAAAAACAAGAAGGTGATACAGTTCAAGAAGGTGATATCCTCCTTGAAATTATGTCCGATAAAACCAATATGGAAATCGAAGCGGAAGACTCAGGTGTTCTTCTGAAAATCATTCATCCAGCAGGTGACACAGTGCCTGTTACAGAAGCGATCGGCTATATTGGTGCAGAAGGTGAAGTTGTGGATACTGGTGCTGCGTCAGCCCCTGTTTCCCCAGAGCCAGCTGTCGAAGAAGCGGCTGCTAATTTAGAAGCCGCAGGTCTGCAAGTTCCTAAGGCTCCGGTTCCTGATGCTGTACCAACCCCTGCAGCCCTAGCTGATGATGAGTATGATATTGTTGTGGTCGGCGGCGGTCCTGCTGGTTACTATGCTGCTATTCGCGGTGCTCAGCTAGGCGGAAAGATCGCTATCATTGAAAAAGCCGAGTATGGCGGTGTCTGCCTCAACAAAGGCTGTATCCCCACTAAGACCTATCTGAAGAATGCCGAGATTTTGGATGGCTTAAAGATCGCGGCGGGTCGCGGTATCAATCTAGCCTCAACTAACTACAGCATTGATATGGACAAGACTGTCGACTTCAAAAATTCCGTTGTTAAAACGTTGACTAGCGGCGTTCGCGGTCTTCTCAAAGCAAATAAGGTCACCATGTTCAACGGTTTTGCTACCGTAAATCCTGATAAGACGGTAACAATCGGCTCTGAGACAATCAAGGGTCGAAACATCATCTTAGCGACAGGTTCAACAGTTTCTCGTATCAATATTCCAGGCATTGATTCTTCGTTAGTATTGACTTCTGATGATATTTTAGATCTGCGTGAAATGCCTAAGTCGCTAGCTGTGATGGGTGGTGGTGTTGTTGGAATTGAGCTAGGATTGGTTTGGGCTTCTTACGGTGTAGAAGTCACCGTCATTGAAATGGCTGACCGTATCATTCCTGCTATGGATAAAGAAGTATCCAAGGAACTAGAAAAAATCCTGACTAAGAAAGGTATGACAATTAAGACGCAGGTTGGTGTCTCTGAAATTGTTGAAGCTAACAATCAACTGACGCTTAAACTTAATAACGGTGAAGAAGTGGTTGCTGAAAAAGCGCTTCTGTCTATCGGTCGAGTGCCACAGCTGAAAGGTTTAGAAAAACTTGATTTAGAAATGGAGCGCGGCCGTATCAAGGTCAATGCCTATCAAGAAACCTCTATCTCAGGCATCTATGCACCGGGGGATGTCAATGGTACTAAGATGCTGGCCCATGCGGCCTATCGTATGGGTGAGATCGCTGCTGAAAATGCTATCTGGGGGAATGTCCGCAAAGCCCATCTTGATTTTACACCGGCTGCTGTTTATACGCATCCAGAAGTGGCCATGTGCGGTATAACGGAAGAGGATGCCCGTCAGCAGTATGGCAACATTTTGGTCGGTAAGGCTAGTTTTACTGGTAACGGTCGTGCTATTGCTTCGAATGAAGCACAAGGTTTTGTAAAAGTCATTGCCGATACCAAGTATCATGAAATTCTTGGTGTTCATATTATCGGTCCATCTGCTGCTGAAATGATTAATGAAGCTTCAACTATTATGGAAAATGAACTGACTGTCGACGAATTGCTCCAATCTATCCACGGTCATCCGACTTTCTCTGAAGTGCTCTATGAAGCCTTTGCTGATGTGCTTGGAGAAGCCATTCATAATCCGCCAAAACGCAAATAATCCGCTACTCTTTTTCTGCTCATTCATTTATAAGCAAGATAGAAGAAAAAGGACAAAAGTCCTGCCACCTAAAAACAGGAAAGTAGCAGAGGTTTGCGCCTTAAAATAAGAGAGCGAGGAAAATCAAAATCGCCACTTCATGACGATTGACCGATTTTTGTCCCACTCTCTTTTGTTTTGAAAATATGTCAAAATCATCATACTAATGAAATTTTATTCAGATGTGAGGTTCTTATTAAATGAAATATATCGTTAATAAATCTAACAATCCCGCCTACAATGTTGCCTTGGAAGCTTATGCTTTTCGAGAGCTAGTTGATGAGGATGAACTTTTTATTCTCTGGATCAACGATCCCGCTATTATTATTGGTAGACACCAAAATGCAATTCAGGAAATCAATAAAGAATATACAGATGCACATGGGATTCGTGTTGTTCGTCGGCTGTCGGGTGGTGGTGCAGTTTATCACGATCGAAACAATCTCAATTACACTATCATTTCTAATAAGTCTGATGAAGGAGCCTTTGATTTTAAAACCTTCTCAGAACCTGTAATTGCAACTCTAGCTGATTTGGGTGTTCAGGCAAAATTTTCCGGCCGTAATGATCTTGAGATTGATGGTAAGAAAATATGTGGAAATGCTCAAGCTTACTACAAGGGACGGATGATGCATCATGGCTGTCTCCTGTTCGATGTTGATATGACTGTCCTAGGCGATGCCCTAAAGGTAAGTAGGGATAAAATTGAATCCAAGGGAGTCAAATCCGTGCGCTCCCGGGTTACTAATATTTTAAGTGAACTACCAGAGAAGATTACAGTCCAAGAATTTTCAGATAAAATTTTGGACAAGATGAAGGAAATGTATCCTGACATGACGGAGTATGTCCTCAATGATGATGAACTAGCTAAAATTCAGAAATCTTACGAAGAGCAGTTTAATACTTGGGATTGGACTTACGGTCAGGCACCAGAATATACAATTGAACGCAATGTCCGCTATTCTGCCGGCAAGATCAATACCTTTGCCAATGTTGAAAATTCAATAATCAAAGGCATTAAGATTTATGGTGACTTTTTTGGTGTCTTAGATGTTGAGGCTATAGAGAATCTCTTATTGGGGTGCCGTTACGAATATCGAGACGTTTTGGAACATTTGAAAACAATAGATATCAGCCGCTATTTCTCAGGTATGAGCGCTGAAGAAGTAGCTAAGGCAATTGTAGCTTAACAGAAAAATTACATTTAAATAACAAGTATTACTTTGAAAATACGGGAGTGTTGAGTTTTTTTATAAAATATCCTTAAAGGCCGTCTGAGTTTGATTTTCTATAACTATTTTGTTACACTGTTTGACATAGCAAGGATTTTACAAATTAAATGAGTTTGTAACATTGCTAAATTTCTATAATCAAGAAGGGTTATTAAAATGGGAAAGAAGAAATTGACTCAATACTCATTGCTTAGTGGATTAGTATTGACGACTCTTGCTGCTGGTCAGTCAGTTCTTGCTGATGAAGCAACTGATGTAAATGCTAATAACACTGCCGCAGACAATCAGGCTTCAGAAGTATCAACATCTGGACCTCAGGTCAAAGTTATTAATCAAACAACTGAGGACAACAAAACAACGACTACTTCAGAAGTGACTTCACCAGAGTTGACGCAAGCAGTTGGTGATGTTAATAACTTTAACAAGGCTAACCAACCATCAACTGATGGCAATAAAGGTGATGCTAACGGTGGTACTCAAGATGCCAACTCTACACAGTCGGTGCCGGTTCCGCCTGTAACTATTTCTGAAGGCGAAACTAAGACTTATGATACTGTCGAAGAAGCTGATGCTGCCAATAAAGCCCAAGCAGAAGCTATTCAGAATACTTTGGCACAGTACCAAAAGAACGTCACTGATTATCGTGAGAAATTAGCAAACTATAACAAGGCAAATGAAGAATATGTTGCTGCTAAAGCTGCTTATGACGAAAAAGTTAAGGCTTACAATGATTACCATGAAAAGGTTAAAAACTTGACTAGTCCTGAAAACGCAGAAGTAGCTAAAGGTCTTGTTTACAATAATGAACCTAATGCTGTTGTTTCTGTTGAAGGCATTGACCAATACGTGACTAAGGAAGCGCAAGCTAACCACGTTCAAGATGAAATCCTTCAACAATTCAACACTGACAAATATCCAGATACTGATTTCACATCTGAAAATCCATATGCTTCCAATGAAGATGCATGGTTTAAGATGCATGTTGGTGATACAGTAACAGCTACTTACACTAATCTTGAAAATTCTAATTATCTTGGTACCAAGATTGCTAAAGCTGTGGCGACCTACACATTGACTGAATCAACAAGCGATGATAACACAGCAATCGCTAAACTTTACCATGATCCAACTAAGACAATCTTTGTTGGTGCACAAACATCAGATGATCCATCTAAAGCTGTTAAGATGGATATCCAAGTGAAGTTCTACGATGAAAATGGCAATCTTATCAATCTGTCGAACAATAACTCTGTTATCAGCTTAGCTTCTCTTAACCACTGGACTACCCAATATGGTGATCACGTTGAGAAAGTTCTGAATATCGGCGATAGTAAGTTTGTTCAATTTAAGGATTCATCTATTCGCCTTAATGAAGATGGTGCTATCTACTCACCAACTGAAAACCAATATGTTGCTAATGGTGCTACCATCAATGGTGACGGTGAAGAAGGTTGGGATAAAATCAATAAAGATGGCGAAAAGCGTACAACTTCTTCAAGCTATGGTGCTGCAGCTATGACTTATGCTGGTGAGCCATTTACGATCTCAGCTTCGGGTAACAATGCTGAAGTTCCAACAGCTATCTGGTTTGCGATTAACTCATTTGCTGTTCAAGAGCCAGGTGAGGCACCAAAAGAACCAGAAATGCCTAAGTTGTCAGCTGTTAGTGTTAAATATAACAAGGCTATTGTTAAAACGATTGCTGATAATCCAAAACCAGATGAGCCGGGTGAACCAACTCCGCCACCAACGACACCAGAGGTACCAACGACTCCAACGAGTCCAGAACCTCCTAAGTCTCCAGCTCCTAAAGCACCAGAAAAGACTATTACGGTTGCTAAGAGCGAACAAGCTGCTCCAGCGCCACAGCAAGCACAAGCACTTCCTTCAACAGGTGATGCTAATAGCTATGGTGTTGCAGCCTTTGGTGCCGGTGTTGTAGCCTTCTCGGCATTAACCTTGCTTGGAAGCCGCAAACGTAAAGAAGACTAATTTAATTATTTGATAGAGGTCTCTCGGAATTTGTCTGAGGGACTTTTTATTTTTGGTAAAAAGTGGTAAACTGAATCCTAGCCGAGAGAAATACAATATGGGAGGAAGGATGAATGACGGCAGATGAAAAGATTTTGGCCCTTGTTCGGCCAGAGTATATGAAACGTATTCCTAAGATATTTCAAAATCATGCTACCAAGGCTACATTGACAAAGATTGCTAGGGAGCATCCAGACCTTTATTCCAAGGCGGATATTGAAGGGGAGCTGCCAGCAGATGTGGCTCAGCAACTCTCTGATATCATTAATGGAATATTTGAGGAACGTATGAAAAAGCATAATTTTTAGACAGAGGATGTTTCAGGTCAGTGTCTAGAAATTAAAGAGTGGTCAGAGCCAAAATTTTTAGTTCTGGTCACTCTTTTTTGTTTCTCAAGGCTTACAAATAAGATTACTATATACTTTTGAAATTTAATAAAAATGAAAAGGAAGTAAATATTTTGAGGAATAAAATATTTTAATTAGCTCAATTAGTTTACAAAAATATTACGATGTGTTACTATTTTAAGGATGAGAAAAATTCAATGTGTAATCATTGACGATATTATGGGAGACTCATCGAGTAAATAATAATTAATTTCTATTATCATTGGGAGGATAATGAGATGACATCAAAAAAACGTACAAGCTACACCCTGTTTAGCAGCTTGTTATTGGCGACTGTATTGGCAGCTAATTCTGCTCTTGCGGATGATATTACTGCTAGTGACCAAGCTAATCAACCCTCTGCTGTTCAAGAGCAGTCAGGGGGTAATCAAGCAACAGATCAAGCAGCAGCTGCTGATAATCAAACAATTTTGTCTGAGGGTGGCAATGAGGCTTCAACCGATTCAGAGGTAGCAGTGCCTGACCCAACTGTGACAGAAGTTTCACGTGTTGAAAACAGCAATGGTACGATACAGGTTACTTCTGAGGTGACTTCAAACGATTTAGAAGAAGCAAAGTCTGCCGTTACGACTTTTAATCAGGATAATAACCTGACTGGTGATCAGGTAGCTCGCTTACAAGAGATTCAAACACAAACACAGCCTAGTATAGACGCTGCCCATGCTGATAATCAAAGGCAGGCCCAAGCGATTCAGCTGGCTTTACAAGATCAAAGGCAAAAACTGGATAATTATAGGGTAGCGTTTGAAAAATATCAGCGTGATCTTGCTGCTAAACCTGAGTTAGACAAGCTGTATCAGGAAGCTCTGGCAGCTTATCAAGTTGAAAAGAAAGAATATGATGCTAAGCTAAAAGCGTGGCAAGAATATCAGGAGCAGGTTAAAAACGGTACTGCAGCTGGTCGTGTTGAGACTGCTCAAGGTCTTGTTTACCAGAGCGAGCCTGGAGCCATCATCAGTCTTGAAGGTGTGACCGATTATATCACTAAGGAAGGGATGCGGGAAGTAACCTCTAATAGTGATGTCCTTCAGCACTATAATACCGATAATTATGGTCCTGATAAATTAACGACAGAAAATCCTTACTCTGGTTCAGAAGATACTTGGTTCAAGATGAAGGTTGGCGACACGGTAACAGCTACATATTCAGATTTGACCAAGTCTAGCTATGGCGAAAAACAGATTAAAAAAGTTACTATCACCTATAGACTTAACAGTTCAACCAGTGCTGATGGGACTGCTATTGTCGAACTCTATCATGATCCGACCAAAACGATCTTTATTGGTGCTCAGGTCCCTGAAGGTGGTGAAAAGGATCCTGTCAGTGTTACCATGCAGATTCGTTTCTTTGATCAAAATGACAATGAAATTGATATGAGCGACAACAAAGCTATCATGAGTCTGTCTTCACTCAATCATTGGACGAGTGATTTAGGGGATCATATTGAGAAAGTTTCAGTCGGTGCTAACGAATTTATCAAAATCCCAGGCTCCTCAGTAGATTTGCATGGTGAGTATATATATGCAGAACAGCAAAACCAGCGTAAGTCGCAGGGAGCAACTTTTGATGCTGAAGGGGCAGATGGCTGGGATGCTATTAATGCTGACGGTACGCCGCGGTCTGTAACAGCTTTTTATGGGGCTGGTGCAATGACTTATAAGGGGAAAGAATTTACCTTTACGGCCAGTGGTAATAATCCCTATATTCCGACAACAATTTGGTTTTCTACGAATTCAGTTGTTGCTGTTCCGGAAAATCCCGGCGATGCTCCTCTACCACCAGAGCCAGCCGAAGACCCACATAAGCCAGAGGAGCCAGCACCGTTGACATTAGTTTGGCACAAGAACTTGGTGGAGGATCTCCAAGTAGTTCCGCCAACTGTTCCTAAAACACCGTTGACTATCTCGGAGGAGGTCTCAAAACCTAAGGATCCAGACCCTGAAAAACCACTGCCTCAGGCTCCTAATTCCCCTATTCCTGTACAATTGGCAGAACCAGAGTCGGCTAGTCCCATAGACCCTCAAACTCCACTCCCTAAAACAGGTGATTCAAAGGGGTATGGTATTGTAGCATTTGGAGTTGGTGTCATTTGCTATGCAGTATTAACCTTACTTGGTAGCAGCAAAATAGATAAAAATGAGGACTAATTTTCTTTTTTGAATAGTGTATTTAGTGACGTAAAAATCCCTGTCTTTAGTAGAAGACAAGGATTTTTATTTAGCAAACATGATGATGGGAAAAATGGAAAAATCAAAGATAGTTTTGGGAATGATTAATCCTAAATCCATATTTTCAGCACGGTAGGCAATATAGGATCAGGACCTTTTAACTATCGAATTCAGCCTTGCTTTTAATATCTGCATATTCTTCAGGAATTTCTTGGCTGAGGATATCATCATAGCTAGCCAGCGAAATATCAGCTCCGTATTTATTGTGCAAGGCTGTCGTCACTAAACGGTAGGCTAAATTAGCATTGCGCGATAGAATAGGACCGTGAAAATAACTGCCAAAAACATTCTTATAGTGGACACCTTCGGAGCCATCTTCCCGATTATTGCCATTGCCATAGACACACATACCAAGTGGCTTTTCATCCTTTGACAGAAAGGTACGGCCTTGGTGATTTTCAAAACCATAATAGGTTTCATCGAACTCTTCATTATGAATTTTTATATCGCCGATATAGCGATTATTTTCTTGGTTGAGTGTATAGTGGCCCATGACACCGATACCATTGATACGCTCGCCATTAGCTTGGATATAGTATTTTCCCAAAAGCTGAAAGCCACCACAGATAGCTAGCATTACACCAGCGTTTTCGATATAGTGAGCGATAGCATCCTTGATATTAGGGAGGTCATGAGCTACGATAGATTGCTCGTAGTCTTGGCCACCGCCGAAAAAGACAAGATCATAGTAGCTATCATCGAACTGATCTCCCAGAGAGACAATATCAACTGTTACCTTGGCTCCTAACTTCTCTGAAACGTATTTGAGCATGAGGACATTACCGTTATCTCCATAAGTATTCATAAGATTACCATAGAGATGAGCAATGTTTAGCTCGTAGGTATAGTCTTGCTTGTCAGGAGACTGAAGAGATGTGTAGACCATTAACGCAACTCCTTTCCAACTGCATGTCGATTGGCTAATAATTCTCGGAATTCCAACATTGCCGTGTAGGTTGCAAGAATATAAGCATGCTCCTCTTTTTGATTCTCAATTAGAGACAAGATATCTTTGAGGCTTTCTGCTTGCGTAATCTGTTCTTCTGGATAACCAGTGACCCGCAGTCGACGAGCGATTTCTGAATGGCGAACACCCCCTGCATTGATTTCAGGGATATCCATATCGTGAATCGCTTCAAAGTCAGCATCCCAAATCCAGCTGGTATCGATTCCATCGGCATAATTAGCATTGAGAAGTACAGATAGACTGAAAGGATAAGGAGCCAGTTTAATCATTTCTAAGGCTTGACTGGCCCCAACCGGATTTTTAATTAGGACCAATGTACAAGTTTTGTCACCGATTTTAAAGGTTTCTTGACGCCCAAAGACAGCTCGACTCTTGTTGAAGCCGGTTTTTATTTTATCGGGAGCAACATCGAAGAACTCAGCAACAGAAACGGCTGCTAAAGCATTGTATATATTATATAAACCACCAACATTTATTTTATAATTCTGGCCATCAATGATAAACTCGGATTTTGTGTTGGTGATATCAGTCAATTCTGTTAGGGTATAATCCAGCTTGGGCCGCTTAAAATCACAATTTGGACAGGTGTAATCACCTAGGTTAGCATAAGTATTGAGGCGGTATTCTAGGATATGCTGACATCTTGGGCATAAGATACCTTCTGTATTATAATGAGCTTGCTTTGGTGAACTTTTTCCGGTGTCAAAACCATAGAATTTCAAGGGATTGATGACGTCTTTGGAGTTGAAGAGGGGGCTATCCCCGTTAGCTAAGATAGTGGCTTTAGGAGCCTTTGCAGCCCCATCCAGAATCAGCTGGTAGGTTGTGTAAATTTCACCATAGCGATCCATTTGATCGCGAAAGATATTGGTAAAGACAAAGAGACTGGGGGTGATGTAGTCTGTGATTTTTGGCAGACTGGCCTCGTCAATTTCTAGGACTGCAATCTTTTTGCCAGATTTCGCCTTTTTTGCTGTTAAAAAAGTTGACGTAATTCCCGTAATCATGTTGGCACCGCTGGGATTAGTCACGACCTGACCAAAAGCTTCTTTGAGGATGCCAACCGTTAGGGCTGTTGTCAGGGTTTTCCCATTGGTTCCTGTGACAACGACGATTTCGTAATCTTTAGCTAAATCATCTAAGATATGTTTGTCAAAATTTAGGGCAATTTTACCAGGGAGAGTTGACCCTCGTCCCATCTTATTTAAAACAAAATGAGCAGATTTACCTGCTGTAATTCCTAGTAATGTTTGTAATTTCATAACAATATTTTATCATAAAAAATGGCTGGAATGATAGAGAAAAACCATTCAAAAAGTGCTATAATAGTTAGTGCTGATTTTTTACAATAGATAAGTATGAGAGAGAGGAATGTATGAACGATGTCATTAATTTAGATCCAGAATTTTGGCGATCTATTTTTAACAGTCCTTGGGCCATTGTAGTCAATATCTTGGATATTTTAATTGTTGCTTACTTGATTTATAAATTTATCAATGCCTTGGCAGGAACTAAGGTCATGTCTTTAGTACAAGGGGTGGTTCTTTTTGTGCTCCTGCGTTTTCTAGCGCAAATTGTTGGACTGACGACCGTCAGCTACATTATGAACCAAGTTATTACTTATGGTGTTATCGCAGCTGTTGTTATCTTTGCCCCTGAAATTCGGACAGGCCTGGAAAAATTTGGGCGCACTCCGCAAGCTTTTATTCAGACTAATAATATGCCAGAGGATGAACAGCTCGTTGACGCCTTGATGAAGGCTGTTGCCTATATGAGTCCGCGTAAGATTGGAGCCTTAATCGCGATTGAAGGGACACAAACGCTGCAGGAATATATTGCAACAGGGATTGCTCTCAATGCGAATGTCACTAGTCAGTTATTGATTAATATCTTTATTCCTAACACACCTTTGCATGATGGGGCCGTTATTATCCGCGGAAATAAAATTGCTACGGCTTGTTCTTATTTGCCCCTATCAGAATCTGGTAATATTTCTAAGGAATTTGGGACTCGGCACAGGGCTGCTATTGGTCTGTCGGAAAACTCGGACTCCTTAACTCTGGTTGTCTCTGAGGAAACCGGCGGTCTTTCTGTTACGTATCGAGGAGAATTCCGACATGATTTAAGCAAGGAAGAGCTGGAAGCCTTTCTGCGGGATAAACTAGTTCAAGTTAATCCTGAAAAAACTAGCCTGCTCAATCGTTTGAGAGGGGGGCGCAAATATGAAAAATAAG
The DNA here is from genome assembly GCF_058314515.1 of Streptococcus sp. ELY_137. Classification (NCBI taxonomy): domain Bacteria; kingdom Bacillati; phylum Bacillota; class Bacilli; order Lactobacillales; family Streptococcaceae; genus Streptococcus; species Streptococcus sp. ELY_137. The sequence continues at coordinate 376,694 of NZ_JBZFUL010000001.1, forward strand.
ACATTTCGGTGGTATATTAAGCGCAGTACAATTCGTCGCATTGGAACAGGAATTTTTTCTCTGTTGTTGGCCACTTTGATTTTTATGACTGTTATTAGTGGTGATGGGACAAATAAAGGGACCGCTAACGGTAATTCTTCATCAACTTTTAGCAATACTCTGGAAAATGTTCCTATCAATTTTAAGTATGATAGCAGTGAGTACTACATTTCAGGCTATGCTTCTGGCGTCAATGTAACCCTGAGTTCTTCCAATCGGGTTAATTTGGCGGCTGAGACTGATAAGGCAACCCGTAATTTTCAGGTTACAGCTGATTTGACTAATCTGAGGGAAGGAACTTCTAAGGTTCAACTGGATGTTAAAAATCTTCCTGCTGGAATGACGGCTAAAATCGCCCCCAATACGGTAACGGTGACAATTGGTAAAAAGAGCAGCAAGAGTTTTGAAGTGAAAGCTGATCTTTCTGACGATCAGATAGCTCGAGGTTATAGGGTTAAATCTACAGATCTGGATATCAATAAAGTTAAGGTTACCAGCAATGAGACAACAATTAGCCAGATTGATCATATCAGAGCTACCTTGCCAGATAATGAACCTGCCTTGACTTCTGATTTTAATGGTAAGGTAAATCTGCAGGCTGTCGATAGTAATGGTAATGTCCTGGCAGCAACTATTGCTCCGGAGACAGCTGAAATGTCAGTGGATGTTAGTCCTATTTCTAAGAAGGTACCTGTTAAGATTAAGTTCACTGGTAATATGGATAGTTCGCTTTCAAATATTAACTATACGACTGATACTTCAACAGTTACGATTCAGGGCGATCAAGCGACGCTTGATAACATCAGCGAGTTAACTGCTTTTATCGATATTTCTGATATTAAGGGAAATACCACGAAGAAGGTAAAGTTATCAGCTGACGGTGTAACAGTTGATCCAAGCGAGATTAGCGTTAAAATCAACACGACTAAGAAATAAGTCGAATAAAGAATGTTAAGAATGGAGGAAGGTGCCTAGCACTGGTGAAATACTATGGGAAACTATTTTGGAACGGACGGTGTCCGTGGGGAAGCAAATGTCGAATTAACTCCAGAATTAGCTTTTAAACTGGGTCGTTTTGGCGGCTATGTGCTCAGTCAGCATGAATCAGAGCGTCCGCGTGTCTTTGTAGCGCGTGATACTCGCATTTCAGGTGAAATGTTGGAATCCGCCCTGATTGCAGGTTTACTGTCAGTTGGCATCGAAGTTTATAAATTGGGTGTTTTGGCGACTCCAGGTGTATCTTATTTGGTTCGAACTGAGAAGGCCAGTGCTGGTGTTATGATTTCAGCTAGCCATAATCCTGCTTTTGATAATGGAATTAAGTTTTTTGGCGGTGATGGTTTTAAACTGGACGATGACCGAGAAGCTGAGATTGAAGCGCTGCTGGATGCAACAGAAGATACCTTACCTCGACCGTCAGCACAAGGCTTAGGAACCTTGGTCGATTATCCTGAAGGGTTGCGCAAGTATGAGAAGTTCCTGATAGAAACCGGCAGTGATTTAGAAGGTATGAGGGTTGCTCTTGATACAGCTAATGGGGCTGCTTCAGTTTCAGCGCGTGATGTCTTTTTAGATCTAAATGCAGAGATTACTGTTATCGGTGAGAGTCCAGATGGCCTTAATATCAATGACGGCGTAGGCTCCACTCACCCAGAGCGGTTACAGGAAACTGTCAAAGAAACAGGCGCAGCTATCGGCCTAGCTTTTGATGGAGATAGTGACCGTTTGATTGCGGTTGATGAAAACGGTGATATTGTTGATGGAGACCGCATCATGTTCATCATAGGTAAGTACCTATCAGAGCAAGGAAAATTAGCGCAGAATACGATTGTAACGACAGTTATGTCTAATCTTGGTCTCCATAAGGCTTTGGAAGAAGCAGGGATGCACAAGGCGGTAACGGCTGTTGGCGACCGCTACGTGGTCGAAGAGATGCGTAACAAAGGTTATAATCTAGGTGGTGAACAATCTGGTCACGTCATCATTATGGATTATAATACGACAGGAGATGGTCAACTGACAGCCATTCAGCTGGTTAAAATTTTGAAGGAGTCAGGGAAAACCCTGTCAGAATTGGCTGCTGAGGTTAGGATCTATCCGCAAAAGTTAGTTAATATTCGTGTAGATAACAACATGAAAGAGAAGGCTATGGAAGTACCGGTCATTGCTGAGGTTATTGAAAAGATGGAAGCTGAGATGGCAGGTAATGGTCGTATCTTAGTGCGTCCAAGCGGCACGGAACCTCTCCTTCGTGTGATGGCAGAAGCACCGACGAAAGAAGCGGTTGATTATTATGTTGATAGTATTGCCAATGTTGTCCGTCAGGAAATTGGCATAGATGAAGTTTAGTGATTTAAAGAGTCTGAGACAAAAGTCCAGACTCTTTAGCATATTAGTGACTTTAGTCCGTTTCGCTCCGAATGTGCGAAATAAAAAACCACCCGCTATGCGGGTGCGCATCGAAAGTTATACTAAAAAATCTCCCAACGTGGTACAATAAAGGTGTTCAAGCCTATTGTAAAGCGAAAAGAGAAAAATATAGCACATAGTTTATCGCACACAAAGTGGATGTGTAATACCACATTGTGTTCACTCCCAAGTATAGACGAAAAGTAATCATCAATATCGCAACAGTTTAGGTGAGATATTTCACCGATTATGTCGCTATAAGGGTGTTGAGATTATTGAAGGGCATTTGATGCTTGATCATGTTCATATGTTAGTCAGTATTCCGCCTAGAATTAGCGTTTCAAGTTTCATGGGGTGTTTAAAAGGTAAGAGTGCTCTGATGATGTTTGACAAACACGCCAATCTCAAATATAAATTTGGGAATCGCCATTTTTGGGCAGAAGGCTACTATGTCAGTACAGTTGGACTTAATGAAGCCACCATAAAGAAGTATATTTTGGGACAAAAAAACCATGACATAGCCCTTGATTCTTGAGTGTGAAAGAATGCGAAGATCCCTTTAGGGATAGTAGCAAGTAATACGAATGCCTCTTTAAGAGGCTGGTGACGAGAGTCAAGAGCAATGAGGCTTGAACAAAGTGAAAGCCAGCGTCTTTAGGCGCTGGCTGGTATTTTGGGCTTATAGCCCTTGTTCAAACCACCCGTTTGACGAGTGGTTATGATTTCTAGGTCTACCAGATTGGCGTCTGAAAATGGGAGAACGAAGAAAATCAAAATTGTGACTCCATCACGATTTACTGATTTTTGTCTCACTTTTTTCATAATCCTTGCTTTTTTGATGAAATGCCGAATATGCCAGATGGTCTTTGCAGTCATGGATAGTCAGGTTAGCTCCTCAGATCTCCTAGCAAGATCATTGTGACAGCTAGACAGTTTTTGTGGTGATCTCCCAGTTAGCAGACAATGCTTCTCGTTGGTGTGAGCAGTAGATTTTGTATATAGCAACTCCAACAAAGATGATTGCAGTAGAGGTATATGGAGCTTTTGTAAAAGAGGTCTTGAGTTGCTTAATCTCAGTAATCATGATAAGATAAGTAAGAATAATGTAATAAAGAGGTAGAAAAAGTATGGCTTTTGGAGATAATGGCTCACGAAAGAAGACAGGATTTGAACATTTAACGCGCTTTGTTATGCTGATCATGATCATTGTAACGGTCGCTGCTATTGTTTTAGGAGCATTAGCTGCTATTTTCTAAGGCGTTAAACGTTAAGGGGCTGGGACAAAGGTGTTCTGGCCTTAAATTTTGCCGGCGCTAATACTAATAGCGGTAGTGATCAGTGTTCCAAAGACAGTGATGAGATTCTCTACGGTTTGCTGAAAAGTTGAAATAGCGTTTGTCTAGTGAGCAACTAAAGTTAATCCGATGGATTTGTTGAGGTTGAAAATAAAAAGAGGAAAGGTCTATTTAGACCTTTGCGCGGAGCGTACCTCGAACAATCAATTGGGCAATGTTCAGAGATTATTGGGAGCAGAGTCAGCTGTCTGTCTCACTCCTTTTTTAGAATTTACAAGATAGGAACTAATTTGAATGAGTATGTTTTTGGATACAGCTAAGATCAGCGTCAAAGCCGGTCGTGGCGGTGATGGTATGGTGGCCTTTCGCCGTGAGAAATATGTCCCTAATGGTGGACCGTGGGGCGGCGATGGCGGCAAGGGTGGCTCGGTTATCTTTAAGGTAGATGAAGGTTTGCGTACTCTGATGGATTTTCGTTATAACCGTAAGTTCAAGGCTAAAAATGGTGATAAGGGGATGACTAAGGGGATGCACGGACGTGGTGCTGAGGACCTCATTGTTGCTATTCCACCCGGTACAACGGTGCGCGATGCTGAAACTGGCAAGATTCTGACTGATTTAGTTGAGAATGGTCAAGAATTCGTGGTTGCTAGAGGTGGCCGCGGTGGACGTGGAAATATCCGCTTTGCAACACCACGCAATCCGGCACCGGAAATCTCTGAAAATGGGGAACCAGGAGAAGAACGTAAGCTTCAGTTAGAGCTGAAAATTCTTGCCGATGTTGGATTGGTCGGTTTTCCTTCGGTTGGGAAGTCAACCTTGCTTAGCGTAGTGACAGCAGCTAAGCCTAAAATAGGAGCCTACCACTTTACAACTATTGTGCCTAATCTTGGGATGGTACGTACTAAATCGGGTGAGAGCTTTGCTATGGCGGATTTACCTGGTCTTATTGAAGGGGCCAGTCAAGGTGTTGGACTTGGAACTCAGTTCCTCCGCCACATTGAGCGCACCCGCGTGATCCTGCATGTGGTTGATATGTCTGCTTCTGAAGGGCGTGATCCTTATGAAGACTACCTTTCTATCAACAATGAATTGGAAGCCTATAATCTTCGCCTCATGGAGCGTCCGCAGATTATTGTGGCTAACAAGATGGATATGCCTGAAGCGCAGGAAAATCTCAAGATTTTTAAGGAAAAACTTGCTGCTAATTACGGTGAGTTTGAAGATCTTCCTATGATTTTCCCAATCTCAAGCTTGGCGCATCAAGGCTTGGAAAATTTATTAGAAGCGACGGCAGAGTTGCTTGACCAAACGGATGAGTTTTTGCTCTACAGTGAAGAAGATATGGAACAAGAGGAAGCCTACTATGGCTTTGACGCTGACGAACAGCCATTTGAAATCTCGCGTGACGATGATGCGACTTGGGTATTGTCTGGGGCTAAGCTGGAAAAACTCTTTGTCATGACCAATTTAGAGCGTGACGAATCTCTTATGAAATTCGCTCGCCAATTGCGCGGTATGGGTGTTGACCAGGCTTTGCGTGAGCGCGGTGCTAAAGATGGTGATCTGGTTCGTATTGGCAATTTTGAATTTGAATTTGTGGATTAATTTCTCTAGGGACCTTGCTAGTTCGAAAAGCGAATCGTTTTTCTTACGCCGTAACCTTTTGGATAGAGGTGCGGTGAAGACTGTGTACTAAGTAGGCCGCTTCAGTCTGGTTATTTACTAATTCAAACACGTGAGGTAATTTTATGGGAGATAAACCAATATCATTTAAAGACAAGGATGGCAATTTTGTTTCCGCAGCTGATGTCTGGAATGCTGAAAAGTTAGAAGAATTATTTAACAAGCTTAACCCCAACCGTAAGCTGCGCTTAGAGCGAGAGAAGAAGGAAACGGATCGGGCTGCTAAAAATAAAGAAGATAGAGAGTAGGGCAAAAAACGCGTCCAGTATTTCTCTTTTGAAATAAATTCTTGGAGCACAGTGGTTGACCGCTATCATTTGCATGGTAGTTAAACAGTCCAGTGGCTATTTAAGTTGGCTGCTTAAAAACTAAGAAGCTCCAGTTACAGAAAGCCAACAGCAGTGGTTCATTGGTGCTAAAGCCCCTAATGAATTGTGCAGGGGTAAGATTTCTTGGCATGGCCGACAAGTCTTACTCCCAACCACAGCGTCAAACTGTCATTACTGCAAGAAATAGAAGGCTGGAATATTTTTTCAGCCTTAATAAATCACTGCTGGCTGGTTTTCTTTTTGCTGCAAGGGCCAAGACCAAAGCGGAAAACCTAAAATGATGACCATCGTTCCTCTTATTTCCAGCCTCAAAAGGTTCGGAGGTGGGTTAAAAAGGTCTGGGAGACCTTTTTTAATCGGGAAATGAAGCTTGCAAAGCAAGTGTCAAAAACGGTCTTAGGAGAGACTGTTTCAGGTCACCACCTTAAAACCAGGACGTGGTGAGATCCAAAATTTTCGATTTTGGGGTTGATTCCACTCCTTTTTGAAAGAGTCGGGAAGCAAAGGTTTTCATTTTAGCAATTCCTTATGACCAACTCTCATTCCACCAGTCATAAGCTATAAAGCGAACAATGATGAATGTCACATGATTAAAATTCTAACATTGTTCGTTTTTTGATTACGGGTGAGCTTGTGGCCCATGCTCTCCATTATTTTTGCCGGATAAGTTTATCTTTGGTTAGTTGATAAGTCGTCTGGGTTACTTGCTCAATAAAAGTGCGGTCATGCGAGATGCTGATGATAGCACCTGGATAGTCTGTAAGAAGTCGTCTGATTTCTGGTTGAGAAGTAGGAGAGAAGTGTCGGGTTGGTTCATCAAGGAGCAGGACGTTATTGCGTTCAAAGACCATTTTTGCCAAGAAAAGCTTGGCTTTTTGTCCGCCTGATAGCTCACTGATAGGATGGAGAATTTCCTTGCGATTGAATTTGAGACTGGCTAGTAGTGTGCGTGCTTCTTCTTCACGGCCGGTTTGATTGAGGAAGTTTAGGGCTGTCTGGTTTTGGTCAATTGTTTCTGTGTATTCTTGGGGCAGATAGCCAACAGAAATGCCAGTCTTAGCTGTCAAATCCTGATAGATTTTTCGGATGAGCATGGTCTTGCCAATTCCATTGCGACCGATGAGAGCGATTTTTTCTTGGCCTTTGATGGTTAGATCAATGACTTGGCCAGTGATTAGCTTTTCTGCGTGATAGGATAGAAGTACTTTCTGAGCTGGCAGAGGCTCACTATCTGCAAAGAAGAGACCAATTGTATCGGGGTTGTCAGGTAATTCAGTGAAGTTTTCCGCTTCTCGGTTAAAACGTTTTTCCCGTGATAGCAAGTTTTTCATTTTTTTAGAAAGCAGGCGTCCTTGAACGTCATTCTTTGTGACTGTTAGGTCGTGTCGTACTGCAGATTTGGCACGATTGAGTTTTTCTAAGCGTTCTTGTTGCTTCTCGCGCTCTTTCCGTGCTGTTTTTTCCTGCTTCATCCGTGCTTCCTGACGGTTGTTTTTGTAAGTTTTGTAATCAAGAGCAGAGCTGGTCGATTGAGCTTGACTTCCTTTTTTGATTTGCTCCAAGTGAATGATATGGGTCGCAGTCTTGCTGAGCAATTGTTCATCGTGGGAGATAAAAAGAATCGTCAAGGGGCTTTGGGCGATAAAATGTTCCAACCAAGTCAAGGTTTCTATATCTAAATCGCTAGACGGTTCATCCAGCAAGAGCAGGTCGGGTTGATGGGCTAGAATTTTTAAGAGCTGGAGTTTGATTTTTTCACCACCTGAAAGTTGTCCGACCGTCTGTTTGTCGTCCTCAAAACGCTGACTGTCAAAGTGCAGGGTTGCCGCGAATTGATAAAGCAGATGGAAGTCGAATAAGTCATAGTTTATGTCTTTGTAGAGGTAGTCTCTAATAGATAATGGATTGTCTTCCTGAGGTAAGGTTTGAGGCAAGTAGCCCATGGCACAGAAGTGATTGGCGATCTGTCCTGATACGTTGGTATAATTTGCAATGAGCTCAGGCGAATAGATGTATTGGAGCAGAGTTGATTTGCCAGTGCCTTCTTCTCCGATAATTGCCACCTTGTCACCGGCATTGATGGTCATCGTTAATTTTTCAATCAGAGTATGCCAATCTTTTTCTTGGATAATGGTTAAATTTTGTATTTGTAGCATAAAGGCCTCCGTACAAGGATTAAAAAACAAGTCCTACCTTATCCAGTAGAACTTGTTGGTTGCACAAAAAGACCAGAAACTAGTCAAGTATTGGAATCAATGCACACAAAAATTTTCTTCTGGTTTAAGGATACTATCACTTTGGTGATTTCATTCTAAACGAACCGGCATCAAGCAATAACCGTAAAGAATTGAAATCAAATGAGAAGAAAATTAATTGTTCAATGCACCTTTACCTCCGTCTTATTTGTTTTTATTATACCATAAAGTTTGGGTAGGACAAGGAGTAGAAGAAGATTATTAATCTTGGAAATACGAAAAACGCCTTGACATGGTACTGCACCCCAATGATGAGACGGAAGTTCTATTTTTAGGAAAATTATCAGAAATTTAACAGATTTTTATGATTTTTGGAGTATGATATTCTATCGTAGGGCATTAATATGAAAAACTACTATAGATATAGTTGTAGGGAGGTGAGGCTCTATGAATAGGCAGTAGCAAAAATGGAATTTAATGGAATTGAAGCGGTTATTTATAATCATAGTGAGGAGTCAAGAAGGATGAAAAGAAACTACTTAGTGTTGCTTACAGTTTTATGTTCCCTAGTTTTAACGGTTTTAGCTCTAGATGGACAAGTCCATGCTCATGGCCATCAGCAGTGGGGATATACGGGAAGCACTTCCCCAGAGCATTGGGGGGAGGTAACGGAAGATTACCAAGGAAACGGTCAAATGCAATCTCCAATTAATATTACAGGTGCTACCGATGTTGATTTACCTGCTCTTGATTTGCATAGTAAGGCATCTAAAGCTACTATTGAAAACAACGGCCATACTATTGAAGTTAGTTTCAAAGAACCCCAAAACACCCTAACTTTTGAAGGTAAAACTTATACACTTGAACAATTTCATTTCCATGCACCAGGTGAAAATGAAATAAATGGGCGTTCTTATCCTTTAGAGGGGCATTTTGTTTATAAAACTAAAGATGGTGAAATTACCGTTATTTCAGTCCTTTATCAGTATGGTAAGGAAAATGGAAAATTAAAGAAAATTTGGAAAAAGCTACCTAAAGCTGTCAATAAGCCAAGTAAATTATCCAAGGCAATTACTGTGAACAAACTCTTTCCTAAAAGCTTAGATTATTATAATTTTGAAGGTTCTTTAACAACTCCTCCCTGCACCGAAGGTGTTAACTGGATTGTTTTTAAAACACCAGAAACTATCAGTAAAAAGCAAGTGAATAAATTTTCTAAAACTATTGGTTTTGATAACAACAGGCCAATTCAAGATTTAAATGGACGTGAAATCAAGGAATAGTCATACTAGTAGCTGATTGATATTTTGTAATTTTCCCTGAAAAAAGAACCTGAGACAGCGCCGCAGGTTCTTTTTGAGAGTTAAGCATTCAATACCTTGTCTAAAAATTCTTTGAGACGGGGATGCTGAGGATTATCAAAGATTTGCTCTGGTGAACCGTCTTCAAGGAATTGACCGCCATCAGTGAATATAACGCGGTTAGCAACCTTGCGGGCAAAGCCCATTTCATGGGTGACAATCAACATGGTCATTCCTTGCTCAGCTAAGTCTCGCATAACATTGAGAACATCGCCGACCATTTCAGGGTCGAGGGCTGATGTTGGTTCATCAAAAAGCATAATGTCAGGATTCATAGCTAGACTGCGAGCGATAGCAACACGCTGCTTTTGCCCTCCTGAAAGGCTTTCAGGACTGACGTCGCGCTTATCTGATAAGCCAACCTTTTCTAGTAAATCTATACCGACTTTTTCGGCCTCTTCCTTGGACATTTTTCCTAGTTCTATAGGAGCAAAAGTAATATTGTCCAGAACAGTCATATGTGGAAAAAGGTTAAAGTGTTGGAAGACCATGCCGATATTTTCGCGTACCTTATCGACATTAGTTTTAGGGTCAGATAGTTCATAGCCATCTACAAAGACCCGACCGCTTGTAATGGATTCTAAAAGATTCAGTGTTCTCAGGAAAGTTGATTTTCCAGAACCAGAAGGACCGATGATACAAACAACATCACCCTCCTTGAATTGGGCAGAAATTCCCTTTAATACTTCGTTTTCACCATAAGATTTATGGAGATTCTGCACATCAATTTTCAAGTCTGCCATTATTTAAGCTTCCTTTCTAATCGTTTTGCCAAGCGGGTCAATAGGGTAATGATAACCAGGTAGATAAGAGCTAAAATTGCGTACATTCGGAAGGATTGATAATTGCGGGCAATGATAATCTTACCTGTTTGGAAAAGTTCTACCAGACCGATAGCCGATACGATAGTGGTATCTTTGAGTGAGATGACGAATTGATTGATAAAGTTAGGTAGCATGACGCGCACAGCCTGAGGCAAAATAACCTTGCGCATAGTGGTGCGGTAAGGAATACCCAGACTGCGACTGGCTTCCATCTGACCTTTAGGTACGGCTTCGATACCGCCGCGGACAATTTCAGCAATGTAAGCACCGCCGTTGAGAGACAGAGCGATTGTAGCGGCAACGAAATCATTAATAGGAGACTGCTGTCCTGTAATAGATTCGATTAGATTTGGAATACCCCAGTAGATGAAGGCTGCTACAATCATAAGAGGAATACCGCGGACAACATCGACAAAGACTTGGGCGATAGTTCGAAGAGTTTTACTTGGAGCAACAGCCATCATACCAAAGATGACACCAATGAGCATAGCAATAGCAAACGATAGGAGGGTCAAACCAACGGTAATCCATAAACCAGTTAGCAACTGCTTGTAGTTGTTTTGAATCAAACCGACGATAGTTGTTTCATCCGCTGATTTTTTCTTACTTTTATCAGTTGCTAAGTATTTGTTGACAATCTTATCGTATTTGCCCGACTTAACCAAGGCTGCCAGGCCGTTGTTGAACATTTGGACTAATTCAGGGTTAGAGCCTTTCTTAACTGCAAATCCAATATCTCCTGATGCCTCACCTTTGATTGGAGTTTTGAATTTACGACCTTGTTTGATAGCATACTTAAGGACAGCTTCGTCGTCCATAATAGCGTTAACAGAACCGTTTTGCAGGCTGTCATATAAGGTAGAGCCATCGTCATAGGCGCGGACCTTGAAGCCGTATTGATCAGCATGTTGAGTCAGCCAGTCATAAGAGGCTGTTCCCTTTTTGGCACCAACCGTTTGCCCTTTCAGGTCGGTGTATTGGCTAACCTTAGATTTTGAAGGCACCGCAACGGTAATGTTAGCGGAGTAATAGGCATCCGAGAAATCAAAGGTATTTTTACGTTCATCAGTAATGGTCATCCCTGCTATCACAGCGTCAGCTTGGCTGGATTGAACAGCATTGAGGGCAGCGTCAAAACCTGGATACTGAAGTTTTACCTTGAAACCTTGCTGCTTAGCGATGGCTTTAATTAATTCGACATCGATACCAGTGTACTTACCAGCGCCGTTTTGATATTCAAATGGAGCAAAAGAGGAATCGAGAACGATGGTGTAAGTATTTTTTACCGGTGTCGCTTTTTGGCTGGCATCACCAGTTAAGTGAAGCTTTGAAGAAGGCGTCGTTGAATTTTCATTAACGGTGTCTCCCAACCATTTTTTCATGATTTTGTCATAGGTGCCATCTTTTTTCATGGCTGCGAGTGCTTTGTTGAAATCATCAATTAAGTAGGCCTTTTTACTGCCTTTTTTTACGGCAAAAGCAAAACTGCCGACCGACTCACCTTCCATATTCATATCGTATTGCTTGCCTTGCTTAATAGCGAATTGGACAACGGGTTTATCATCCATAGCAGCATCAACAGCACCTTGATCCAGGCTGTTATTCATCAGATCGCTAGTATCAAAGGTTTTAACGGTGTAACCGTATTGCTTGGCGTGCTCATCCAACCAGGTTTGGGCAGCTGTTCCGTTTTTAACACCAACTGTTTTTCCTTTTAACTGGTCATAAGAAGAAATACTAGTTGTTCCCGATTTAGTATAGACAACAATCGATGTGTCATAGTAAGTATCTGAGAATTTAAAGACCTTTTTACGCGCATCTGTCACAGTTGTTCCTGCCATAAGGGCATCAGCCTGACCAGATTGAACGGCATTGACGGCTGCATCAAAACCAGGATAGGTCTGTTTGTAGTCCCAGCCTGAGCGTTTGGCAACTTCCTTGATGATATCAACATCAATTCCTTTGTAAGTTTGGTCAGAATCTTTAAATTCAAAGGGGGCATAAGCTGTATCCGACACAATTGAAATCTTATCGTCAGCCTTAACCGGTCCACTGAAAATAAAGAAGGCTGACAGAACACTCAGAAGGAGTGTCAGCAGTTTATTCTTCATGATTGTCTCCTTATATGATAGTAAGATACACCTTCATTCTACCAGAAAATAGGGGGCTAGGCAAATTTTTGTCGAGCTTATGTTAGAAAACCTAACATAAGTTTGCTATCTAATAATTGGATTTGAGCTGTTGAACTGTGCTAAAATAGAAGTTGAAAATATATTAGAAAAGAAGAATGTTATGATTGATAGAACCGAAAATCATCAGTTTAAACTAGTATCAAAATACCAACCATCTGGCGACCAACCGCAAGCTATTGAGCAGCTGGTCGATAATATTGAGGGTGGTGAGAAGGCTCAAATATTACTAGGTGCAACAGGGACAGGAAAGACCTATACCATGAGCCAAGTCATCAGCAAGGTCAACAAGCCAACCCTAGTTATCGCCCATAACAAGACCTTAGCGGGTCAGCTCTATGGGGAATTTAAGGAGTTTTTCCCTGACAATGCTGTGGAGTACTTCGTCTCTTACTATGATTATTACCAGCCAGAGGCTTACGTCCCTTCGTCCGATACCTATATTGAAAAGGATAGCTCGGTCAATGATGAAATTGATAAGCTTCGCCACTCGGCTACATCAGCACTTTTGGAGCGCAACGATGTTATCGTTGTAGCCTCCGTCAGCTGTATCTACGGTCTGGGATCACCAAAAGAATATTCAGATAGTGTGGTCAGTCTACGGCCAGGTCAAGAAATCTCACGCGATCAGCTGCTCAATGATTTGGTTGATATTCAATTTGAACGCAATGACATTGATTTCCAACGGGGGCGCTTCCGAGTTCGGGGCGATGTGGTTGAGGTCTTCCCAGCCAGCCGTGACCAGCATGCTTTTCGTATCGAATTTTTCGGGGATGAAATCGATCGTATTCGGGAGATTGATGCTTTAACTGGCCACAATCTTGGTGAAGTTGATCACCTAGCTATTTTTCCAGCCACCCACTTTATGACCAATGATGAGCATATGGAGGTGGCTATCCGCAAAATTCAGGCAGAATTGGAGCAGCAGCTGCAGCTCTTTGAATCCGAAGGTAAGCTTCTGGAAGCTCAGCGCCTCAAACAGCGGACGGACTATGATATTGAGATGCTGCGTGAGATGGGCTATACTAATGGTGTCGAAAACTATTCCCGTCACATGGATGGGCGCAGTGAAGGAGAGCCGCCTTATACCTTGCTGGATTTCTTCCCAGAGGATTTCCTCATCATGATTGATGAAAGCCACATGACAATGGGACAGATCAAGGGTATGTACAATGGTGACCGTTCCCGCAAGGAGATGTTGGTTAATTATGGTTTCCGTCTCCCCAGTGCTCTGGACAATCGCCCTTTACGCCGTGAGGAATTTGAAAGTCATGTTCACCAGATTGTCTACGTATCTGCCACCCCGGGTGACTATGAGATGGAACAGACTGACACAGTGATAGAGCAGATTATTCGTCCGACAGGACTCCTAGACCCCGAGGTTGAAGTCCGTCCTACTATGGGGCAGATGGATGACCTGCTAGGTGAAATTACCATTCGTGCCGAAAAAGGGGAACGTACCTTTATCACGACTCTCACTAAAAAGATGGCAGAGGACCTGACCGACTATCTCAAAGAGATGGGAGTCAAGGTTAAGTATATGCACAGCGATATCAAGACGCTGGAGCGGACGGAGATTATTCGTGATTTGCGGCTTGGGATCTTTGATGTTCTCATTGGGATCAATCTCCTGCGAGAAGGAATCGATGTACCTGAGGTCAGTTTGATTGCCATCCTGGACGCTGATAAGGAAGGATTCTTACGCAACGAACGAGGTCTCATCCAGACCATAGGTCGTGCTGCCCGAAATAGCGAGGGGCACGTTATCATGTATGCAGATACGGTGACAGAGTCTATGCAAAAGGCTATGGATGAAACTGCCCGTCGTCGGGAAATTCAGATGGCTTATAATGATGAGCACGGTATCGTTCCGCAGACCATTAAAAAGGAAATCCGTGACCTTATTGCTATTACCAAAACCAACGAGGAAACTCAAGTGGCAGAAGAGATGGATGTTTCGACCATGTCCAAGAAGGAGCGCCAAGAAGCTATCAAGAAGCTCCAAAAGGAAATGCAGGAAGCCGCCGAGCTGCTTGACTTCGAACTGGCCGCTCAGATCCGTGATATGGTACTGGAGCTGAAGGCCATGGATTAGGATTAAGTACTGAGAGTCAGGAAACTTTCTTATAACGGAGAGAGTAGAATTCAATCGGTAAATCGTGATAAAATCACGATTTTGATTTTCTTCGTTCTCCTATTTTAAGGCTCAAATCTCCGCCACCTTCCTATTTTTGGGTGGCGCCTGAAAATGGGACCGAGCCCCAAGATAAGGATGGCCAATCAGCAAGTGGTTCATTGGGTGCTAAAGCACCTAATGAACTGTGCAGAGGTAAAACTTCTTAGCATAATCAACAAGTCTTATTTCCAACCACTGCGTCATGGTGAATCTAGAACAATGCTAACGAGTCTAGACTTTTCTACCAGACTCTTTCGAAAGACAAAAATAAGCAGAGCTAGTGCAGTAGCTCTGCTTATTTTTGACAAATAAATCCGATATAGGTTTGATCAATTTTGACGGTGACTTTTCGAAAACCTACTTGTTTTAATAAAGCTGTAAAGTCAGATGACTCTCTATAAGCTGGTAGATGGTAGTCAATTTTATTTTTTTCAGTGCTGATGAGCAACTGACCATCCTCTTTTAAAACACGAGCACATTCTGAAAGTCCGTTATCTAATTCACTCCAATATATATGGGTTTGTGTCGCGATGATGAGGTCAAAGCTTTGGTCTTGAAAAGGAAGCGACGCAACGTCAGCAAGACGAAGCTGAACCTGGCCTTTTTGGATAAGGTGCTGGTTGACTTTGCTGGCTTGCTTATAAGCTTCTTTAGAAGCATCGATGCCGTAGATAGTTGATTTTTTAGCTAGGCTGGCTATCGTTTTGATGTTACTCCCACCGCCAAAACCAATATCCAGAATGGCAGTTCTTTGTGGAATATCTGTTAAATCGAGGGTCCACAGACTCAATTTTTGAAAATAAGAGGACCAGATTTTAGTGAGAATACGGCCAACAAAGCCAGAAGGTTTTTTCGATTGCGTAATTAAATAATTGATAAGAGTAGACATGATGGCTTTATTATAGCGATTTTTCTGTTAAAGTCAATGTTCATTAGATAGTGGTCCGGTGCTTGGCAAGGATTTTGTACCATTCTTAGGAATATTGGAGAGTAAAAATCGGTAGCAATATGAGTAGATAAGGCAGATTGAAAATAGGTTATGTCTTCAGAGCTAATTTATTGGTCGAAAAAGGCTTTGACGAATCGAAAAAACGGTTAGTGTGAATTGGTAAATGTAGCTTTGATAGAAATGTGACGGCTTAGTTATCTTTATTTTTGTCCTTGGTCGTGCTAAAATAAGATTTAATTAAAGCTAAAAAGGAAGTGTTGATATGCCTTTAGGCGTTATCGTAAATAGTCTCTCCATCATCTTGGGCGGCCTTTTGGGTGGCTCGTTCGGTCATCATTTGGATGATGATTTTAAGGTTAAGATGAACATGATTTTTGGTGTGTGTTCTATGGGAATGGGAATTGCTTCCATTACCAAAATGTCCTATATGCCTGCTGTTGTCTTTGCGGTTGTACTAGGGACCATTGTGGGGCTTGTGCTTGATTTTGACAAATGGATTAACCGAGGCGGCCTCTTTTTAGAGAAGGGAATGTCTAAAATTTTTCCTTCCAAGTCTGATTTGCCTAAAGAACGTTTTTTAGCTGATCTGGTAACAGTTATTGTTCTTTTTTGTGCCAGTGGAACTGGTATTTACGGTAGTTTGGTCAATGGGATGACTGGTGACGCCAGTATTTTGATTTCTAAATCGATTCTGGATTTTTTCACGGCAGCTATCTTTGCCTGTAACCTAGGGTATGTCGTTGCCGCTATTGCTTTGCCGCAATTTCTTATTTTTACGGTTCTTTATTATTTAGCGGGTATTATTGTTCCCTTGACAACACAGGAGGTTATTGGTGACTTTACAGCTTGTGGTGGTTTTCTCATGGTGGCAACAGGTTTCCGAATTATTCAAGTCAAGATGTTCCCAACGGCTGATATGATTCCAGCTATGCTGCTGATTATGCCTATTAGTTGGGGCTGGGTCAGTTGGATTTTACCATTACTGTAAGGAGGCAAAGTCATGGCACGCAGTCAGGAAGTTATTTTGACTAATATGTGTTTGATTGAGGACGGTAAGGGAAATATTGTCATGCAGTTTCGCGATCCTGAGCGATATTCTTGGTCTGGGGCAGCTCTGCCGGGCGGACACGTCGAAGTAAGAGAGTCCCTTCACGATGCTGTTGTCCGTGAGATTTTTGAAGAGACTGGTCTGACCATCCAGCATCCTCAATTAGTGGGGATGAAGCACTGGTATACAAATGAAGGCATCCGTTATCTGGTTTTTCTCTACAAGGCTTCTTTCTACTCAGGAGAACTGCGTTCATCAGAGGAAGGAGAAGTTAAATGGGTTAATCGTAAAGACCTGCCGCACATGGATTTAGCCTACGATATGCTTAACCTTTTACGTGTTTTTGATGAAGATAGATTATCGGAGTACGTCTATGAGGATCAAGAAGACGGCAATCGTCGTAAAAATTTTTATTGAAGCATCTATCCGATCTCGGCTTGACAGATGTATTTTTATAATCTAAAATAGTATAAAAATAAATTTTGACTGTATACCAGTCAGTTGAATGGTGAAAATATGTCAGTGAAAAAGCTATTGGCGCTAACCACGATTTTTATGACAACTTTTGTCTTGGTAGCCTGCGGTGTTTCCAAATCATCCAAATCTAAGGATACATCGCTGAGTGATGTTCAAAAGAGTGGGACTTTGGTTGTGGCTACTAGTCCGGATTTTGCTCCTTTTGAATTTAAACGTCTGGAAAATGGTAAAGATACTGTTGTTGGTATCGATGTCGAATTGTCCAAAGAAATTGCTAAAGAATTGGGTGTTGACGTGCACTTTTTGACGGTGTCTTTCACTAATGTTTTGGGCAGTGTGTCTATTGGTAAGGCTGACTACGGTATTTCTGGTATTTCTGTTACTGAGGATCGTAAGGATTCTTTTGAGTTTACAGAACCCTACTTTGAATCCAAAAATGTTATTGTTGTCCGTAAGTCTGAATTAGCCCAGTATACATCAGTGGATGATTTCTCTGGTCACTCTGTCTCAGCTCAGAAGGGAACGATTCAAGAAGGCGTCCTAGCAGATCAAATTCCCAAGGCATCGGCCGTGTCCTTAACTCAAAACAGTGAAGGAATTAACGAGTTAAAGCATGGTCAAATTGATGGAATTGTCATGGAAAGTGCTATTGCACAGGGCTATATTTCTAATAACGATGATTTGGCTGTTTCCAATATCACTTTGAAGAAGGTTGATGGCAGTTCTTATGCTATTGCCCTACCTAAAGGTTCCATTGCCCTTCGTGATAAGCTTAATCAAATTATCACAAGGCTAAAAAAAGAAGGCAAGATTGATCAATATGTTCAAAAAGCCAATGCTGAGTCAGAGGCTGGATAGGAATTATTTAGTAATATCTCGGTATTCCTAAAATGAGAGAACAGGTTTCAATTGGTTGCAATCATAAATTGATATTATAGGCGAAAGAGTAGGAAAAATTTCCTTCTCTTTTTATTTTTTAATGGGTAACAGTTGACTTTACTAGGAAATTTAGGTATGCTACTAGGGAACGAAAAATCGTTACATTAGTCTTGGGGAGGTGAAATCCATGGCAAAAACAGTGGTACGTAAAAATGAATCACTTGACGATGCTCTTCGTCGTTTCAAGCGTTCAGTCACAAAAGCGGGAACTCTTCAAGAAGCTCGTAAACGTGAACACTATGAAAAACCTTCTGTAAAACGTAAACGTAAATCAGAAGCTGCTCGCAAGCGTAAAAAATTCTAAGCGTGGCTAAACTGGAGCTTGAGTTGGACTCAAGCTTTTTTACATCTTAATTTTTTGTTAAAACACATGCCGACATCACCCTCATGTGTGTTTTCCCTGATGATTAGCCTTGCTAGTTTTATTCATAAACAATTGTGTTAGATAGTAAATTTTAGAGTAAAAAAAGAGTACCGATATCTATGTATCAGTACTCTTTTCCTATCTTAGGTTAGGTACCTCAGCTGCTGCTTAGGTCTTATTTCTTAGCTAAAAGATCACGAATTTCTGTGAGCAATTCTTCCTGCGAAGGTCCAGCAGCTTCTGCAGCCTCATCTTCTTGTTTTTTGTTAAGAGCGATAGCTTTATTGCCAGCTTTAACTACAAAGAAGAGAGTCGTTCCGACGATAAGGAAGTTGATCACGGCACTTAAGAAGCTTCCGTAAGTAATTCCGTTCCAAGTCAGTTTGGAGAGATTTTCAACGCCAGCAGCCTTAACGACTGGGTTTAAAATCACAGGAGTGATGATGTCGCTTACTAGCGATGTGATGATGGCATTGAAAGCAGCCCCCATAACAACGGCCACGGCAAGATCAAGGACATTGCCCTTAAACAAAAAGTCTTTTAATTCTTTAATCATTGTGATAAATAGAATCCTTTCAAATTTTTACTTGAAGAGTATAACTAAATAACTAGACAAAGTCAAGGTAGTTGTCTAAAAACTGTAAATGTTAATTTTAGTTAATATTTTTGTGAGTTTTGAAAAGAGTTTGTTATGCTGATTTAGATAATTTACAAGGTAGTACAGAAATGCTATAATAAGGGGTAAAACTAAAATTATTGTCTTAGTCGGGAGGTGGTAGCTTGGCCGTTGATAAAGAGATGATTGCTGACATAAAAGCAAATGTCAATATTGTTGATGTTATCGGTGAAGTTGTCAGTCTTACCAAGGCTGGCCGTAATTATCTTGGACTTTGTCCCTTCCACCAAGAAAAAACACCGTCTTTTAATGTTATTGAGGATAGACAGTTCTTTCATTGTTTTGGCTGTGGCAAGTCCGGTGATGTTTTTAAGTTTCTGGAGGAGTATCGTCATATAACTTTTTTGGAGAGCGTCAAGATTTTAGCTGAGCGAATTGGAATGGACCTGGTTATTGATACTCCAGTTCAGAGCCAGCAACACCGCCATCCCCAGCAAAAGCTGTTTGACATCAATCAGGATGCCAGTAAGTTTTACCACGCTGTTTTGATGACCACTAAAGTGGGGGAGGCTGCTAAACAGTATCTCTACCAGCGGGGGTTGACGGATCAGATGATTGACTATTTCAATATCGGTTTGGCACCTGATGAGGTTAATTATCTCTATCAGAGTTTATCATCTCGTTATGATGAAGAGACTATTCTTAACTCGGGATTGTTTAATCTCTCAGAACGAGGAGGGATCTTTGACAGTTTCCGCAATCGGATTATGTTCCCTCTGACGGATGAAAATGGCTATGTTATCGGCTTTTCGGGGCGAATCTGGACAGAAACTTCCGATCATAAAAGAGAAGCTAAGTATAAAAATACGCGTTCGACACCTATTTTTAACAAATCCTATGAACTTTATCATCTAGACAAGGCCAAACCAGTAATGGCTAAGAACCATGAAGTTTATTTGATGGAAGGCTTTATGGATGTTATCGCTGCTTATCGGGCAGGGATTGAGAATGCGGTGGCTTCTATGGGCACGGCTTTGACTTCGGAGCATGTCAATCATTTAAAAAAATTTACGAAAAAGGTAATTTTAACTTATGATGGTGATAAGGCCGGCCAGAATGCTATCGCTAAATCATTGAAGATTTTGGATGATTTGACGGTGGAGATTGTCCGCATTCCTAATCAGATGGACCCCGATGAATTTATAGCAGCAAATTCAAAAGAGGAGTTAGCTAAACTCCTGACACAGTCGCGAATTTCTAGTACAGAGTTTTGGATTCATTACCTCAAACCTGATAATGTCGATAATTTGCAGGCTGAAATTACTTATGTGGAACAGATCGCTGAGATTATTGCAGGTGTAACATCTATCACAGCGCAAAATACATATATCAATATGGTAGCTGAACTTTTGCCAGACTTTGATTATTTTCAAATTGAACAGTCCGTTAATAATGAGCGTTTGAAATTGCGTGCTTCTAGAGGAGGCGCGGTTCAGGAAAGATCTGTTCAAGTGCAGGGGCCTTTGATAACAGAGCTGCCAGCAACTAAAAGTTTGACAGCTATGCAGCGAGCGGAGAATCAGCTGTTTCATCGCCTCCTGCATCATGAATACCTACTAAATGAGTTTAGACACCGTGATGATTTTTCCTTTGATAGTCTTCAGTTACAGAAGCTCTATCAATTGCTGTGCAGACAAGGAGAAATTTCAGATCTTGATTTAGCAGATATGTCGGAAGATTTGCGGCAGGCTTATTACCAAATTTTAGAAGAGTCGTTGCCCGAGGAGATTGCTGAGGATGAGATAAATCTTTTAGAAAAGCGAATAGATCAGTATCGGCAAGAACGAGACTTGCGTAAACGCAGTAAATTGATTCGTGAGACTAGTAATCATGGTGACACAGAACGTGCCACAATGGAATTAGAGGCTTTTATTGCCCAAAAAAGAAGTATGGAATAGAGGAAACTATGGCAAGTAAACAATCAAATACAACCTTTAATGTACAAGTAGCAGACTTTATCCGCAACCACAAGAAGGAAGGGACAGCAATTGATGATGAGGTGACAGAGAAGTTAGTCATCCCCTTCGTGCTTGACGCCGATCAGATTGATGATCTGTTGGAACGTCTGACAGATGGTGGCATCTCTATCACTGATAAGGATGGCAATCCATCTAGTAAATATGTAGTTGAGGCACCGACACCTGATGAGTTGACGGATGAGGAGCTTATTGGTAGCAATTCAGCCAAGGTTAACGATCCTGTTCGGATGTATTTGAAAGAAATCGGAGTTGTCCCGCTTTTAAGCAATGATGAGGAAAAAGATCTAGCTGTCGCGGCAGCGGAAGGAGATCTGCAAGCTAAGCAGCGTCTAGCTGAAGCCAATTTGCGTTTGGTTGTCTCTATTGCTAAGCGTTATGTCGGTCGCGGTATGCAGTTTCTTGACCTGATTCAAGAAGGGAATATGGGTCTTATGAAGGCGGTTGATAAATTTGATTATTCTAAGGGGTTCAAATTTTCAACTTACGCTACTTGGTGGATACGTCAGGCTATTACTAGGGCCATTGCTGATCAAGCACGAACTATTCGAATTCCAGTGCACATGGTTGAAACCATTAACAAGCTGGTTCGTGAGCAGCGCAATCTCTTGCAGGAATTAGGCCAAGATCCGACTCCGGAGCAGATTGCAGAGCGCATGGATATGTCTCCAGATAAGGTTAGGGAAATTTTAAAAATTGCTCAAGAGCCTGTCTCTCTAGAAACACCAATTGGTGAAGAAGATGACAGCCATTTGGGAGATTTTATCGAAGATGAAGTGATTGAAAATCCCGTTGATTATACAACGCGTATTGTCCTTCGGGAACAATTGAACGAAGTTCTCGATACTTTGACTGACCGCGAGGAAAATGTTCTTCGTCTGCGCTTTGGATTAGATGACGGCAAGATGCGTACGCTTGAAGATGTGGGTAAGGTCTTTAATGTTACGCGTGAACGCATTCGCCAAATCGAAGCTAAAGCGCTACGTAAATTACGTCATCCAAGCCGCAGTAAACAGCTTAAAGACTTTATGGAGGATTAAAACAGTCCAGTGGACTGTTTTAACCGCTCCTGGAAAATTAGAGAGGAGCGAAGAAGTACCAGTGGACTGTTTTAACCGCTCCTGGAAAATTAGAGAGGAGCGAAGAAGTACCAGTGGACTGTTTTAACCGCTCCTGGAAAATTGGAGAGGAGCGAAGAAGTACCAGTGGACTGTTTTAACCGCTCCTGGGAAATTGGAGAGGAGCGAAAGTCCAGTGGACTGTTTTTACTTGAGTTTTAAGATCAGAAAGAGTCTACCTAAGTCTGAGACAAGGTATTGACTGTCTCCTTCTAATTTTTGAGAAGTGAACTGCTGATCATTTGACGTTCGCTTAGAAATAAATGGCAAAAGCAATGATGTCTAGTGGAAGTTCTGCTGGAGATTGGCTACTGCCGTTTGAAAATAAAAATAGTAGCTGCACACTATTCGTAAATTAGCGTAAGCAGGGGCGTTTTGCTAGGATAATGCTTGAGGAGGATGAATTAAATGTCAGAAAAAACATACACACCTGAAGAAGTCGAAAAAATTAAGGATCATATCCTTGAAGTATTAGAAATGGTTATTGATCCTGAGTTGGGTATCGATATTGTCAATCTCGGCTTAGTTTATGAAATTCGTTTTGAAGAAGATGGCTACACTGAAATTGATATGACTTTGACAACAATGGGCTGCCCCTTAGCTGATCTGCTGACTGATCAGATTTACGATGTTATCCGTGAAGTTAAGGAAGTTACCAAGGTAGAAGTTAAATTGGTGTGGACTCCAGCTTGGACAATTGAGCGAATGAGTCGCTATGCCCGTATTGCGCTGGGAATTCGATAAATCAAAGAGTGTGAGTAATTCATGGAGCTCACGAAAAGGCGAGCAGCAGTTGCTAGAGTTTATTATTTACAGATCTGGGTGTTCCAAGGTAGGCTATAGCGAAAATGATTTTTTTGATTGAATTCTCAAAAGCTTTGTATTTCGATAAGGATTGGAAATGAAAAAGTTAAGTATTGTAGTGCCATGTTACAATGAAGAAGCGACCATTGAGTCCTTTTTAGCGGCAACTAAGCAAGTTGAGGCTTCTATAGCTAGGGAGTTAGTGTTTGACTATCTTTTTGTTAATGACGGTTCCAAAGACCAGACTTTATCCGTTTTGCGACGGGTTTCTAAGCAGTTTGATAACGTCCATTATCTGTCGTTTTCTCGTAATTTTGGAAAGGAAGCAGCTCTGTTAGCTGGCTTGGAAGAGGTAGATGGTGATCTTATCACTGTCATGGATGTCGATTTGCAAGATCCCCCGGAAATGCTAGCAGATATGTACCAAAAGATTAAAGATGGTTATGATGTTGTTGGTACGAGACGGGCAGATCGCAAAGGAGAACCGATAATCCGTTCTTTTTTTGCTAAGACTTTTTATTGGCTAGTCAATAAAATTTCAGATACGGAAATGGTTGATGGTGCGCGTGATTTTCGCTTAATGACTCGCCAAGTTGTTGACAGCATTTTGGAGCTGGGGGAGGTCAATCGCTTCTCCAAAGGCCTCTTTGCTTGGGTAGGTTATGATGTCATTTATCTTCCTTATGAGAATCGCGAGCGTGTAGCTGGTGATACTTCTTGGAATTTTTGGTCCTTACTTAGATATTCGATTGATGGTTTTATCAATTTTTCGGAAGCTCCTTTAAATTTAGCAACTTGGGCAGGGTTGGGCAGCTTTATGTTGTCAATTTTTGCCATTCTGTTTGTTGTTGTTCGCCGTTTGCTCTTTGGTGACCCAGTGAGTGGTTGGGCCTCTACTATATCTGTTATCTTGTTTTTAGGTGGATTGCAGCTTTTGGCACTGGGGATTATTGGAAAATATCTGGCGAAAATCTTTTTAGAAACTAAAAAGCGTCCAGTTTATATCATAAAAGAAAAAGGGTGAAATTCATCCTTTTTTTTGTTAGAATGAAAAGGATGACAAACCGATGCTGGAAGGCTTCGCCTGAGGTTATTTCAGTACCAACGGAAAGGAAATTGTAAATGATTTTAATTACTGGCAGCAAGGGCCAGCTTGGTACAGAGCTGCGCCATTTGCTTGATGAGAGAAACGAAGATTATGTCGCTGTGGATGTCGCTGAAATGGATATTACAGATGCTCATAAAGTTGATGAAGTCTTTGCTCAAGTTAAGCCTACTTTAGTTTATCATTGTGCCGCTTATACGGCTGTCGATGCGGCAGAAGATGATGGTAAGGAATTAGATTATGCTATCAATGTGACGGGGACCGAGAATATTGCTAAAGCAGCATCGAAGCACGGTGCTACGCTGGTTTACATCTCGACAGACTATGTTTTCAATGGTGAAAAGCTTGTCGGTCAAGAATGGCTGGAAACAGATGAGACAGATCCGCAGACAGAGTACGGTCGCACTAAGCGCATGGGTGAAGAGGCTGTTGAGAAGCTGCATGATAAATATTATATTATCCGTACTGCTTGGGTATTTGGAAATTACGGGAAAAACTTTGTCTTTACTATGCAAAACTTGGCTAAAACTCGTTCGCGTTTGACAGTTGTGAATGACCAGCATGGACGTCCGACTTGGACTAGAACTTTGGCAGAGTTTATGACCTATCTGACCGAAAATCAAAAGGAGTTTGGCTATTATCATCTGTCAAATGATGCAGCAGAAGATACGACTTGGTACGATTTTGCTAAGGAAATACTTAAGGATACTGGTGTAGAAGTAGTACCAGTTGACTCCAGCCAATTTCCAGCAAAAGCTAAACGTCCGATGAACTCAACGATGAGTTTGGCTAAGGCCAAAGCAACTGGTTTTGTCATTCCGACTTGGCAGGAAGCGTTAAAAGAATTTTACAAGCAGGGGAAAAAATAAAATGAAGCAGACAAGTTGAGGAAAGCTTGTCTGCTTTTTAGATTCCCCTCTTTGGAGTATAGGCGAAACTTGGCCTTGTGTAAGCAATGAAGGACGCTATATTTTTACAGTTATGGGTGAAAAGGTCAGTGATTTTATGATATAATAGAGTGATTGTATTGCTAGAATGGAGTTTTTGTGTATGCAGCATGTTTTTATCATCGGAAGCAGGGGTCTGCCTGCCAAATATGGTGGCTTTGAAACCTTTGTGGAAGAATTGGTGAAAAATCGCTTATCAGATAAAATCAGCTACCATGTTGCCTGTCTCAGCGATGAGCTGACGGGTTCCCATTCTACATACATGGGAGTAGATTGCTTTACAGTCAAACCTCCCAAACTTGGTCCAGCACGGGTTATTGCCTATGATATGCAGGCTATCAGCTACGCTTTAAAGCTGATCAAGCAAGAGGAAATCCGGCATCCTATCTTTTATATCTTGGGCAATACTATCGGAGCTTTTATTAGTCCTTTTGCACGACGGATTCATAAAATTGGCGGTCAGCTCTTTGTTAATCCCGATGGCTTGGAGTGGAAGCGTTCTAAATGGGCTAAGCCTGTTCAAGCTTACCTCAAATATTCTGAGAAGGTGATGACTAAGAGAGCTGACTTGGTCATTTCGGATAACACGGGGATTGAGAGTTATATTAAGGAGACTTACCCTTGGTCTAAAACGGCTTTCATTGCCTATGGAACAGATTTAAGTTCGTCAGGGTTGACAGCCCAGTCTGCTCAAGTTCGAGATTTTTTTGAAACTTGGCAAAGTACTGAAAAAGGCTATTATCTGATTGTTGGGCGCTTTGTCCCAGAGAACAACTATGAAGTGGCTATTCGTGAATTTATGGCCTCGCAGACCAAACGAGACCTGATTATTATCTGTAATCATGAAGGCAGCAGCTACTTTGAGGAACTGCGTCAGAAAACAGGTTTTGAGAAAGATGAACGGATTAAGTTTGTTGGGACAGTTTATAATCGTGCTTTACTGACTTATATTCGCCAAGCAGCTTTTGCCTATATTCATGGGCATGAAGTAGGCGGTACGAATCCTGGATTATTAGAAGCATTGGCCCATACAGATTTAAATTTAGTGCTGGGTGTTGACTTTAATAAAGGTGTTGCTCAAGACACAGCCCTCTATTGGGATAAAAAAGCTGGCAGTCTGGCTCAGTTAATCAATCAAAATGATGAGCAAGAGGATTTCAGTGAGTTGGGGCGAAAAGCTCGTCAGCACATGGAGGAGGCCTATACTTGGCCCAAAATTGTAGGAGAATACGAGGAGCTGTTTTTACATGAAAGTTAACATACTCATGTCCACCTACAATGGTGAGCGTTTTTTGGCTCAGCAGATTGACAGTATTTTAGAGCAGACCTTTTCTGACTGGACGCTGTTGATTCGCGATGATGGTTCCAGTGATCGGACACCAGAGATTATTGCAAATTATGCTCAGAGGGACAGTCGTATCTGCTTTATCAATGCTAAACAGCAAGAGAATATTGGCGTCATCAAAAACTTTTATACGCTGCTTAACTATGAGGAAGCTGATTATTACTTTTTCTGTGATCAAGATGATATCTGGTTGCCAGAAAAACTAGAGCACTGTCTCGAGGAAGGTCAGCGGCATGATCAGCATCAACCTCTCTTGGTATACACAGATCTTAAGGTGGTTAATCAAAATCTGCAGGTTTTGCATGAAAGCATGATTCGTACACAGTCAGGTCATGCCAATACAGCGCTTTTACAGGAATTAACAGAAAATACTGTAACAGGAGGAACTGCCATGATTAACCATGCAGCAGCCCAACTTTGGCATGAAGATGCTGTTGAATCTATACTCATGCATGATTGGTATTTAGCCCTAATAGCAGCAGCTAAAGGAGAATTGGTCTATTTGGATCAGGCAACCGAACTTTATCGCCAACATGATAGTAATGTCCTAGGGGCGCGGACATGGTCAAAGCGCTTAAAGAATTGGCTGCGGCCCCATAATCTAATTGCTAAATATTGGTGGCTGATTGATGCCAGCCAGCGGCAGGCCGAACTTTTGTTGAATTTAGACTTGGCCTTGACTGAACATCAACTGATTGAAGCCTATGTTTATTTGCTCGATCAGCCTTGGCGTCAAAGACGACGTACCCTTAAACAGTATGGTTTTGCTAAAAATAGGCCTTTTCATACATTGGTCTTTAAAACCTTAGTGACAACGAAAATTGGTTATCGCCATTATCAGAAATATGGCTATCAAGCATAGGAGAATATCATGGATTTACTTAGTAAGAAGAATCGTATCCTACTAAAAGAACTCATAAAAACAGACTTTAAGCTGCGTTATCAAGGCAGTGTCATCGGCTACCTCTGGTCAATTTTAAAGCCTTTGTTGCTCTTTATGATCATGTATCTGGTCTTCATCCGCTTCCTGCGTTTAGGGGGGGACGTGCCTCATTTCCCTGTAGCACTTTTGCTGGCTAATGTGGTCTGGTCTTTCTTTACGGAAGCAACTAGCATGGGGATGGTTTCTATCGTGACGCGTGGTGATCTGTTGCGTAAGCTGAATTTTTCAAAATCAATTATTGTCTTATCAGCAGTCTGCGGAGCATTGATTAATTTTGGCATTAACCTGATTGTTGTGCTGATTTTTGCCTTGGTCAATGGTGTTCATATTGGTTGGGATGCTGTCTTTTCCATCCCGCTCTTCCTTGAGCTCTTTATTATGGCTTGGGGGGTAGCTCTGCTTTTGGCGACGCTCTACGTTAAGTTCCGTGATATTGGCCAAATTTGGGAGGTTGTTCTCCAAGCAGGCTTGTATGCGACGCCGATTATTTATCCTCTGACCTTTATTACCAACCAAGGAGTTAAAGGAGTTTTTGCGGGTAAGGTTATCATGCTCAATCCTTTAGCGCAGATGATTCAGGACCTGCGTTATCTCCTGATTGATAAAGCCAATTTGACTATTTGGAATTTAATCAATCACTGGTGGTATTATGCTATTCCTTATGTCTTGCCATTTATCATTTTTGCTATTGGTTTGACAGTTTTTAATCGTAGTTCTAAGAGATTTGCGGAGATTCTATAATGACAGCAGAAAATAATATTGCAGTAAAGGTTGACCATGTCAGCAAATATTTTAAATTACCTGTTGAAGCTTCTAACAGTCTGCGGACGACGATGGTCAATCGTTTTAAAGGAGTTAAGGGTTACAAGGAGCAGCATGTGCTGCGTGACATCAATTTTGAAGTGGAGAAAGGTGATTTCTTTGGAATTGTCGGTCGAAATGGCTCGGGCAAGTCTACGCTTCTAAAAATTATTTCGCAGATTTATGTACCGGAAAAAGGCTCTGTAACTATTGATGGAAAGTTAGTTTCTTTTATCGAATTAGGTGTTGGCTTTAATCCCGAATTGACAGGCCGGGAGAATGTCTATATGAACGGGGCAATGCTAGGCTTTTCGACGGAAGAAGTTGATGCCATGTATGATGATATTGTGGATTTTGCCGAACTCAAAGAGTTCATGAATCAAAAACTCAAGAATTATTCAAGCGGGATGCAGGTTCGTCTGGCTTTCTCAGTTGCTATTAAAGCGCAAGGGGATATCCTTATTCTTGATGAAGTCTTGGCAGTTGGTGATGAAGCCTTCCAGCGCAAGTGTAATGATTATTTTATGGAGCGCAAGGAAAGCGGGAAGACTACAATTCTTGTTACCCATGATATGGCAGCTGTTAAGAAATATTGCAATAAGGCAGTCCTGATTGATGATGGCTTGATTAAGGCGTACGGTGAACCCTTTAATGTTGCTAATCAGTATAGCTTTGACAATACTGATAAAGTTGTTGATGATAATGGAGAAACGATTGAGGTGCAAGCTGACGAGGACCAAATTACGCATGTCGAAAACTTAGCTGTTAAACTGTTGTCTGCTAATCCCATGACTCCAAAAGATAAGATCAAGTTTGAAATTTCTTATGAAGTACTTAACGATATTCCGACCTACATTGCTCTATCTTTAACAGATATTGACCGTAATATTTGGGTTTATAATGATAACTCGATGGATTATAAGACCTCAGGCGCTGGCTCTAAATCGGTTATTTATGAATGTGATATTGAACATCTAAATGATATTAAATTAAAATTAGAGGTAACTGTTCGTGATGACAACGATCAAATGTTAGCCTTTTCCGATGCGAATCAGACACCTGTTATTGTTGTCCATCGTGATGACATTGAATCTGAGGATTTGTCGGCTTTGGATTCAGCTAGCGGTCTTTACCAACGCAATGGACAGTGGCAATTTGGATAAAGATAAGGAAGACTATATGAAGGTTTCCATTATTTGCACTAATTTTAATAAGGGAGATTGGATAGGGGAAGCTTTGGATAGTTTTTTGGCGCAACAGACGACATTTTCGTTTGAAATTATTGTTGTTGATGATGCCTCAAATGACCATTCTCCAAACATTCTGTGCCAGTACGCCAAGCGCTATCCTGATAAAGTTAAACCTTTTTTCAATAAAACTAATAAAGGTATTGCGAGAACATGGATTGATATTTGCAAGGAAGCTAAAGGACAATATATTGCTAGATGTGATGGTGATGATTACTGGATTGATCCACTTAAGCTTCAAAAACAGGTTGACTTTTTAGAGTCATCGCCAGAGTATCGCTGGTCTAATACTGATTTTGATATGGTTGATGCTCAGGGAGCGGTGATTCATAAGAGTGTTCTTAAAAATGGAATTATTCCTTTTATAGATTCATATGAAAAGATGCTTGCCTTAAAGGGTATGACGATGGCTTCTACCTGGTTGATAGAAACGGATCTCATGTTGGAAGTCAATGATTTGATTGATCCTCAGGCTGCTGATGATACCTTCAATATTCAGTTAGAACTTTTTCAGAGAACTCCTTTAGGCTTTCTAGAAGATTCAACAACAGTTTATCGAATGGATATAGAATCAGATTCTCGAACACAAGATAGGAATAAGATTGGTAGACGCTTTGATAAATTGTTAGAAACACAGTTGGAGTACCTTGCTAAATACCCTGAGATAGATTACCGCAAAGTATTAGAATTTTTATTGCCTCAGCATAATACTTTTGAGAAAGCTTTGGCTCAAAAAGGGGAAAATAGTTGGGATAATCAATATATTACCGTTTATTTAGATCGTGGGTTTGAAGAACCTTTTTCTGAAACTGACAGTTTACAATTTCCATTAGAATACTCCGGACATCTAAGGCTTGACTTGGATGCCGATGTCCAAAAGCTCCGTATTGACCTATCAGAAATTCCTAGTTATTATCAAAGTGTTTCATTAACTGATACTAAATTTGATACTAAGCTATTACCTATATGGACCAACGCTAAGGTGATAAGAGGAGCCTATTATTTTGAAGAATCCGACCCTCAAATTATTTATGACATTTCCAATAGGGATAGCAGAGAGTTTTTGCTGACTTATGAATGGTTTAATGTTAATCATCCAGAGCAACCTGATTTTGTTGCTCGTAAGCTAGTAGAAGAACTAGAATCAGCGCAATCTGAAATAGCCAATTTACAGTCCTACCGTTATCAATATCAGCAAGTGGTTTCTGAGAATGAGCGTGTTCAGAAAGAATTAACAGAAGTGACTAATCGCTATAATACAGTCGTCCATTCTCGCCGTTGGACTATTCCAACTAAAATCATCAATTTCTTTAGGAGAAAATAAAACATGAAGCGTTTGCTTTTATATGTGCATTTTAATAAATATAATCGTTTGAGTTCGCATGTGCATTATCAGTTGCGACAGTTGCGTTCTCTCTACAGTAAGGTTATTTTTATCTCTAACAGCTCTTTTAATGAGGCAGACGAAGCTAGATTGCGTCAGGAAGGTTTAATTGATGATTTTATTCAGAGGCAAAATAGTGGCTTTGATTTTGCTGCTTGGCGTGATGGTATGGCAGCTGTTGGTTGGGATAAGCTGGCTGATTACGACTCAGTTACAACGATGAACGATACCTGTTTTGGTCCTTTGTGGGATTTACAGCCCATTTATGATCGGTTTGAAACTGATGAACAGGTAGATTTCTGGGGACTAACCAATCATCGAAAGACTAAAAGCTTTCCTGAGCATATCCAGAGCTACTTTATTAGTTTCAGTCAAAAGGTAGTTACTTCATCAGCTTTTCTGGATTTCTGGCAAGGAATTCAAGATTTTACAGATGTCCAAGAAGTTATCGGCCACTATGAAACACGGGTGACAACTGCGCTAACCGATGTAGGATTCAAGTATTCTGCTGTTTTCAATACGATTGAGACCCCTACAGAAGGCATGCTGCATCCTGATTTCAGCTACTATAATCCGACGGCTATTCTTAATGCTAGGGTTCCATTTATTAAGGTTAAAACGATTGATGCTAACCAGCATATCGGCCCTTATCTCCTCAACCAGATTAGGGAGCTTTCCAATTATCCTATCGATCTGATTGTTAGTCACATGACCAATATCAGTCAGCCCGATCTGCCTTATTTATTAGCCTATAAGTATCTTGAGCAGACCGATATGAATACTCAGCTGTTTTCTCAAGGCAAGGTGGCTGTTCATCTGCATGTGTTTTATGTGGATCTTTTACAAGAATTTTTGGATACCTTTCAGGCCTTCCACTTTACCTACGATCTCTTTATCACGACGGATAAGGAAGAGAAGCAGGCTGAAATTCGGACAATATTGGAGCAGAATCGAGTTCCAGCTCAAATCTTTGTGACCGGCAATATTGGCCGTGATGTTCTACCAATGTTAAAATTGAAAAAACAACTCAAGGAATATGACTATATTGGTCATTTTCACACCAAGAAATCCAAAGAAGCAGACTACTGGGCTGGTCAATCGTGGCGGCAAGAATTAATTGAGATGTTGGTTAAGCCAGCAGATAAAATTCTGACTCAAATGGCTAGTAATGAGCGTTTAGGCTTGGTGATTGCGGACATGCCAACCTTCTTTAGGTTCAATAAAATTGTCGTGGCCTGGAATGAACACTTAATCGCTCCTGAGATGGAGGAGCTTTGGACAAAGATGGGGCTGCATAAGGCTATTGATTTCAAAATGATGGATACTTTTGTCATGAGCTATGGTACATATGCCTGGTTTAGATACGATGCGCTTAAGCCTCTCTTTGATTTGGGGTTAACGGATGAAGATATCCCGGCAGAACCCCTGCCACAAAATTCGATCCTTCATGCTATTGAGCGTTTATTGATTTACATTGCTTGGGATGGCCACTATGATTACCGTATCTCACAAAATCCGATTACTATGACGCCTTTTATTGAGAACAAGATGCTCAATACACGTGCCAACAGTAGTCCAAATACTTATGTTGATTTTACCTATATGGGAGGAATTAAGGGAGCTTTGAAGTATATTATCATCGGACCGGCTCGAGCGGTGAAGTATATTGTGAAGCGGCTTTTAAAAAAGTAAACTATGAGAAAAATTATTAAAGATATAGATTGGTACAAAATTTTACACATCGTGCTTATTTGCCTTTTTGTCTTTTGTATCAGTTTCTTCTTAGTCAATCAGCAGCTGTTGCAGGGGCATCGTGCTGATAGGCTGCTGAAGGCTTTTAGGGCATCCAGTACTCTCAATGATGCTCTGTACGGGATCTCTATACTTGGCTTAGCTGTCTATGTCAGTCGAGGGTTGAAATGGCGGTTTTGGTTGCAGTATGGCTTTGGCTACTTAGGTTATCTCTTTATCTCTTATTTTTTGTTGGTAACGAGAAATCTGAATAATGGTAAATTTAAGTGGGAACGATTCGGTCACAATGATTTCTTTCAGTCTAAAACTCTGTTGACTGTTTTAGGTATCTTAGTTTTAGCAGGAGCCATTCGGTTCTTATCGAATAAATTGCGTGAGAACCATAAGAAGAATCAATCTAAGCATTCAAAATTAGAAGATAGTCTGCTTAGTCTAGACAAACCCTTGAAACATTATAAGAGTTATCAGCTGCCTGTATTTGCTTTTCTGGGGATGGCTATTGTCAATGATCATTTAGCTATCGCTGCTATGAAACCGTCTCTTTTAAATCTCATTAAGAAAGCAGATCTTTCTGACTATGCTTGGGCTATGGGAACAAGTTTGGCTATCTGCTTAGTATTGTATTCGACCTTGTGCTTTGTAGTTGCTAGGGGGATCGCCGATGCTATGAAAAAAAGGGCGTCTATCTCATTAGCAGTAGCAACAAGTTTTTTGCTAGCGATTATCTTTAACTATATTTTTCAGGCGACTATCAAGGCAGATGGACCGATACTAGGCCGGTATATTTTCCCAGGAGCTAGTGTCTACCAAATTTTGGTTTTAGCTCTGGTCAATGTTGTCTTTTATATGGTGGTTAACCGCTACCTGATTGCGACAACAACCTTGATTGCTGTGGGTTCCTTGCTATCTGTTGCTAATAGTATTAAATTCAGTATGCGTAATGAACCAGTTTTATTCAGTGATTTAAGCTGGCTCAAAGATGTTGGACTCTTGCTCTCCTATGTCAATGCGACAGCAATTTTAATTGCTGTTCTAGCTATTGTGGCCTTAGCGGGCCTGACCTATTTTTTATGGAAACTCCTGTCATTTAAAGATATTATCCATTCGGACTGGCGTCTAAGGGTGGCAGTTTCAATCCCTATCTTAGTACTCTTTACCACAGTGGTTACGATTTTTGGCCAACAGGATAATGGGAAGATTGCAGACGATATTCCCGTTCTATCTCGCCTTAACAATACAGAAAATATTGAGTGGATGGGACAGTCTGTGGTAGCAAGGGAGCGCTCCTTAATGTTTGTTTGGACTAAGCAGCTGACTTCCTCTAAGATGGAAAGACCCTCAGGTTACAGCAAAGATACTATGGAGAAACTTGCTCAAGAATATACTCAAAAAGCTGATGTTATCAACAAAGGCCGAAAAGGTAGTATTTCGGATCAGACAGTCATCTTTGTTTTGAGCGAGAGTTTTGCGGATCCTAGTCGTTTATCAGATGTTAGCCTTAATCGTGATCCTATCCCGTATATTAAGTCAGTTAAAAAGAATTATACAAGTGGTCTAATGAAGGCAGATTCTTACGGTGGTGGTACAGCCAATATGGAGTTTCAATCATTGACCGGATTGCCGATGTATAATTTATCATCATCTATTTCGACGCTTTATACTGAAGTTGCTCCTGAAATGAAGCGAATGCCTTCAATTAGTGATTCCTTTGAGTCAAAAAATAAGATTGCCATCCATTTGGGTGATGCTAACATGTATTCACGCAAATCAATTTATCGACGTCTTGGATTTGATGAATTTATCGCAGCTGATGGTGGGACAAAAAAAGCTAAACATTTGGGAACTCTAGGAGTTTATCCAAGTGATGCTAATACCTATCAGACTGTTACAGATAATATCAATCCTTCGCAAAATCAATTCTTTTCGGTCATTACTTATCAAAACCATGCACCTTGGAATTATACAGATAAAACACCATACGGTGGTTCTGGTAAAGGATTTGATCCGGCTGAGAATAGTTATACCAATAATTATGCAAAAGAGTTAAAACAAACTGATGATGCAACGAAAAAGTTTTTAAGTGACTTGTCCAAATTAGATAAAAAAGTAACCGTTGTTTTTTATGGGGATCATTTGCCAGGTTTCTACCCAGATAGCACTTTTAAGGACAAACCAGAGACTCAATATCAGACGGATTACTTTATCTGGAGTAATTATCCAACTCATAAGCAGAACCATCCTTATGTCAACTCTAGTGACTTTCCAGCAGAGTTATTATTAACTACATCAACTAAGGTGTCTCCTTATCAGGCCTTGTTAACAGAAGTGATGGATAATGCTAGTATTGATAAAAAACATACAACCAAGAAGCAGAAGAAAATAGCACATGATCTGAAATTGATCGAATACGACTTGATTTCTGGTAAGGGCTATATAGCTTCAAATGATAAGTTCTTTAAAGTAAAGGGAGAGAAGTAGCGTGAAAAAATTTTATTTGCCAGTATACTATAGTCTTACGAGTTTACTCTTCACTCTGCAGTCCATTGTTTATATTAATAATGCGGGAGATCAGCTAAGTTTTGCCCGTTTGTCTGAGCGTTATGGTTTCTTTGAGTTTGCTTTTCATCGCTACCAAGTGTGGTCTAGCCGTCTCTTAATTGAGTCTGTCACCATGTTTATGTCATCACATTATCTGATTTTTGATATTACGATGCTGGTCGCTGTGGCGGTATTCTTCCATTGCTTTAATGGTATTTTCTTAAGTGATGATAAATATTGGGGACTTCGTTTTATTATTCCAGCACTGTTTTTATTGGTATTTCCAAGTATCTTTTTTACCAGTGCAGGCTTAATTGCGACAGTGACTAACTACCTTTTCCCAATGATTGCCTTTGTGGTGGCATGGTATTGCCTTGAGCAAAAGGAGCTAAAATGGTTGCTTATATCACTGCCCTTTATGATATTTGCCTGTATGCAAGAGCAGTTTACGATTTTTGCACTGATTATTTTTGCTTTCTTATTGTTTAAAAATTGGTTTATTAATAAACAGGTGAGTGTTTATTATCTATCAGCGATAGTAATTGCCTTTGCAGGGACAATTTCCGCTTTAGTAGCACCAGGTTCTGCTCGTCGTACAATGATTGAGTCTAAAACTTGGTATCCTGGTTTTGATAAGTTATCTTTAGTTGTTAAGGTAGCTAAGGGTTATATGGAGACTAATCGTGTTTTATTTGTTACCTCAGAGTTAACGATTATTTATTTACTGCTTATAGCTGCTCTCGTTTTGGCTTTGCTTAAGCGGCGGTATGTTTCATCAGTTATGTCAGGCGCAGTTCTTTATACAATTTTAACGAATAGGCTGGGAAGCACGAGTCTGCTAACGGCTGTACAAAAGGTCAATGATTTCCAAAATCAGCAACCCGTCACTGAATTTAGCTTTAAAGCAAATCTTTATCCACTAACTTTATATACAATTTTGTTAGCGGTGGTAGCTATTTCAGTGTTCTTGATATTTGAAGATCTCTGGCAGGCTGGAACAGCCGTAGTAGTTTTGGCAGTTGGCTACGCTGCTCGGATGACAGTGTCGTTATCACCGACAATTTATGCTTCGGAACTACGGACATATACACCATTAATTTTTGCTGGGCTTATTATTATTATGATGATATGCTGTGAATTTATTGATACAATCAGTTTAAAGGGAACTAAAAAGCTGTAGTCTTCCTTAATAAATTGATGTAGTAGAAGTAAAACATCATATAAAGGGGTGTTTTCGAGAGTCATTTTCGATCGCCTTTTTATTTAGGAGAGAATTATATGAAATTTCTATCTACATTCGGACAGAGAGCCATTCTCTTGTGGTCTGTGCTTGTCTTTACTTTCTTTAGTCTGTCGAGTTTACTGTTTAGGACAATAATGCCAATGGATGGGTCTGAAATGCCTCAAATTTGGCATACCAATATAATCTTTTTTATACTATTAAGTATGCTTTTGGGATTGTTTCTAGTCTTCATATATTTATCTCAATATCTAAAGGCTTCCCATTTATTCCTAGTAGGAAGCGCTCTATATATTGTAT
Organism: Streptococcus sp. ELY_137; assembly: GCF_058314515.1. NCBI lineage: Bacteria > Bacillati > Bacillota > Bacilli > Lactobacillales > Streptococcaceae > Streptococcus > Streptococcus sp. ELY_137. The sequence continues at coordinate 413,150 of NZ_JBZFUL010000001.1, forward strand.
TTGGTGCTTATTTAATACTTCATCAAAATGATATGATTAGGCATGATGCTTTACAGGTCCTTGAAAGTGCCAAAGCTATGAACAAAGGGGATTTTTCACAATTAACCGCTGTAACAGGGTATCTGCACAGATTTCCTCACCAATTAGGTTTAGTATCATTCGAGCGCTTAATTCTCCTACTTTTTGGACATAATAATGTTAAAATCTTTTTCATTATCAATTTAGTCATGGCTATTGCTGACAACTTTTTGTTATGGCAGATAGCAGAAAATCTTTTCCATAATTCCAAGGTAACAAAGCTCACTATTATTTTGTCCTTCATTTTTTTGCCCCATCTTTTCTTTATCCTATTTGTTTACGGTTTGACCTATGGCCTTTTCTTTGCCATGTTAGGATTATATTATTTTCATCTTTATCTCCAAAGGAGAACTTGGTTAAGTTTAGGGCTAACGGCAGTATTCTTGAGTCTATCAAATCTGATTCGAAGTAACAACAGTATTCTGATTTTAACAGTTTTGATTGTTATTACTTTGGATATCTTAAGCAATCATTTAAGAAAAAGCATGATATTGGCTCTTGCTTTAATTTTATCAGTGATAATGGCTAATAAGCTTATTGGGTGGCATTATGACACATCAAAAATTGAAGGAGAACCTAAAATTGCTTGGATAGCGATGGGGCTGGATGATAAGTCTGATATCTATCATCGTATCCCAGGATGGTATAATGCTTATCTTGAAGATGTTTATGTAAAATACAAAGGGGATCCTGATGAAATTAAGAAGGATAGTCAAAGGTTGATAGCAAAGCGTTTAAAAATTATGAAAAATGATCCTCACTATGGCTTTATATTTTTCAAGAATAAGTTCGTATCAACTTGGACAGATGGTCTATTTGAATCTATTTGGTCTGGGCCAGTTACTAGGATGCCAGTAGAGAACCAAAAAATTTCAGGGCGCTTGATGGCTAGTATTTACAAAGGTGATCTTGCTTTTCGTTTAATTTATTATTTTTCTGGTTTACTACTAGCTGTAATCTATTTATCAGTTTTACCATCTTTATACAATCAGTGGCAAATAATGAAGAGGGGAGATAATGGTTTATTTTTACTGCTTCCTCTCATTTACCTGTCAGGTGGTTTTGTTTTTCACTTGTTATGGGAAACTAAGAGTCAATACGTCTATCCTTATGTTTATTTGTTGCTTCCTCTATCAGCGTATGGTCTCTATTTATTGTATAGCAAGGTAGAGATTGTTTTCAAAAGGTGTTTTTTTTCAAAAAGGTAAGGCTATCTTTGCTAATAAGATTATTGGTATGTTATACTAAACAAGAGTTAATATAATTGGTACGTAAGGAAATAAGATGGTACAAAAATTATCTGTTGTTGTACCTTGTTACAACGAAGAAGAAACGATTTTACCCTTCTTGGCAGAAAGCCAAAAGATTGAGGAAGTTCTAGCGGCGGAGCTAGAATTTGAATATATCTTTGTTAATGATGGTTCTAAAGATGATACGCTGCAGGTTCTAAGAGAAGTGGCGGCTAGTTATGCTAATGTTCATTATGTCTCATTTTCCCGTAATTTTGGAAAAGAGGCTGGTCTTTTAGCTGGTCTTGAAGAAGCGAGTGGTGATCTTATTACTGTCATGGATGCTGATTTACAAGACCCACCTGAGTTACTTGTTGAGATGTATGATAAGATAAAAGAAGGGTATGATGTTGTTGGCACGAGACGGGCAGATCGTAAGGGAGAGCCTGTCATCCGGTCCTTCTTTGCTAAAACCTTTTATCGTATTATCAATAGAATTTCGGATACGGAAATGGTTGACGGTGCCCGTGATTTTCGTTTAATGACGCGTCAGGTTGTCGATAGTATTTTAGAACTCCAAGAAGTCAATCGCTTCTCTAAAGGTCTCTTTTCATGGGTTGGCTATAATGTTGCTTATATTAGTTATGAAAATCGGGAACGTGTAGCAGGTGAAACATCCTGGAATTTTTGGAGTCTCTTAAAATATTCTATGGATGGCTTCATTAACTTTTCTGAGGCACCACTTAATTTTGCAACTTGGACAGGTATTCTGTCCTTCATTGTTTCTGTATTAGCGATTATTTTTATTGTTATTAGAAAGCTGGTTTGGGGTGATCCAGTTTCAGGTTGGGCAAGCACGGTATCTATTATTCTCTTGATTGGTGGTATTCAGTTGATGACAATTGGTATTTTAGGTAAATATATTGCCAAGATATTTGTTGAAACTAAGCGTCGGCCTGTTTACATTATTAAAGAGCGTGATCAGCATTCTTAACGATTATTTTATTGCTTTGCGGTGAAGGCTAGAAAGAGAATTTGAAAATGACTATGAAACCTAGGTTATGTATTGTTATTCCTTGTTACAATGAGGAAAAAGTCCTCCCTATTACAGAGCCGATTTTTATTAAAAAGTTACTTGAGTTAATTGGCAAAGGGAAAATCTCAGAAGATAGTAGAGTTTTATTTGTAAATGATGGCAGTAAAGATAGGACTTGGGCATTAATTGAGAATTATGCTAATGAGTCTGAGTATGTTATTGGGATTTCTCAGAGTAGAAATCGTGGGCATCAAAATGCTGTTTACGCAGGACTTATGGAGTCGAAGAATCAATTTGACGTCACTATTTCTATTGATTGTGATGGGCAAGATGATATTAATGCTATGGATAAGATGGTGGATGAATATTTAGAGGGTTCTGAAATAGTCTACGGCGTGCGAGACAATCGTGATACCGATACTTTTTTTAAAAAAGCAACTGCTCAAGGCTTTTATAAAATCTTAAATTTGATGGGAGTCGAGTCGGTATATAATCATGCTGATTACCGCTTGGTTTCTAGTAGAGTTTTAAAAGAATTTGGAAACTTTAAAGAGGTAAATCTTTTCTTAAGAGGGATGTTTCCCCTTGTTGGTTTTAAAAGTACAAGCGTTTTCTATAAACGACACGAACGTCTTGCAGGAGAGTCTAAATATCCTTTGAGTAAAATGATAAACCTAGCGATTGATGGCATTACTAGTTTGAGTGTGAAACCTATTCGTTTGATTGCTGCTCTGGGTCTAATTGTAGCAGGCTTTAGCTTTTTAGCAATTGTTTGGATCTTGATCCAGTACTTTTTGGGGCATACTGTCAGTGGTTGGGCAAGTAATTTGGCCCTAGTAATGATGGTTTCTGGTATACAGTTAGTTAGTTTAGGTGTTATTGGTGAGTATATTGGGAAAATATACTTAGAAGTAAAGGAAAGGCCTAAGTATATTATCTCAGACAGAGTAGGCGATGGCTCTAGTGAAGAAAATAGTAGCTCTAAGTAATTAGTGTTTGGGTTTATTAAAATATGTAATTAGAGTTTCTTTAGTTGAGACTCTTTTTTTGGTTCCTTGTCAGCAGTGGTAGGGATATGATAATTATTTGTAGGAATTTTTTAGTTTTTTTACAATTCAAGATAATTTTCTGACATTCTGAGATTTTTTAAGTTTTTTCAAAGGGGAAGGAGAGTATACTATACTCGTACTGCGCAGTGCTAATACAGTATTTCTAAGCTATATCATGATTAATTAACTTTGCTGGTTTACCTTTTATCAGGTTGATTTATACTTTTTTCCATTCTTTTGTTATTGGTTTACGAATAACTGATATAGAGGAGCTTTTCTTCTCTGGGTCATGGGTCAAAGGTTTTTTTAAGTCCATACATAGTCAAAATGGGTTTCTAAGGAAATTAGATTGGTTTTATGTGTCAAAAAAGCATAATACTCCCCGTGGCAACAATTAGCTTGATTAGGTTGTAAGCTATTTTATTGGCTGAAAACTTAATTTTATGAGGAGATGGTGTATGAATTATTAACCATAGGACAGTAGAGAAATTAGTTTAGAAATTTTATTTTAGTATGTAAAAGGAGATATTATGACAAGTTATCAGAAGAAACAGCGTAAGCATCAATTAAAGAAAACTGCTTATTTCAATCGCCTTAGCCCTAGCAGGTTTAACAACTGTAGCAGTTGGGGCTGTAGCTATGTCAACTGGTGCACAGGCTCAAGCTGATGAAACTAAAGAAACTATTTCACAGGTAGCGGCAACAAGGGAGGTTAATACTACTGATGCAGGGGAAACAGTTGAAGCTGTAGAAGCAGCACCAACTTCTGATCCCACAGGAGATAGTGGGCAATCAGAGGTGGTTACTTCAGAAACCTCTATTGAAAATACCCAGCCTGTCGCTAGTCAATCAGATATTAACTCGCAAGAAGCCGTGAATACCCCTACTTCTGGTGGTGTTGCCTCTTCATTACAAACACAAAATGGTAGTACTTCTCAGAATTCAGCAACAGCCAGTTCAACAGACTATGTCGTGAACGAGGCAGTGGCTGATACAAAAAATTCTGATGCTGTTAAACGGGCAACAGTTGGTAAGGTAGTCGAGCGTATAACTATTGGTACTTCTGTTGCTAGAGGGGACGATTATCCGAGTTATTTAAAAAATGCAGTACCAGATAGTATTATTGATCCATGGAGATTATATAATAGAGAGTGCACTTCCTTTACAGCTTATCGTCTTAGTTCTGTTAATGGTTTCACTTTGCCTGGAGCCTATGGCAATGGTGGTCAATGGGGATCGCGTGCACGAAGAGAAGGCTATGTTGTTGATATGAACCCAGCCTTAGGATCAGTAGCTTGGTTAGACGATGGCTCGTTTGGACATGTTGCATGGGTATCAAATGTTATTGGGAATAGCGTAGAAGTAGAAGAATATAATTATGGTTATAATTATAACTACAATAAGAGGACTGTTCCAAAGACCGCTTTTTCTGGGTACATTCATTTTAAAGATTTATCAGGGACTAATTCCGATATTAAACGTTATAATGTGGCAGAACTTGCTGCTCAAACTGATAAAACAATTTCAGATGGAGATTACCACATTGTTCTGGCTTCTAATCCAGAATTTGGAATAGATGTTTCGGGAGCTGGATCTTCAAATGGAACTAATGTCCAACTTTATAGGAATACTACTTTTGATAATCAGGTGTTTACGGTTTCTTATTTGGGTGGTGGTTATTATAAACTAATCCATAAGACTACAGGGAAAGCTTTGGACGTAGCTGGTGGATCTACTAAGAATGGAACCAATGTTCAAATGTGGGATTACAATGGATCTAGCGCACAACAATGGATTTTGAAACAAAGTGATGGTAATAATACATATGAAATTGTTTCCCGTAATGGAGGACTGGCTTTAGACGTATCTAACGGTATCTTTGCTGACCAAAATAATGTGCAAGTGTTCGAACCAAATCAAACTAAGTCGCAAAAATTTTTATTTATAGCAACTGATAAGGATGCTAAGCGAACAATTGCAGATGGTGATTATCATATTGTTTCGGCTTTAAATGAAGGTATGGGATTAGATGTGGTAGGTGCATCATCTGATAACCATGCTAATGTTCAGATTTACCCAAATACAGGGGATAAAAATCAAGTCTTTACAGTAAAATATTTAAATAACGGTTACTATTCTATTATCGCTAGAAAAACAGGTAAAAGTTTAGATGTAGATGGTAATGGAACATTTAATGGCACTAATATTAATATTTTTGAAGCTAATGATAGTGAGGCTCAACAGTGGATTATCAAATCTAGTAACATCAGTGGTTTCTTTGAAATTGTTTCTAAGCATAAAAATAAAGTTCTAGATGTCTCAGGTGGGTCTTCCAATGCGGGAACTAATGTTCAGCTCTACTTCCGTAATGGCAGTAAATCACAAGCTTGGAAGTTTGTACCTGTAAAAAAGATTAGTATAAACAATGTGAAGCAATAGATCGTACTGTGAAAGAATGCTTGATCTGCTTCGCAGAAAATCCGGCATCTCCTTAGGGAGTTGTCGGATTTTTAGCTATTGTGACTTTCGGGGTCTATTTTGGGTTCTTCGGTGCGAAACAAATAAAACCGCCTACTATGTCGGTGTGTGTCAATCGTTTTTAGGAATGCTTGTTCTCAACCTAGCAAATTTGGGATGAACGTACGCTTAGGTTTTCTGCTTGGGTTTGTGGGAAAGTAAACCAGTCACAGTAGTAATTCACTGGTGCTGAAGTACTTAATGAAAGGTGCAGAGGGCAGACTTCTTGGGGGCGCCAACAAGTCTTACTCCCAACCACTGCGCCAAGAGCTTATTCCCAAACAGGAATGGGAAGACTGGACGAGTTTTCCTCAGCATCTTTTAGGATTACGAAAGTAAGCGTTTTTCTAGTTCTTTGAAATTTCTAGCGATAGCAGTAGCATCGGCTGCCTCTAGTTCTTGTTTGCTGCCAAAGCCTAGGAGCAAACCAATAGCATCCATGTGGTTGTGTTGGGCGCCGTAAATATCGTGCTTGCGATCACCAACCATGACACATTGATTAGGATTACTAATTTGGGCTTCATTGAGAAGGTAGACGATGATATCGGCCTTTTGACTTCGACTGTCATCTAGTGTGGCTCCGGAGATATATTCAAAGTAGTGGGCTATTTCAAAATGCTGAAGAATCTTAATAACGAAAGGTTCTGGTTTTGATGAAGCGACAAGCAGTTGTTTTTTACTTTTTTTAGACTATCAAGTAGCTGCTTGGCTCTAGGCAGTAGCTGGTTTTCTGACCAACCTTTGTTTGAAAAGTATTGTCGATAGAAGGCGATGGCTTGCTGGGTTTCACTATCTGAGAAGCCGCAGAAATGTTTAAAAGAGTAGCTTAAAGGTGGCCCAATAAATTTAAGGAGTTCTTGCCTATCTGTCACGGCTCTATCAAACTAACTGAGGGCATAAATCAGACTGTTGACAATGCTTTGTTCGGGAGTACCATCGAGATCAAAGATAATAGTGTCGTAAGTGATCATATGTTACTTCAATTTCATCTTGAGAATTTTATCTGCATTAGGGGTTACTCGCAGAGTTTTTTGACCAGTGTAGGTTACAAAACCAGGTTTTCCCCCTGTTGGTTTATGGAGTTTTTTATTGTCAATCATATCAACTTGAACAAGATTAGAGAGACGAGCTTTGGAGAAGTAAGCTGCCAGTTCGGCAGCATCGGTTTTGACCTCATCTGACGGCTCGAGATTATCCTTAATAATGACATGGCTACCGGGAATGTCTTTGGCATGAAACCAAAGTTCTCCTTTTTTGGCCATTTTAAAGGTGAGTTCGTCATTTTGCAGATTATTGCGACCGACCATTATAATGGTTTGGCCATCGCTGGCTAAGTATTGCTCAGGTTTCTTACGCTTTTGCCGCTTGTCAGCTGCTCGGCGTTTCATAAAGCCCGTTTGAACTAGTTCTTCGCGGATTTCGGCAATCTCATCCAGAGAGGCTTGCGAAAGTGCCAGCTCTACACTTTCAAAATAACTAATCGTCTGTTTGGTCTCTTCAATCAACCCCTTGAGATGTTTGACAGCTTCCTTAAGCTTTTGATATTTTTTAAAATACTTTTGGGCATTCTGACTGGGGCTGAGGCTGACATCTAAGGCAATGACCACCTTTTTTCCCGTATAGTAGTTATCCAGTTCTACGTGATCCTTGTTATTAGGAATCTGATTGAGATAGGTTGTCAGCAGCTCGCCTTTTTGGCGGAAGTCCTCGGCCTTTTGAGTTGCCTGCAATTCTTTTTCTTGTTTAATGAGCTTTTTTTTATTTTTTTCCAGTTCATTTTGAACGCGGTGAATCAAATCGCTGGCCTGTTGGGCTACGCGGTCGCGTTCAGCCTTATCTTGATAGTAAAAATCCATCAGTTCAGACAGACTGTCAAAACCTTCCCGACTGTCGCTAAAATGAATAGCAGAAAAACTTTTGGAGGTCAGGCTAGGTTCTAGCGGTTGGCTGAAAAAAGCTCGGAATTGTTTAAGCTTGTTTTGATCCAATCTGTCAGCCAATTCTTGTGCTGTATCCCGTCCTAGTCCTTGGAAAAGGTGCTGCAGATTCTTAGGGGACAGATCTTGAGTCTGCAGGATTTCAAACAGCTTTTCATCGGTTAGCGTAAAAGGATTGTCGGCATTTGTCTTAGGTGGTGCTACATAGGTTGAACCCGGTAAAATCGTTCGATAGCTGTTTTGGGAAAAGCCAACGTGCTTGATAGATTCGATGATTTTATTTTCGCCTTTATCAATTAGGATAATATTGCTGTGTTTCCCCATGATTTCAATAATTAGGGCAACTTTGACATGATCACCGATCTCATTTTTATTGGAGATGGTCAGTTCTAAAATACGGTCATTTTCAACTTGCTGAATGTCTTCGATTACCGCTCCTTGTAAATATTTGCGCATCATCATAGTATAGGTATTAGGACTTTGCGGGTTCTGAAATTCAGCCTTTGTTATCTGTACTCGACCAAAGAGGGGGTGTGAAGATAGAAGAAGCCTGTAATTTTGCCTATTGTTGCGAATAGTCAAAACGAGCTCACGCTCAAAGGGCTGGTTAACTTTCTGGATCCGACCGTAAAGAAGGTGCTCTGTAAGTTCTTGAGTCAGATGGTGTAAGAAAAAGCCATCAAAAGACATGGTTTTCTCCTTTCTGTGCATAGAAACTGCTCACCTACTGGAGTTAAAATAATTGTCCGAGCAGCACTCAGTCCCTAAATCTTGTCTTGATAGTAACTTTCTCTATTATAGCATAGAATTGGCAGGTGAAGACATAAGGATGCTGAGAATTCACAGAACGGTGTTAGTTTACAAAATAACAAACGAGTGTTATAATAAGGGAAATAGGATAAGGACAAGTGGATATGAAATTATTACACACGGCAGATTGGCACATTGGTCGTCAGCTAAATCAAAATGGTATGAGTCTCTTAGATGACCAGCGATTTATCTTGGAGGAGATTATAGGGATTGCTAAGCGTGAAGCAGTTGATGGAATTATTATTGCGGGAGATCTGTACGATAGAAGTTTGCCACCGGTAGAAGCTGTTAGACTTTTTGATGAAATCTTGACAAGGCTGCTATTTGAAGAGCAGATTCCAGTTTATGCGATTACGGGGAATCATGATAGTGCCAAGCGTTTAGAGTTCGGTCAAGCTTTTTTTAAGCGTCAGCATTTTCATTTGGTTTCACGTTTGGAAGATGCTTTTGAGCCGATTGAGACGGAGGACAGTCAGATTTTTCTTCTTCCCTTTATTGATCCTATTGATGCCCGCATTTACTATCAAGATCCAGAAATTCGTGAGATCAATCAGGCTCTTGAGCAGGTTTTTGTGGATATGAGGTCTCATTTTGTAGAAGGTAAGGCGCATATTTTAGTTAGTCATTTTGCTGTGGCTAAACAGGGAAATGACCAGCAGCTGCGTGAACAAATGCTGTCCGAAACAGCTCGAACAGTAGGGGGGTTATCTACCTTGCCTAGCGATTTATTTGCGGATTTCGATTATGTGGCTCTAGGCCATATTCATACCCGCTTTGCCAGTCCAACAGAAAGAGTAGTCTACAGTGGCAGTCCCTTGATCTTTAATAAAGATGAAGCTAAGCGTAAAGACACAAAAGGCGTCTACTTGGTTGAGATTGATTTTGGGCACTTTGAAAAAACTTTTATTCCCTTGCCTCCTTACAAAGAACTTTTAGTTTTGGAAGCCCCTTATAAAAAGCTGGTCTCCAAGGATTTTTACAACCAGTATCCAAGATATGAAGCTCGGTTTGCCTTTGAGATTTTGGTGGAAGAGCGTAATGAGCTGGAGGGGATTAATCTACGCGCTCAGCTTGAGGAGATTTATGGATCAGAAATCGTTGATGTGCGCATTAGGGAGACGAGTCCGCTCGTGCGGCAGCCCCGCTCAAAAACTTTGCAGGGCAAGGAAACTCTAGCTGAGGATATCGTTATCGAGCGATTTTTTCAAGATATAACAGGCGGTCAGTCTTTGACCGACTATCAAAGGAGCCTTGTTTCAGAATTATTGACAGGTATCAAGGAGGACTAAGATGAGGCCTATTCGTATTGAGATGACAAATTTTGGCCCTTTTCGTCAAGAGACAGTTGATTTTGCTTCTTTCGATGAAAGTTCCCTCTTTTTAATCAGTGGGCGGACAGGAGCAGGTAAGTCTAGTATTTTTGATGCGATGACCTATGCCTTATTCAATGAGACTTCCAGTGACCGTACTATCAGTGAGTTGCGCTCTACTTTTGCAGGCATTAGGGAGCCAAAGACTAGGGTGGTTTTCTATTTTGAACAGCATAATCAGATCTATCGTGTTGAGCGCCTATTGGATTTGAAACCCAAATTGAAGATTGACCGAGGCAAGGGGATCGCCACAAAAGAGGCCAGCCTAGTGGTTGTTGATGGTATTGGAGGAGTCGAGTTGGAAAAGCTCGCTAGCAAACCGAACGATACAACTAGGGCGGTGGAGAAGCTTTTGCAGCTAAAAGCTAGTCAGTTCAAGCAGATTATTCTTCTACCTCAGTACCAATTCAGTGAGTTTCTCAAAGCACCGACCTCCGAAAAGATTCCCATCTTGCGACAGATCTTTGGTACTCAGATTTTTGCAGATTTTGAGCAAGCCCTAGCAGCAAAATGGTCGCAGGTCCATCAGGAACAGACGAGACTGTTGGATAGTTTGGCTTCCCACTATAAGAGTCAGCTATGGACAGAAAAAGAACGCTCAGCTTTTGCTGCCGAGTCAGATAGGGAGCGCTTGCGTTTAGCCCAAGAATTTTTACGGGCTTATCAAGCTGCTATGCTAGAAGCGAAAAAGCGTCAGGTTGAAGCTCAAGTAACAGCCAAGCGGGCAGAAACGATCTATCAAAATGCTAAGGAACTGATGACTAAATTTCGTGAGCGCGATGCCAAGCAGCAACAGTATCAGGCAGATATTGTTGCTAAAGAAGAGCAGTGGCGGTCATCCCAAAAACGACTGGAAGAGTTGAATTTTGCTTCGGATTTAGCTGGACTGATTAAGGAGGAAAATACCAAGCAAACTTCTATAAGTCAGCTGGAAGTCTCGGCTGCTCAGTTGAATCAGGCTCTGCAGGAAGAGCAAGTTCAGCTGGAGCCGCTCGAAGTGCAGTTGCATCAATTAGAAGCACAAGAGACTGAACAAGAAGATCGTTACGCTTCTATCCAGACCTTAACGCTGGCGCTTAATAACGCTAAAAGTTTTGCCAAGCAAGAGGCCTCTAGACAAGTCTGTGAAAGACAATTAACTGACCTTCTCAAACAGCTAGAAATTTTAAGGCAAACAAGACTTAATCTTAATCGAAAGCAGGCTGAAATAGAGCAGAATTTAATCTCTACTGAAAATTTGGAAGAGGCACGTGAGGAGATTGTTCAAGCGCAGCATTTAATTGAAAATAAGTTAGATCCTGCCCTTTCTTCTTTGGAAGAGTTACGAAATCAGATCCGGCAGCTTGACTATCAACTCGAAGAAAATATTCAAGAGCAAGCAAGTCAGGAGCAGGAACAGAGTCAGTTACAGGCCAAGTTAGTAGAAAAAAGGAAGGATCAACGCCAACTTATGATTGCCCAACTGCAGGCTGATTTACAAGAGGGGCTCCCCTGTCCTATATGCGGCTCTCTGGAGCATCCTGCGGTGACTAGTCAAGAAGTCGAGGCAGACAACCTGATTATTCTTATGCAAGCTGTTGAAGAGCTGGATAAGAAGCATCGCCAATTGACACAATCCCTCCAAGCCAGTCGGCTTAGACAGGAACAGCTAACTGGGGAAAAACAGGATAAATTACTCCAACAGGAAGAACTGTGTCAGCGCTTAGCAAGAGACTATCGATCTTTGCAGGTTCTTCTAGATTCATCACTTTCTGAAAAAGTCTGGGAAGATACCTATAGTACGAGTCTGGGACAGTTAGTATTGGCACAGCTCCGAGCTAGCTATCACAAGCTACAAGAAAGGCGCAGGGAAGAATTGGTTTCCTTAGGTGACTTAGCCCAAGAACTTGAGGAGATCAAACAGAAAGAACAAGAAGGAGAACGCCAGCAATCCAGCTTGGAAGGTCAAATACAGACACTTAAACAAAGTTTGGCAGAGTTGCAGCGAGCCTTTCCTAACTTACAGGCAGAAGCAGATTATAGAAAGCAAATTGCTGAGATCCAGCAAGATTATCAATCCTTCCGCTCTAAACTAGAACAGACGCAAAGATTAGTAGCCGAACATAAGGAGCATTTATCTGGTTTGGCAGGGCGCTTCACAACCCAAAAGGAGCACTTGAAAAGGGATCGTGGAGAGCTGAAAGAGGTGACAGAAGCATTAAATACAGCTCTTGATGATGAATCAGCTTTGACTCACGAACGTCAGGAATTGGAAAATTGGCTTGAAGCTGTTCGTGATGGTCAGCTCAGTCAACTTCAGACTTGGGTGACTAAGTATGAACAAACTCGTCAACTTCTAGAGACAGATTTGTCCCATCTCGATCAAACATTAAAAGGTGAAAAACGTCCGGACCTGAACTTTTTAGCCAGACAAAATGAGCAGGCTCAAGAAGCTTTTAATCATGCAGGACAGGCTTTAGCAATCAGTCAGCGCAGCTATGAACAGGTGCGAGATTTGGTCGAACAAATTCAGGATCTTATGGCTGAGGCTGATCATCAGATGGAGCAGTTTAATCAGCTCACAGCTCTTAAGAATATTATTAGCGGCGGTGAAAAAGGGCAGCAACGGCTTAAATTGGAGACCTATGTGATTCAGGGATACCTAGAGGAAATCCTAGATTATGCCAATAATCACTATATTGGTTTGCTCAGCAATCAAGAGTTTGAATTTATTCTCTCCAATCGTCAATTTGGCGGTGGTCAATCAGGTCTTGATATCAATATTTATAATCGTATTAACAACAAGGAATTACCTGCGAGTTCTCTATCTGGCGGTGAGACTTTTATTGCCTCTCTGGCTATTGCTCTTTCTATGTCTGAAGTGGTACAAAATACTAGTAACGGTGCTTTGATCGAAGCTCTCTTTATTGATGAGGGATTTGGGTCTCTAGATGAGGAAACCTTGGATAAGGCTATTTCTGTCTTGGAGCAAATTGGACAGAATCGTATGGTCGGTGTTATCAGTCATGTTAAGGAGATGAAAGATACTATTCAGCAGCAGCTTCTCATAACTAAATCTCTTGATGGCAGCAGTCATATCCAAACACGGCTATAGGAGTTGTACTAGATTAGACTGAGCACAGCTAATCTATCAGCTGTTGGCTGAAAAATTATTAAGGTAGACGAATTGTGGGATGAGCAGATCTGAGTATCATTTAAAAGCAGGCTTTACCAAGGTAACTTTGCCATTATCCATACAAGAGAGACTGGATAAAAGTTCTCAATCTCGTTGTATCAACTAATTATAACAGCTTAGTAAAGAGCCATCATGGCTGCTTGCCCTAACTCCTTCCATGTTTCAGCCTTTTTATGGCTTATTCTTTCGCCTAAAAAATTCTAATACACGCAGGCTCTAATCTTCTATTGACAGCAAAGGGATATAGTGTATAATAAAGCTAACAGAAAAGTAAGATGCAGTTACTTTCAGGGAGCTTGTGGTAACTGGGAACAAGTAGTGCTGCATTTGAACATTGGGCTGTTGATGACTAATTGACCTTGGTTGATTAGTGAGGGAGTTGAGGATAAACCATAGTCCTCGGGTTTAGCACACCGTATCATGCTTATCGTTGTTGGACGATATAAAGATGGAAAAGACGCCTGTAGCAGTCTTTCTAAGTGAGGTGGCACCGCGTGGACTTACGCCCTCACATTCCTTTTGGGATGTGGGGCGTTTTTGTTTGAGCTCAACAGGTTCATATTTTTGTTAATATACGGAATTCATTGGGAGGTTTTCGATGAAAAATAAGCATTTATGGGCAGTTCTGGCACTTTTAATACTATTTACTTTTGGCCTAGTCGTCCACGATGAATTAAAAATGGGCCAATCTAGGTCTAGTAGCCGTGTCGTTAAGGTTGGGGTTCTCCAATATGTGACTCATGAAGCATTAGATGAAATTTATGATGGGATTAAAGACCAGTTAGCCAAAGAAGGCTATACAGGCAATAAGGTTAAGATCCAGTTTCTTAATGCTGAAGGGGATCAATCTAAAATTTCAACTATGAGCAAGCAGCTGGCAGATGGTGATAATGATGTTTTGATTGGGATTGCAACACCAGCAGCGCAAGGCTTAGCCAATGCGACAAAGGATACGCCTGTTGTAATGGGGGCGATTAGCGATCCTGTTGGTGCTAAATTAGTATCCGACATGACACATCCGACAGGCAATGTCACAGGAACATCCAATCAGGTACCAATTAAGGATGCAGTAAACCTGATTCAGACTGTGACACCAGATACTAAGACCGTCGGAATTCTCTATGCCAGCAGTGAAGACAATTCACTGTCTCAGGTTGAAAGTTTCAGTAAGGCTGCCCAAGCAGCAGGTCTTAAGGTAAAGACCTATGCAGTTCCATCAACTAATGAAATTACAACAACAATGAATGTCATCGCTAAAGAGGTGGACGCGCTCTGGATCCCGCAGGATAATACGATTGCTAGCGCTTTTACAACAGTAGTATCAATTGCTAATAGTAATCAACTGCCTGTTTACCCAAGTGTTGATACTATGCTAAAGGATGGGGGTCTGGCCTCTGTCTACCAAAGCCAGTACCAGATTGGCGTTGAAACAGGAAAGATTGCTAGCCAGATTCTCAAGGGAAAGAAGGTAGCTGATATTCCGGTTAAGGTGATTGATACTGGTAGTCCATCTGTCAATCTAACAGCGGCCGATAAATTGGGAATCAACATACCTGATAAGACCTTGAAGGAGGCTAAAAAATCAGGCCTGGTCGTTGGTAAATAAGGATAGTTGGTCTATTTACGAACATAGTATCTTAGCTTGCTCAAAACTGCCTGCGTTCCTGTGAAGTTAGACAAATGTCGCTAGATTCTCAGACTTCGTTTCCTAAATTCCTTTGGAACGCTTACGGTTTTGTATCTTAGTAACTGAACACGAAGCTAATCTCTTTGGGAAAAAGACCGACTTCTTTGTGTCCAAGGACACAGAGTCTGTCGCCTATTTTTCGGTCAGAGAAACCGCTTCTTTGTATCTTAAATTAACTGAACACGGGCTAAAAGCTCGGGATTTAGACAAGCTTTCTTGTGTGCCAGCACACAGCGTCACCTTCCTAAAATCCTAGTCGCTTTTTACGCCCTTTGTATCTTGTTAATTGAGTACGGGTTGCGGATTGTGTCAAAAAACGATTCCTCCTAGAGTCTTTAATGACTCTGCATCGAATTCTTATTTTGACTCTATCCGTGGTCACCCTTTGTATATTATAAGGAGATAGAGATGATTTCAACAATTTCACAAGGGCTCTTGTGGGCCGTTCTAGGGATAGGGATTTACCTAACCTTCAGAATTTTAGACTTCCCAGATATGACGACAGAAGGGAGTTTTCCACTGGGCGGGGCTGTCGCTGTTACCTTGATTACACAGGGGGTTAATCCGCTGTTGGCTACTGTAGCCGCTGTTGGCTCAGGCTGTTTGGCTGGTTTTGTGACTGGCCTTCTCTATACGAGAGGGAAAATACCAACAATTTTGGCAGGAATTTTAGTAATGACTTCCTGCAATTCGATTATGTTGATGGTTATGGGCCGTTCAAACCTTGGCTTGCTCAATCAAAAGCTTTTACAAGATTTTCTGCCTTTTAGTGATAGCCTCAATCTTCTCCTTCTAGGGATGATTGTTGTGATTTTGGTTATTGTAGGCATTATTTTCTTTCTCAATACGCGTCTGGGACAGGCCTATATCGCTACAGGGGATAATCGTGAAATGGCCCGCAGTTTCGGAATCAATACAGATAATATGGAGCTGATGGGGTTAGTTGTATCAAATGGTCTGATTGCTTTAGCAGGGGCTTTGGTCAGTCAGCAAGATGGCTATGCGGATGTCTCAAAAGGAATCGGTGTTATTGTCATTGGTTTAGCTAGCATTATCATTGGTGAAGTTATGTTTTCCAATCTAACTATGCTAGAGCGGTTTATCGCTATCATGATTGGTTCTGTTCTCTACCAAATTTTGATCTGGGGAGTGGTAGCACTCGGCTTTAACACTAATTATTTAAAGCTCTTTAGTGCACTAATCTTAGCTATTTTCTTAATTGTTCCAAGATTAAGGGAAAAATTTTTCAAGGGGGTTAGGTTATCGCGATGATAAAAGTTGTAGAATTAAAAAATGCTACGGTTGCGGTCAATAACGGTTACGATGACGTCAAGTTAATTTTGGATCACGTTGATTTAGATATTTACGAGCATGATTTTTTGACAATTCTTGGCGGTAATGGTGCTGGTAAATCCACTCTTTTTAATGTCATTGCTGGAACCTTGATGCTGACAGAAGGCTCCGTTAAAATTATGGGAGAAGATGTAACCCACCTGCCAGCACAGAAACGTGCGAAATATGTGGCACGAGTCTTCCAAGATCCTAAAATGGGGACAGCTCCGCGGATGACAGTCGCCGAAAACCTCTTAATTGCCAAGTATCGCGGAGAAAGTCGCAGTTTAGTACCGCGTAAGATTCATGCCTTTCGCAAGGAGTTTCAAGAATTAGTGGTACAAATCGGCAATGGTCTGGATAAGCATTTGGAAACGCCGACTGGTTTCTTGTCAGGTGGGCAACGTCAGGCACTCAGTCTCCTAATGGCGACCGTCAAACGTCCCAATCTTTTACTCTTGGACGAACATACAGCAGCCTTGGATCCTAAAACCAGCCAGTCTCTGATGGAGTTGACAGATGAAGTGATAGCGCGAGATCAGTTAACTGGGCTTATGATTACTCACCACATGGAAGATGCTCTCAAGTATGGGAACCGTTTGATAGTCATGAAGGATGGTAAAATTATTCGGGACTTAGCTCAAGAAGCCAAAAGTCAAATGGTGCTCAGCGATTACTATGCCTTTTTTGAATAAATACCAAGCCAGCTCGGAATGCGAGGTGGCTTTTTTGAATGGATAAAACAATTTTTGGTTTTTAGAAGAGATTATCTTAACCAACACTCTACTTAAATAGTAGCCTTGTTAAAAATGGAGGCAGGGGCCATGCTCAGGCCTCTTTTTGTGAGCTTATTTTGTTATAATAAAGTTTAAGTCAATACTCTTTAAAAATCAGAGTCATACGTCATTGATTTTGACTTTCATTGAGTATAAATAGTGTTTGGAGGGCTGTCATGAAATTACTTTATACGGATATTCGTAGTCATTTGACGGATCAGCTGGCTCAGCTAGCCTATGAGCAAGCTCAGGCAGGCCGTCGGGTCTTTTATATTGCCCCCAATTCCCTATCTTTTGAAAAAGAACGTCGGGTTTTGGAATATTTGCCCGTTTCAGCCTCTTTTCAAATTACTGTTACGCGCTTTGCCCAAATGGCGCGTTATTTCGTTCTCAACGATATTGCAGACAAAGAAGCTCTGACTGATACAGGGCTCAGTATGCTTTTCTTCCGTGTTCTTTCTCAAATGGAGGACGATAGCCTCAAACTTTATAGCGGTCTGCGCAAGGATAGCAATTTTATTCAGCAGCTGGTCGACCTCTATCATGAACTGCAGCGGTCTAATCTAAGTATTTTTGACTTGAAAGATTTGGAGTCAGACCTCAAATATCAGGATTTAGCCATCATTTTTTCCAATCTCTATCAAATTTTAGAGGAAGAAAATTTTGAGTCCCAGACCAAGATTGCACAGTTTTTGGAACATGTGACTGGAGGAGAATTGGACCATGAGCTGAAACACCTTGTCGTTATTGTCGATGGTTTCAGCCGTTTTTCAGCCGAAGAGGAAGCCCTGGTGACAGCTCTGCATGACAAAGGAGCGGAGATTATAATTGGTACCTATGCCAGCCAGAAAGCCTATAAAGCAACTTTCCTGGATGGCAATCTCTATCAAGCTAATGTTCAATTCCTCTTAGATTTGGGACAAAAGTTTGGAGTGCCTGCCCAATACATTGGACACTCCAAAGATGATAGTTTAGCTCGTTTATCACATCTGCTTGAAGCAAGGCATGATTTTTCTAGTGAACTGCCCCAGCTATTACCAAAAGATAAGGAAGTTGTGACTGTCTGGGATGTTGTTAGTCAGAAAGAAGAAGTCGAGCAGGTGGCAAGGGAGATTCGTCGGCTTTTGCAACAGGGGGTCCGTTATAAAGATATTTTGGTCTTGTTGGGGGATGTTGAATCCTATCAGCTTCAGATTGGCAAAATTTTTGACAAGTACGCTATTCCCTATTATCTTGGTAAAGCAGAGCCCATGAGTCATCATCCGCTGATTCATTTTATTGAGAGTTTGGAACGCATTAAGCGCTATAATTTTAGGGCTGAGGATGTACTTAACCTTATTAAGTCGGGACTTTTTAAAAATTTATCGGACTATGAGATTGATAAATTTGAGCAGTATGTTAAATTTGCTGATATCAAGGGTCAGACTAAATTTAGTCGTGATTTTAGCGCCAACCTTTCCTTGGGAAATAATGGTTCGGGTGAAACCCTCTACAAGTATGATCTAGCCTCTCTAAATCGGACTCGTAAACAGGTTGTGGAGCCTCTGTTTGAACTTTTCAAGGCCCGCAAGCAGCAAGGAAAGAATCTCTTATCTAATAAGTTTATCCCCTTTTTGAAAGAGATAAACTTATCGGAAAATATGGTCACCTTGTCTCAAGGAAAATCTGAATTGGAGCAGGAAAAGGAAGTCGAGGTTTGGAAGTCCTTTAGTGACATCCTGCAGGAAGCACACCTGATCTTTGGTAGCCAAAGCCTTGCACTGGATGATTTTTTGGCGCTATTGCAGGCAGGGATGCAGGCTAGTAGTTATCGAACCGTACCAGCAACGCTGGATGTTGTAACAATCAAGGACTATGAGCTGATTGAACCTCATACCAGCCCCTATGTTTTTGCTATCGGTTTAACAGCCAGCAATTTTCCGCGTGTCCACAAAAATACCAGCCTAATTACCGATGACGAGCGCAGTCATCTCAATGAAGGCTTAGTGGATAGGCAGGGATATTTTGATCTGCCCAGTCGGGAGAACGTTCAAAAAAATCATGCCGCTATGATTTCTCTTTTAAATGCGGCAACTGAGCAGTTAGTTTTATCTGTTCCACAGCTTTTTAATGAAAATGAAGACAGGCTCTCGCCTTATCTGCAGGAATTAATGGATCTGGGGGTGGAGCCTATTCGCCAAGAGGTTTCGAGTTTTGCAGGTGGGCCTGATGATTTGGGGACCTATAAAGCCTTGCTGTCGCGTATTATTGAAGCCAATCAGCTTAGCTCAACGACTGATTTAAGTAAGGATGAGCAGACTTTCTGGTCAGTTATGATTCGTCGCCTGCGGCAAAAATTAGTCGAAAAGGATATGCATATTCCTAGCATTACAGATGAGCTAACGGTGGTTCCTATTTCGAATGAAGTGCTGAAGGTTCTCTACCCAAGCGACCAACCTTTACGCCTGTCAGCTTCTAGTTTGACAACTTTTTACGATAATCAGTATGCCTACTTTTTGCAACATGTACTAGGTCTTGAGGAAGAGGATTCTATTCACCCAGATTTTCGTCATCACGGGGTATACCTGCATAAAATTTTTGAAAAGATCATGGCAAAACCAGTTGATTCAGCTGATTTTGACAGCCGCCTAAGTCAGGCGATTACTCAGGTTAGTCAGGAGGAGGTCTACCGGGAACTTTATGATAGCGATGCTGAGGGGCGTTTGAGTCGAGATATTCTCTGGGATATTGCCCGCAGTACAGCAACTATTCTGCGAGATAATGAGACCGTTGGGGTACTGGATCGTGCAGGCGCGAGGCACTATTTGGGAGATGAACACTGGCAGGAAACACCAGCTCACCTCAAGGCGCTGGAGTTGAATTTTGATTATCTTCTCCCCCTTAACCATCAATATAAGCTGGCTATTCGTGGGCAGATCGACCGTGTGGACAAGCTGCGCTTCTCTGACAGTCTAGGCATTGTAGATTATAAGTCAGGAGATAAAAGGTTCCGTTTGGGTGATTTTTACAATGGTTTAACGCCGCAGCTGCTCACTTATATTTTAGCCATGCAAGAGCAGATGCCTGCGGATTTCCACAGCCCTGTTTTTGGTGCTATGTATTTACACATGCAAGATCCTCAGATTAAGCTGGATCAATTAACGAATCTGGCAGATGCTCCTCAGGTCTTTGATAAAAGTTTTAAATATCAGGGACTCTATGCTGCCGATGAGGCCAGTCACTTAGGCAAGTATTATAATACTAATAAGACTAATCAGTTCAGTCAGGAGGAATTAGATGTACTTCTGGACTATACCAAGCGACTTTACCAGCAGGCAGCTGAGACTATTTTGTCGGGCCGTTTTGCGATCAATCCTTATACAAGGGATGGCCGTTCAGTTCAGGGAAACCAACTGAAAGGTATTACTGGTTTTGAAGCTGATCTTCACATGAAGTATGCTCGCCGCCTCTTTAAGGGTAAGCGGGAAGATTATCTCGGTCGGATGTCTCAAAGGAGCTGATCCTGTCGATGTTTGTAGGAAAGAAAAAAATATACCTGCTAGTAGCCCAGTAGCCCATGCCGCTCTGATTACTCTGGCTTATAAGTATTTCTTAGTGGTCAGCACCGTTGTCATATTACTATGCTTTTTGAATGGGCTAAAGTTTAGTACCATATGATTTAGATCTGCTCTAAAACTTGAAAATTAAAGCAGATGTTCTTGTCTGTAGGCAGGTGATATTACCACTTTCTTAAATTGCTAGCCTCTTTTTTAGAGCTTAGTATCTTGTTTAAAAGGAGACGTTCAGTGGAGTTACAAGCATTTTTAACGGATAAACAAATAGTAGAACTGAAATCTAAGGAAGTCGCAGCCAGCCAGCGAGAGCAGCGGCTGCCGAGGACACCAGAGCAAATTGATGCGATTTACAGCAATGGAACAAATATTTTAGTTTCGGCATCGGCTGGCTCAGGTAAGACCTTTGTTATGGTTGAACGCATTATTGATATGCTTAAGCGCGGTGTCACTATCAGTCAGCTTTTTATCTCAACCTTTACAGTCAAAGCTGCTGAAGAACTTAAGGAGAGAATTGAAGCCAAGCTGATGCAGGAAATTGCTCAGACCTCTTATCGTGCACTCAAGCAACATTTGTCTGCTCAACTGGCTGATTTGCCCAATGCTGACATTGGTACTATGGATGCTTTTGCGCAAAAACTGGTGAATACCTACGGCTACAGTCTAGGGGTGTCACCGACTTTTCGTATTATGCAGGATAAAAGCGAGCAGGATATCCTGAAAAATGAAGTCTATGAGGATTTGCTGGCTGATTATATGACTGGTCCCAATGCCCAGCTTTTCAAACAGACAGTGCGCAATTTCACTGGCAACCGCAAGGATTCTTCTGGTTTCAGAGAGATTGTCTATGCTGTCTATACCTTTAGTCAGTCTACGGCTAATCCAACTGCTTGGTTAAAAGAGACTTTTCTCAAAGCCTATGAAGAAGACTTCCAAGAGCAGACGGCTACTTATTTGGCGCCTTATTTGCAGGAGCAGGACCTTGGGAGGTTGATCGAACAAGCCCAGCAATTTTTTGCAGATCACACTCAGACAGTTCGTCAGGAATTTAAAAAGACTTATAAGTATCTAGATAGTCTTGACGCACTTTTGGAGGCTTTGGCAGTACTTGATCCAGCCGCAGACCTCACTACACTATATGGGCAACTGCAGCCTATCAAGGTTTTGAGTAAAAACTTAACGATGCGCATCGGCAACAACAAGGATGAGCATCTCAAGGCTTTTGCTGCTGATTATAACAAGTTGCGTCCCCAGTATTTAAGGCCTTTTTTGGAATTGGAACAGGCACTATCGACGGTTCAGGTTCTAAGTGATTATCAGCCGCAGACCTTACCCTTGCTGCAGATTTTGCGGGCTTTTGTGGAGGATTTTTCTACCCAGTATCTGGAGCGTAAAAAACAGGAGAATGCTTTTGAATTTAGCGACATTGCCCACTTAGCTATTGCTATTTTAGAGGCAGAGCCGCAGATTCGCGCTCTCTACCAGCAGAAGTATCACGAAGTCATGGTTGATGAGTATCAGGACAATAATCACATGCAAGAACGGCTTTTGGATCTTCTGTCCAATGGCTATAATCGCTTCATGGTTGGTGACATCAAGCAGTCTATCTATCGTTTTCGGCAGGCCGATCCGAAAATTTTTCAAACTAAATTTGAGTCTTATGACAGGCGTGATACTTTTGAGGCTGGGCGCAGCGCAGGTCTTTTGATTGTCCTCAAAGAAAATTTTCGCAGCCATCTTGAGGTTTTAGAAGCTGCAAATGACGTCTTTTCCCGTCTTATGGACCAGTCGATTGGAGAAATTACTTACGATGAGACCCACAGATTGGTAGCAGGCAATGCGGATAAGCGCCAGCCCATTCCAGCTAACCGGGCGCAGGTACTTATCTATGATGAACAAGCAAACGAAGATGAAACAGAGACAGCCGATCATCCAACTGCAGATTTGCCCCAAGTATCAGTAGGTGAAGTTAAGATTGTTGTTAAGGAAATTCTGCGTCTGCACCGGGAAGAAGGCGTACCTTTCGACGACATTACGCTTCTAGTGCCGACTCGCACTAGAAATGACAGGATCCTTGCGACTTTTAACCAGTACGGGGTTCCTCTGGTAGCCGAATCTGGGAATGGTCATTATCTCCAGTCTGTTGAAGTTCTCGTGATGCTTGAGACTTTGCGCACGATTAATAATCCGTTGCGCGATGAGTCCCTTGTTGCCCTCCTAAAATCTCCTATGTTTCATTTCGATGAAGATGAGTTGACCCGTCTGGCTTTACAGGCTGAGCATGGTAATTTTTACGATAAAATCTTGCTAGCTTTGGATCGAAAAGGCCAACATCCAGAATTAATGCATTACCAACTTTTTGATAAATTGAAAACCTTTAAACAGGTGCTGGATAATTGGCGTGTTTTTGCCAAAACCAGAAGTCTGTATGATCTTGTCTGGAAGATTTATCAGGATAAATTTTATTATGATTATGTTGGTGCCTTGCCAGGTGGAGAGCAGCGTCAAGCTAATCTCTATGCCTTGGGTCTACGAGCCAATCAATTTGAAAAGACAGGGTTTAAGGGGCTGTCACGTTTTATCAATATGATTGATCAGATTATCGCAACTGATAATGATTTGGCAGACGTTGAGGTTGCCTTACCTAAAAATGCTGTTCAGTTGATGACAGCTCATAAGAGTAAGGGGCTGGAATTTCCTTATGTCTTTTTGTTAAATTTGGATAAAACCTTCAATAAGGTTGATCAGCATAGCAAATTGATTCTTAGTCAGTACAATGGCGCAGGTATCCAGTATATTGCTGATGTCGCTGAGCGTTTTCCTCAGGCTAAACGCCCGCAGCTCAAGGTTTCTATGGATACTCTGCCCTACCTTATCAATAAGCGTCAGCTCCACCGCGCCATGCTCTCTGAGCAGATGCGCCTGCTCTATGTTGCCATGACTCGGGCCGAAAATCGGCTTTATCTGGTGGGGAAGGGCAGTCAGGAGCGTTTGGCAGATAAGTACAGGGACAGCAGAAATCAGGAGCGCCTGAGTGTCAGTGCTCGCGAGGGCTGGTCAAGTTTTCAGGACTGGCTTTTGGCTATCGAACAGAACTTTCCAGAGGTTGATTTAGCCTTTGATATCCGCTATTTGGGCGATCAGGATTTGGAGGATTTAGCTCCGCTGGAGGTCAGTCTACCTGTGGATGCTGACGATGTCAGTCAAAATCGTCAGACTGACACTATTGCACGTGCCCTAGCTGCCTTAGAAGGGGTCGAGGCCTTGAACAAAACCTATGCGCCAGCGATTCATTTGCCCACCCTTCGTACCCCCAGTCAGATTAAGAAATTTTATCAGCCTCTTCTTGAAGATGAGGGCATGGATGTTATAGAAAAACAGCCTCTAGCTGCGGATTTTGCTCTGCCTGATTTCAGCAGACATCAAAACGTGACAGGAGCCGCTATTGGATCTGCTACCCATGAACTGATGCAGCGCCTGCCCATAAAGGCAGACGTGCGTCTAGCAGATTTGCAGGCTGCCCTAGCTCAGGTAGATGCTGATGAAGCCGTTAAACAGCAAATAGACCTGCAAAAATTAGAGACTTTTTTCTGTCAGCATTGGTTAGGACAGGAGATTATGAATCCTGATAATCAGCTTGTCCGCGAGGCGCCTTTTGCTATGCTTCACCGCGATGCTGAGTCGGGAGAACAGGTAGTTATTCGAGGGATTGTTGATGGCTTCATCCGTTATAATGATAGGATTTTACTCTTTGATTATAAGACAGACCGTTATCGCCATCCTGCCGAACTAGTGCAGCGCTACCAAGATCAGATGACCCTCTATGCCCAAGCACTTGAGCAGTCTTTCGAAATAGAGAGAATAGATAAGTATCTGATTTTATTAGGCGGCGATGAGGTTGTTGTGCAGGCTCTATGAACCGAAAGCTTAGCCGTGAAAACGCCGTAAATTCACCAATCATAAGCAATAGGAGCTAGGTTAAGAGCTTAGTTCTTTATTTCGTATTTGTACCCTTTGAAGCCAAGATAACGGAAGCGGTGAAAAAAAACAAAATTGAAAATTTAGGGGTATATTCTCACCCTCGCGCAGCTCAAACGGTCCCCAGACCTTTTAAACTAGTCGTATTTTAGTGGTACAAGCCACTGCCTGTCTTATCTCTATCCTTGAAGTATCCACTGGATAGTTTAAGCTGTCTACAGTCAGTTGTAGCGCGCGTTCAAACAGCCGCTTATGCTGCAAGAACAAGCTAGTAAGGATTTTAGCCTCATGGGTTTAACCAAGCCTTTGTAAAGTTTAGTGTAGAAAATTCCAAGCTTCAGCGGTTTTTCTTAAGACCTTACCGTGTCGGACTTCGATTTTCTTTGGCTATTGAGTATTTTAATCAAGCTGCATTAAAAGTCAGAAATGATGAAGGGCTGGAAATTGCTTCCATTTTCCCTTCTTTTTAAGAGAGCTGGACCTAAGAAAATAAGTCAGATCCGCTATTCTTGATGAGCACAAAGACCAGAATTGTGTTATTATGGAAGGTGCAGGAAATTAGCCAAGACTGATGGTCAATTTTACCAGTTGGCAATTTGTCTTTTAGAGCTGATTTCTTCCTGAACAAAAACAAGAAGATCTATTTAGAAAGACAGAGTTATGACAGTTTATAATATCAATCTTGGGATCGGTTGGGCTTCCAGCGGGGTTGAGTACGCCCAAGCTTACCGTTCAAAAGTCTTTAAGAATCTTGATATTGATGCCAAGTTCATCTTCACAGATTTCTTCAGTCAGGATAATATCATCGACATGGCTCGCAATGTCGGTTTTAGTGATGATCAAATTATCTGGATGTATACTTACTTTACTGATCAGACGCCTGCTCCAACGACCTTTACGGAGGCGGATTTAAAGGCGCAGTTTACCCGTGATATTACTAAAACGGACCGTGAAGACAAGCTGGTGCGGTTTTACTTCGGTGATCGCGACTTTGCGACGGCCTATTATTGCCGCCATAGCAAGGAGTATATCCATCGTATTGAATTTGTCTCCAATGGAAATTTGGTGCGCAAGGATTTCTATAATAATGGCAAAAATATTTCCTTTACTGAGTACTATGCGCCTAAGGATAATGCAGCTAAGCTCTATAAGCGCAGTTTTTACAATCTCGATGGCAGTATTGCTTACGACGAAATAACCGATGGGGACCAGCCCTTTTATCGTTTTCCTAACCATTTTTCTTACTCTAAGGAAGAGCTGGTTGAGCACTTTATGCAAGAGTTGGAATTAACAGCAGATGATCTGGTGATTCTGGATCGTTCGACTGGTATTGGTCAGGCCGTATTCCGCCACGTTAAACCCGCCAAATTGGCGGTGGTTGTGCATGCTGAACATTTTAGTGAAAATGGTACCAATGCCAACAGTATTCTCTGGAATAATTATTATGATTTCCAATTTACTAATGCTGACAGTGTTGATGCGTTTATTGTGGCTACAGATAGGCAAAAGACGCTATTGGCAGATCAATTTTTGAAATATAAAAATCTGCAGCCCAAGATTGTCACAATTCCGGTCGGCAGTTTGGATAAGATTAGACATCCCAAGAGTCCGCGGATTCCTTTTTCTGTCATGACGGCGTCCCGTCTGGCTACAGAAAAGCATGTGGATTGGCTGATAGAAGCCGTAGTGGATGCTCATGAACTTGTTCCAGATATTAACTTTGATATTTACGGCTCTGGCAGTGAAGAGGCTAAACTCCGCCAGCTGATTGAGGAGAAGGGGGCCAAGAATTATATCCAACTGCGAGGACATCAGGATCTGACAGATACTTATATGCAGCATGAGGTCTATCTTTCAGCTTCTAAGAGTGAAGGATTTGGTTTGACCCTACTGGAAGCGATTGGTTCTGGGCTGCCCCTGATTGGTTTTGATGTTCGCTACGGCAATCAAAACTTTATTAAAGATGGTGATAATGGCTATCTGCTGCCTATTTCTGAGCTGGACAGCGACCAGGAAATCGTCGAGCATTTAAGTGCTAAGATTGTTCAAATTTTCACCCTAGCCAATCTCGATGACATGCATCGGGTTTCCTATGATATGGCTCAGGACTATCTGACAGATAAGGTTGAAGACAAGTGGAATCAACTGATTAAGGAGATGACCAATGATTAACTTATTTGAAAATTATAATCAAGATAGTTGGGACTTACACTATTCGCTGATTCTGTCCGGTTATCAAAATACAACCATCGCTATCAATGATAACGGCTTCCTGCCGGATGATGTCACGTCCCCTTTCCTTTTTTTCACTGGTTTTGTTAATGCCCAAGGCAAACCCTTGCATTTCAATGAAATTCCTGTACCCACATTTTGGGAGATCAAAGGGACGAACAACAGCGGTGAGATTTTTGATCTTAACAAGAAGCGGGCTAATATCAACTTTTCCAAGCCCAGCCATAATCGTTTTGTGCAGTCGGTTGACTGGCTGGACGAGGCAGGGCATGTACGCAGTACTGACCACTACAATAAATATGGTTACCGCTTCGCACAAACGATTTACAACCGTGACAGTCAAGCTGTTCAAAAATCCTATTACAATAAAGAAGGAAAAGAGGTCCTAGTTGAAAATTATGTTACTGGTGATTTGATTCTGGAACATGAAAGCAAGATTTATATCTTCAAATCCAAGGCTGATTTTGTAACCTATTATATCCAAGCATCGGGCTATAATTTGGAGCGGATCCTCTTTAATTCTTTGGGCATGCCTTTCTTAGTTAAGTATCAATTGAACCAAGCCGGTGAAGACGTACTCTTTTGGCAGGAGCCAGTTGGTGATACGCTTCCTCATAATATGGAGCTCCTGCTGGATGAGACCGCTGTGCGTAAGACCAAGATTGTGGTTCAGAATCGTGAGACCTATGAGCAGATTTTGCGCTTGGTAACTCCTGATCAAAGGCATTTTTTCACTTATGTCGGTTTGCTCTATCCCTTCCAGCGTGATAATCAGGCTCGTAAGGAAGCCTTGATTCTCACCAATTCTGACCAGTTGGATTATATCGAAACATTCGTTGAAGACTTCCCTGATATGACTCTGCATATTGCGGCTATTACGGAGATGTCCAGTAAACTCCTAAGTTTGGGACGTCACAGCAATGTTCACCTCTATCCTAATGTCACCAATCTGACAGTTCGTCAGCTTTTTGGCCGCTGTGATATTTATCTGGATATCAATCAGGGGAATGAAATTCTATCGGCTATTCGGACAGCTTTTGAGAGCCGTCAGCTCATTTTAGGTTTCAAGGAGCGGATGCATAATCCGCGCTATTCAGCACCGGAACTTTTCTTTAGCCTTGACGATTATGCGGGATTGCGCGACAGACTCCGCAATGTTCTCGGCAATCAGGCTGCTACGACGCTGGATCTGCAAGCACAGTATAAAGCTGCTAACCTAGCTATACCAGAAGATTACAAGCGTGAGTTGGGATAGAAAATGGATCATGACAAAAGACCTAGAGATGCTAGGTCTTTTAATATGCCATCAGTAATGACAGTGTTTTATGATTTATACTCTTTGAAAATTTCATGATTTCTCCATGCACTAGAGCAGCAGATATATGCTGGCATCACACCCTGATAATCTAAAACGGTCTGAAAAGAGGCGACTCTATTCCATTTATTAAGATGTCATCATAAGATGTGGAATATCTTCAGCAGGCAAGTTAGCAAAAACCATAAGATTTGGCGTACAAAACCAACATTAGCGGATTTTTTGAGCTCCTGCCTAATCTTTTTGGCACAAGTTCATTGGATTAGATCTAATAGGTTAAAGAACTTAACGTCCGTCAATCAGAAATTTTGGAGTAGATTCCATCATCATTTTAAATTTTTTAGCAAATATTTCGGGTGGTTCTGGAAAATCCTCAGAGATCCACTCGGCAATAATGGCAAAAACATACGCCCTCATAATCTTTATCATACTTTTTTGGGGGAAGGGGCCGTGGTTGATGACTGTAGTAGCCATATGAT
This sequence comes from Streptococcus sp. ELY_137, assembly GCF_058314515.1. Taxonomy (NCBI): domain Bacteria; kingdom Bacillati; phylum Bacillota; class Bacilli; order Lactobacillales; family Streptococcaceae; genus Streptococcus; species Streptococcus sp. ELY_137. The sequence continues at coordinate 441,701 of NZ_JBZFUL010000001.1, forward strand.
CTAGTATAGGAGCATACTCTTTGTCCAGAAATTGCTCCCATCTTGCTTTCATCATACTGCTATAAAGAAATCGTCCCCACATCCGATTTTTGTAAATTGTAGGAATTATGATTTCAGAGACAATATCATAGAAAGATAAATATTTTTGACTTCCCATGACTTTCTCTAGCTGTGCAAAAGCTTCTTGAGTAATAGAAGTATGGATATCTTCAAAAATCTCATCAACATTGTGATAATGTTTTTTGTAAATCGCTTGCCTTGTCATACCAGCTTCCTCAGCAATCTCTGTTAAAGTGAGTTTTTCTTTATTGGGATGTTGTGAAACGATCCTAAAGACAGCGTTAATAATATTTTCATGACTACCTAAAACCATATCTGCCTCCTTGTAGTGTGATTATATAAAAAAAGTTGTCAGCTTGTAAAATAAAAATAGAGTAAATGGAAGTTTAAATTGTTTTTAGGCAATTTAAGCAGCCTATTTTTGTTAACAGACCGACAACTTTTTGGTCTTGTTTTGTCATCCTTATTTCTGCTAAGATAAACGGTGTTAAGGGGAATAAAGCTGTGAGAATGAACTAGGCACTTAAAATCTCAGCTATCCTCTAAAAGTTTTAGGATTTAGAAACGTTCTGCCTACAGTTAGAAGGGTCGCTTTTCTAAAATCTTAATCACTTTTTATCCTATTAGATGGAGGAAACGATGTCTTATATTGAAATGAAGCATTCATTTAAGCGTTATCAAACTGGAGAAACAGAAATTATTGCCAATAATGATGTTAGTTTTGAAGTTGAGCAAGGAGAACTAGCTGTTATCTTAGGCGCTTCAGGGGCAGGAAAATCAACAGTTCTGAACATTTTAGGAGGGATGGATACTAACGACGAAGGGCAGGTGATTATTGATGGAATTGATATTACCAACTACAATCAGAAAGAATTGACGGATTATCGCAGAACAGATGTTGGCTTTGTCTTTCAGTTTTATAATTTAGTTCCCAATTTGACGGCTAAAGAAAATGTTGAATTGGCTTCAGAAATCGTGACTGGAGCTAGGGATTCCAAAGAAATGTTAATAGATGTTGGCCTAGGAGATCGGCTTAATAATTTTCCCGCACAGTTATCAGGCGGTGAACAGCAGCGCGTATCGATTGCACGCGCTGTTGCCAAAAACCCAAAAATTTTACTGTGTGACGAGCCAACTGGTGCGCTTGATTATAAGACAGGGAAGCAGGTCTTAAAAATTTTGCAGGATATGTCCCGTAATAAAGGGGCAACCGTTATTATTGTAACTCATAATTCAGCCTTAGCAGCTATTGCGGATCGTGTCATTCATATGCATGATGCCAAGGTCAGTTCAATCGAACAAAATGAGTCTCCTCAAGATATTGATGTACTAGAATACTAAGGAGAGTTTATTGATGGTAAAGAAACATGTATTTTGGAAGAATATAGGTAAATCCTTTAGCACGTCAAAGGGACGCTTCTTATCTATTATGTTATTGCTGATGCTTGGTTCACTAGTCCTTACTGGTTTAAAAGCGACACCTCGGGATATGGAGAAAACAGCTAATCACTATTTAAGTAGTCAGAAGACTATGGATTTATCTGTTATTGCAAGTGCAGGGTTAAGTAGTGCTGATCGCAAGGAATTAGAAAGTATAAAAGGTGTTAGTGTTGAGTACGGCCAAATGAGTGATGCCACTATCAAGAATACCGAATATGCTGTTCGTATTTTTTCAAATAATAGGCGAATTTCCTCTTATAAATTGGTGTCGGGCAGACTTCCCAGACAAGAAAATGAGATTGCCCTATCATCTATTTCAAAAAAAGATTATAAAATAGGTGATAAGATAAGGTTTGCGAAAGACAGAGACGCGCTCCTTAAAAATAATACTTACAAAATTGTTGGTTTTGTAAATTCTTCTGAGATTTGGTCTAAAAAATTTTTGGGTTCTTCAACATCAGGAGATGGTAATCTCCATACTTATGGAGTAGTAGCTCCCAGTGCTTTTAGCAACCGTACTTCTACCATAGCTCGTCTACGTTATCAAAATTTAAGACATCTAAGTCCGTTCTCTGATGACTACAATCGTCAGTTAGTTAAAAATCAAGAGCAGCTGGATAAAATTTTAGCTGATAATGGCCAGCATCGTTTTGAATCAATAAAATCTAAGTTAAAGACTACCATTACTACAGGTCGTAAACAAATTAATGATGCTAAGGCTAAATTGAGGCAAACAGGTGGTAGTACATCGTCTGTTCCGATAGAGACACAAATCGCTTCTCAAGAGGCTCAGCAAAAAATCACCAGAAAAGAATCGGAACTTGCAAAAATCCAGACAGAGCTGAACAACTTAGAAGTTCCTACCTATAAGAGCTATACGCGTTCAACCCTGTCTGGAGGAGAAGGTTATACGACCTATCGTTCATCCAGCAAGACTCTCAACAATATCGGAAATCTATTTCCTCTTGTCTTATATCTAGTAGCCGCCTTAGTAACATTTACGACAATGACTCGATTTGTCAATGAAGAAAGAATTAACTCAGGTGTCTTGAAAGCGCTAGGTTATTCAAATCGTGATATTATCAAAAAATTTGTTAGTTATGGTTTGGTTGCCAGCTTGTTAGGAAGTAGCTTAGGGATTCTTGGGGGACATTATCTGCTTCCTGGTATTGTTGCACGCAACTCAATAACAACGACGATTATCGGCAGGCTTGACGAGAGATTTTATTGGACTTATGCGCTATTAACAATTGCACTAGCTTTCTTAAGTGCTGTATTTCCAGCTTTTTTAGTAGCTAAGAGAGAACTTGGAGAAAAGCCAGCACAGCTTTTGCTTCCTAAACCGCCAGTGAAAGGCTCTAAAATTTTTTTGGAACGACTCAGTTTTATTTGGAAACGATTGAGTTTTACCCAAAAAGTAACAGCTAGAAATATTTTTAGGTACAAGCAGCGTATGCTGATGACAATTTTTGGCGTTGCGGGATCTGTTGCCCTTCTTTTTGCAGGTCTTGGTATCCAGTCCTCCTTAAGTAAAATTGTAGATCATCAGTTCAAACAGATAACATCTTATGATTTACAGGTGATAAGCGGCCGTGAACTGGATAAGAATAAGGATTTACACCATTTTATAAAGTCTGATGCAGTTTCTAGCTACCAAAAAATTTATTCTCGCAATATTGACGAGAAGATTGCAGGACAGAGTGAGAAAAAATCTATTACCATTCTGGCATCTGATCGTGATGATTTTGGTGATTTTATTCATTTAAAGTCTGTTCAATCAGGCAAGTCTGTTTCTCTTTCTAACCAAGGAGCAGTCATATCAGAAAAATTGGCACAATATTATCATGTCAGTAGAGGAGGGACATTCGTTCTTAAAGATAATGGCAAGAAGTACCACATTAAAGTGTCTGCTGTTGTTGATATGAATGTCAATCATTATATCTTTATATCAGATAACTATTACCATAAGGTATTTGGTGAAAAAGCTATTAATAATACAGTTTTGCTCCACTTAAAAGATTCCTCATCAAAAAATGTTTCAAAACAGGCTACAAAAGCATTAGCGATAAATGGTGTGTCGGCTGTCTCTCAAAACATCTCGCTGATCGATCAAGTTAATACAGCTGTTAAAAGTTTGAGAGCTTCAGTGACGGCCCTAGCAGTTATCTCTGCTTTGTTAGCCATTGTTATCCTTTATAATTTGACCAGTATTAATGTTGCTGAGCGTATACGTGAGCTGTCAACGATTAAGGTTCTAGGATTTCACAATAGGGAAGTGACCCTTTATATTTATAGAGAGACGATTGTTCTATCAATCATCGGGATTGGACTAGGTCTTGTCGGTGGCTATTTCTTACACAAGGGTATTATCGCTATCATGAGTCAAGATAATAGATATCCCACAGCTGTAGATTATGATGTTTACCTCCTGCCCATTATAACGATTAGCATCATTTTATTATGCCTAGGCTGGGTTGTTAATCGCCGATTGAGAGATGTTGATATGTTGGAAGCGTTGAAGTCAGTGGATTGAGGTGAAAAATAACTGTCTTAGTTTAAAGGGAGGCTGGGAAAAAACTCGACCAGTATTCCTGTTTTAGAATAAGTTCTTGACGCAGGAGCGGGAATACGCCACCAAACTTTTAGGGCCTTTCCTACTCCTTTTTCTAATAGAGATCACTACACCTAGAAATCTAGAACAAAAATTATAGAAGAATTAGTGAGCTTTTATGTTAAACTGTATTCGAAATTAAAAATGGATCTAAGGAGTTTATCATGAATGACCTTCAAACATTTAATAAGGCGTTAGAATATATTGACAATCACTTGGATTCACGTATCGAGGAATCAGACATATATAATCTGACTTCCTATTCCTATGATGTTTTTGCCAGAATATTTTCGATATTAAGCGGTATCCCGCTAGGGGAGTACATCCGTTCACGAAGGCTTAGCGAGGCTGCGATAGAACTTCAAGAAACTCGAAGCAGATTGCTATGAAATATGGATACAGTTCTTCCGACGCTTTTTCATATGCATTTAGAAACTTTCACGCCTGCTCTCCGACAGATGTTAGAAGAGGGGGCGGGTTTCAAATTGCTCAGCCCCTAAGATTTTCTTTAACAGTCAGAGGTGGGGAGTTTGAAACTAAGATAGAACAAAAAGAAGCTTTTCGCATATATGGAATTTGTGAAAATATCAGACCTGAAATGATGTCTATTGATATTTGGCAAGAACTCTGTTACAAGTTGAGGTTAACCTGTAGAAGTAGTTGGTTAGATGATCAACAGCTGTATGGTCTATTTTTTCAAGATGAGAAAACAAATGGCATCCGCTATATGATTGGTTATAAGGTCACGGAAGCTGCCGATGAGGACTATGCCAAGCGATTAGGTTTAGATATTATTGATATTCCAGCGATGAAATATACTGTTGTTAAGTTAAATGGGGAAATTCCTACGAATATTCATGAAGCTTGGACATATTTAATCGGGACTTTCCTACCTCAGGAAGGTTATAAACATTCAGAAAGTTACGATTTCGAATTATACTCTGGTTATAATAGCAATGTTCCTAATTTTAATATCGAACTGTGGGTGCCTATAACCAAAAGACCATGCTAAAAAGGAGTAAATCAATGGAAGATAATATCATCGAAGTAAGACATTTATCGGTGACTTATGGAGAAAAAAAGGTCATTGATGATACTAGTTTTTCACTAGAAAAGGGTAAAATTTATGGGCTTGTTGGAGAAAATGGATCGGGGAAGTCCACACTTATCAGCTGTCTGTTAGGACTAATTTCTTGGAACGAGGGGAGTATCAGTTTATTTGGTAAGGTTATAAATTATTCAAGAGATAAATCATATATTTTTACCAAATGTAGTGCAGTATTGCAAGATGTTTCCCTTCCAAAAAGACTGACTGTAAGAGAGTGTTTTTCTCTATTTAGAACTCTAGGAAATGGTTCTACAGGAACTGATGATATTATAAACTTGTTAAATCTTGAAGAACAAGTTAATAGTTATTACAGTGACTTATCTTTTGGGCAAAAACAAAGGGTTTTAGTTGGAACTGCTATTTTGCAAGAATTTGACATCTTATTTTTAGATGAGCCAACAAACGGGCTTGATAAAAATACTGTAGACAGTCTATTTATGATGATGGATTGGTTAAAGCGTCAGGGTAAAACAATTATTTTTATATCACACAGGAAGGAAGAGATTCAGCATATCTGCGATGAAATTATGACCATTAGGGATGGTAAAGTAAATTTCAAATAGGTAGTAATGTTTAGTTATTTGTTGAAATTGTGCCTATTTTCAGAATAGATTTAGCATTATAGGAAGAGGAGGACATATGGCTATGAAGAAAATTGAAGCGATGACTATGTGTGAATTAAAAACGTTTATTCGTGAACCCATGGGGGCTGCTTTTATTGTATTATTTCCTTTAATTATGTTTATTAGTACGATTATTTTGCAGGGGAAGGGAGTTTTATCTAGCACTCTACCAGGAAATTTAGGGATGACAATCGCTGCTGCTGGTTTGCTTGGTGTTACTATTAATTTGGCGGTTAATAGAGAAAATAAGATTTTAAAGCGTTTTCAAACAACCTCTATCTCCCCTTTGACCATTATTGTGGCTGATTATATTGTTTTATGCCTGTTTTCTTTAGTGGGAATCCTATTACAGCTGCTACTAGCATTTTTAATTAAAGGACATATGAATTTTAACATCTCGCTCTTTAGTTTAGATTTATTATTATCCTCCATTTATTTTTTCTCTCTGGCATTCTTTATAAGTTCTTATATTAAAAATGTAAAATCTATTCACGCTATAACGTCAACTCTATTCACAGTTATGCTTATTTTTAGCGGAACAACATTTCCATTGGATAATATGCCAAAACTGACAAGATATTTTTCGAATATTCTGCCTTTGACACAAGTTAATTTGCTATTTAGGAATGATTTATTAGCCATTTCATTTCATCACAGGTTATTATCATATTTATACATTATCATCAGTATCATTATATTTCCCAATTTGTAAAATTAAGCTAGACAGAAAAAAGCCATTTATGTTAGGCTCAGATAAACACCACATTTGTCTGAGAGGAACTACCATAAATGACCTACACCCATCTTACCACAAACGAACTCGTAATGATAGAGGCTTACTACCAAGAAAACAAGAAAGTTGGTGATATTGCAAAATCTCTAGGGAGATCTAAGCAAACCATTTACAAGGTCATCCACTTTCTAAAAGAAGGTTACTCAGCCTATGAATACTATGACCAGTACAAAACGAATAAAAAGCGCTGTGGCCGTCGACAAACACAATTATCAAAGTCTGAGAAAAAGCTCATTGACGATCATCTGAAACGTGATTGGAGCTTAGATGTCATCAAGGGCGTTTACGCTGATGTTATTGCTTGTTCGATGCGGACTCTCTATCGTTTAGCTGATCGAGGGATCTTTGACAAACAAGAGCTCCC